>JANSYR010000002.1:0-300845 GCA_024742285.1 bacterium | reverse complement strand
AAGGCCGAAGCGCTCCGGGAAGAGATCGACGCGCTACGAGGACAGCTCGCCGACCTCGACCACTACGCCGCGCTCGGACTCGAGGAGGATGCCGGCGCCGCGCAGATCAAGAAGGCGTACTTCAAGGCCGCGAAGAAGTACCACCCGGATGCGCTCGGGCGACTCGGCCTCGACGATCACAAGGAAGCCGCCGCACAGGTCTTCGCCCGGATCGCCGAGGCCTTCGAAGTCCTGTCGGATCCGGACAAGAAGAAGGCCTACGACGCGGGCGGAAGCGAAGAACTCCAGATCGACACCGCCCGCCTGGCCCAGGCGGAGACCTCGTATCGCAAGGGCGAGATCCTCGCGAAGATGGGCAACTTCGAAGGCGCGCTCGAGTATTTCGAGCCCGCGGTCGAGCTCTGGCCGGACGAGCCCGCCTACCAGATGGGGCTCGGCTGGGCGCTCTTCAAGCAACCGCGATCGGACCATGCGCGCGCCCTCCAGCATCTCGAGATCGCCCTCGAGCAGGCACCGGACGAGGCGGTCGTGCTCTACCGACTCGGCCTCGTACTTCGCGCCGCCGGCGAGACGAATCGAGCGAACGAGCTGATCGCCCGGGCCCGGGCGATCGACCCGGACGTCGCGGAGTAGGCCCGGTCGGCCTCGAGCGCGCCGATCTCGCCGCGCCGGACTTCGACGGGACGCCCCCAGCGGAGCGACTCGCTCCAGTTCGGGAAGCGCAGGACGAGCGAGGTCCCGTCCCGCCAACGCCAGGCCAGCCGCGCGTGCCGATCGCCCACGACCGAGCGTGCGGCGATCGGCGGACCCGACCTGCTCGTTCGCGCCGAAATCTCGCGCACCGCCGCCGCGACGACCGCCTCGGCCGAGGCCGACAGGGTCGCGACCCCGAGCCGGGTCCCGGGCGCGACCGCGTAGAGGGCGCGCACGTTCGGCGCCGAAACGCTCCCGCCCGCGAGCACCCGTCGACCGAGTGCGCGCAGGCGACTCTGCTCGAGCTGGACCAGGGAGTCGCCGACGGCGGCGTGGCCCTGGAAACCGAGTGCGTGCCCGAGCTCGTGCAGCATCGCACCGACCCAGCCCTCCGCGGTCGCCGCACGCTCCAGCGCCCAGGTCCCGAGCACGCGCCGACGGATACGGACCTCCGCGTGCACCAGCCGCCCGCGCACGTCCCGCTCGCCCGAGGACGCCGCGCCGACGTCGCACTCCGCCCGCGTGTCCGCGAGACCGGCAGGGCCCGTGCCGCTCGCCGCCGCCAACGATCGGATGTGGATGCCCGGCGAATCGAGGGGCAGCGAGCGCCGATCGAACTCGATCGCGACGACCGCGGCATCGACGGCCTCGAGGGCGCGCTCGCCCCACGTCGCGGGCCACCCTTCCCCGGTGACGGCGATCGGGATCGGACGCCCGTCGGTGACGAAACGACAGGTGACCATCGCCACCTGCCCGTCGACGATCGCCGGGTAGGGCGTGAGGTCCCCGATCCGCTGCCCGCGGATCCCAGCGATCTCCGGATGGAGCGAGACGAACGACGCGCTGTCCCAGCCGCCGGTCGGCGAGACGCAGGCGACCCGTGCGACGATGACGAGCAGGATGCTCGACAGGAACCCGCGTCTCCTCATGAAGGCTCGACGACGCGCACCGCGTCCGGACGCGGAGCCTCGAACCCGAAGATCCGCGAGTAGAAATAGAGCTCCCCGTCGAGCGCCGTTCGGATGTTCTCGGCACGACGAAAACCGTGCTGCTCTCCCTCGAAGGGCACGTAGGCGTGCGCGAGTCCGCGCGCGGCGAGGGCGTCGACCATCGCCTCCGCCTGATTCGGCGGGACGACCTTGTCCTCGAGGCCCTGAAAGAAGACGACCGGACACGAGAGCCCGTCGACGTGGTGGATCGGCGAGCGCTCGCGGTAGATCGCCTCGGACTCGGGCAAAGGCCCGACGAGCCAGTCCGTGTAGCGCGACTCGAACTTGTGGGTGTCGCGAGCGAGCGCCTCGAGGTCGCCGATTCCGTAGTGGCTCGCCCCGGCGGAGAACGTGTCGTGGAAGGCCAACGCGGCCAGCACCGTGTAGCCGCCCGCGCTGCCGCCGCTGATCGCGAGACGATCGCCATCGACCCGGCCTTCCCCCGCGAGGGTCTCCGCGACCGCGACGCAGTCCTCGACGTCGACGATTCCCCACTGGCCCGCCAGCAGGTCGCGGTAGGTCCGGCCATGGCCGGTCGATCCGCCGTAGTTCACGTCGGCGACGGCGAAGCCGCGACTCGTCCAGTACTGGATCCGCGGATCGAGGGCCGAGCTCGCCGCGGCGGTCGGTCCCCCATGGCTCTTCACCAGCAGCGGCGGCCGTTCTCCGGGTCGCGGGACCTGGGCTCCCGACCTAGGCCCGTAGAGAAAGGCATGCACAGTGCGGCCGTCGCGCGAGGGGAGCGAGACGACCTCGGCGCGACTCACCACGTCGCCGGGCAGCGCCAGACCGCTGCTCTCGCGGACGCGCAGCACCTCGCCCCCGGCCTCGGGCTGCAGACAGACGGCCGCGCCGCGATCCGCGCCGGCGCCGATGTACGCGAGCCAGCCCTCGCCGCTCGTGAGACCATCGATGCTGGACGCGCCCCCGCTGCGATCACGAGAATCTCCCTTCTCGACATCGATCTCTACGAGACGGTCGACCGCAGACGCTTGAGCAGCCGCCACGATGCCGCCGGCCGCGAAGACCCAGGCGGACATGCCGAACTGCCACTGCGGACGCCCGACTTCGAAGGCCTCGTGATGGATCGGAACGAGCCCCGCGTCGCCGAGCCGCGCGAGGTTCCACCACCCGCTCGCATCAGTGGCGACGAAGAGCGCCCCGTCGGCGGAGAAGCGCGGCTGGAACAGCGATTCCGACGCGCCGCCGGCGACGGCCCGAGCGGCCCCGGCCGGTCCCTCCGGACCCCAGGCGACCGTCTCGAGGAGGGTCCCGTTCCACGGCATGTTCGGATGGTCCCAGGCGAGAAACGCGACGCGGTCGCCGGCGGGCGCGACCGTGATCGAGGCGTAGAAGTCGTGCCCCGCGGCCACCCCCCGCGGCGCGCCCGCTCGCGCACCGGCCGCGTCGAGCGGGATCGCCATCACGCGGTTCTCGGGCTCGGTCCCTGCGCGGGGTCGCTCTTCGATCGCGAGCAGCCAGGCGCCGTCCGGGGTCACCGTCAGATCGGCCCAGGCGCTCCCGGGATCGACCATCGGTTCGACGGGCCCGCCGACCCGCCCGCCCAGGATCCGCTGGCCGGCGTCGTCGACGTAATAGAGGCGATCGCGCCAGACCGTGTACTCCCCCCCACCGTACTCGTGCACCCGGGTGCGCACGTTGACGCCGGGTGGACTCGCCTCTCGAGTCCTTCCGACCTCGCCGCCCGGCGCCGAGGGGAGCGACGCACGGACCACGACCTGTCGGCCGCCCTCGTCGGGGCGGCCCTCGAGCCAGTAGAGAAAGCCGGCCTCGATTCGCGGCGCGCCGAGGCGCAGGGCCCCCCGCACCAGGTCCGCCGATCCGATCGGCGTCTCCCAGCTGCCACAGGCCCTCTCGATCGTCACGACACGCCCTCTCCTCGCCCAGCTCCGGCCGCTCGACCCGCTGGCGACTTCCAACGGGAGTTTGCATTCTGTGACGCCCCGTGGCGACTGCGCCGGGGAATCCGCCCCTGCCCGCCTGCCCTGGAGTGCCTCGCCTCGATGGAAGACCCGACGACCTGGCTCCTGCTCGCCGTCGGCGGGCTCGTCGCGGGCGTGATCAACACCCTCGCCGGCGGAGGCTCCCTGATCACGGTCCCGCTCCTCGTGATGGTGGGACTGCCCGCCACGACGGCGAACGGCACGAACCGGATCGGCGTGCTCTTCCAGAACGGCGTCGCCATCTGGCGTTTCCGGAAGGAAGGCCTCGACGGTCTGCGTGGCGCGGCGCCGGTCCTGGTGCCCGTCCTGCTCGGCTCGGTGGTCGGCGCCGAAGGGGCGTCGCGCATGTCGGCGGAGCTGTTCCGACAGGCCTTCGGCGTCGCCATGATCGCACTGCTCTACCCGATGTTGCGTCGGGCGCCGGCTCGGGAGGAGAACGCTGATGAGAGTCCGCGTTCTCGATGGTGGAATGCGCTCATCTTCTTCGGGATCGGGCTCTACGGCGGCGCGATCCAGGCCGGCGTCGGCCTCTTCCTGATCGCCGCCCTCGCCCGCAGCGGCCTCGACCTGGTTCGCGCCAACGCGATCAAGGTCGTGATCATCGGCGCGCTGACCGTCGTCGCCGTGCCGGTCTTCATCCTGCACGGACAGGTCGACTGGGCCCCCGCCTCGGCGCTCGTCGTCGGCTTCGCACTCGGAGGCGAAGTCGGCGCGCGCGCCGCAGTCCTCGGCGGGGAGAAGCTGATCCGCCCCGTGCTCGTCCTCTCCGTCGTCGCCATGTCGGGGCGCATGCTCGGCCTCTACTGACCGCGACGCGGAACGCAGCGGAAGCCCCCCGCCCCTCCGGTTTTCCCCTGACCCGCCGCCGCCGAACGCGCCACAAAGTTGATTTTTTGTGGTCCTCGCGCACGCCGCCGGATAGGATTGTTCGGGAGGTGTACCGGAGTCGAGCCTGGGGGCTTGCCCCGAGACCCTCGGGACGGAATCCATGCCGATCGGCGATCGTGACAATCCGGTGCCCCCCAGCCACCGTGAACGGGCGCTCCTGCGCCACGCGACCGACGCCGTCGTCGAACTGGGCATCGACGGCCGCCTGCTCTACGTGTCCCCCGCGATCGAGCCGATCCTTGCTCGCCCTCCGGAGTTCTTCGTCGGTCGCAGCTTCGTCGAAGTGATCGTGCCCGAGGATCGCGCGGCGACCCTGGCCGCCTTCCAGAAGATCGTGGCGACGGGCGCCGAGCCGACGGTGCATTTCCGGGTTCCGCGAAGCGACGGCCTGCGCGTCGAGTTCGAGGCGAGGGTCCGCAGCTTCGAAGAAGGAGACGGGCCGCGCAGGGTCGTCGCCGTCCTCCGTGACGTGACCGAGCAGAGCGCGCAGTCCGCCGTCGCACGGAAGCGGGACGACCACTACCGCACGATCGTCGAGTCCGGTGGCCGTCCGGCCGCCATTCTCGATCGCAGCGGTGCCGTCCTCTTCTCGAACCGGGCCTTCAAGACCGCCTTCGGCCACGAAGTCTCCGTGCACGACCTCTTCCCGCGCATGTCGGACGACGTGCGTCAGGCGATGGAGACGGTCTGGTACGACTCGGTTCGCCTCGATCGCCCCGGACGAGGAGCCGGTGACTTCGTCTACGAGAACGACGACGGAACCGAGTCCTGGTACGCGGCGAGCTGGGAGCCCTTCCAGACCGAAGACGAGCAGCGCAACTTCGCCGTCGTCTACGAGGACATCACGGCCCGGAAGCAGGTCGAGCTCGCGCTCCGCTCGATCGCCAAGGGCGTCGCCGTCGACGGACGGGAGGGCCTCGAGCAGAACCTCGTCTCCATCGGTCGGGCGCTCGGCCTCGATCGGATCGTGCTCGCGGGCATCGCCCCCGACGACCCGGGCCACGCCCACGTCGCCGTCGGCTTCGAGGACGGCGAGCCGATGGCGCGCGAACGCTTCGCGCTCGGGCAGCTGCCCGATGCGACCGCCGCCGGCGGCGACGCGTGCGTCTTCCCGTCGGGCGTGTCGGCCCTCGTGCCCGAGGTCGCCGAACGCCTGTCGCCCACCTTCGAGAGCTACGCGGGCCAACCGCTCCATCGCGCGGACGGCGTCGTGATCGGTTTCGTCGGCGGTTACGGCCGCCAGCCGATCCTCGATGCAGACCTCGTCCGGTCGCTCCTCTCCGCCTTCGCGACCCACGCCGCCGCCGCCATCGATCGTCAGCGCGCGGATGCGGAGATCCGCGCGAACCAACACCGCTTCGAGGCGCTCTCTCGCCAGCACCACGAGCTCCTGATCGAGATCGACGAACGGGGCCGGATCCTCTTCGCGTCGGAGGCGAGCCTCCCGATGCTCGGCTTCACGCCCCAGGAGATGATCGGGCGCAGCATCCCGCAAATGGTGCACCCCGACGACCGCGCGGCGAATCGCGAATTCCAGAAGGGGCTCTTCACGGGCGAGGGCCAGTCGTTCGCCATCAACCGAATCGAGCACCAGGACGGGACCTACCGCTGGCTCGAGTCACGGAGCAGCTCCTTCGACGCTCCGGAAGGAACGCTCCACGCGCTGATCGTCTCCCGCGACGTGACCGACCGGCGCCGCACGGAGTTCGGGCGCGACCTGCTCTACCGCGTCGTCCAGGAAGGCACGGATCTCGTCTTCATCTGCGATACGGACACGACGCTGCGCTTCGCGAACGACGCCGCCTCACGCCGACTGGGTGCTTCCTTCGCGCCCGGCAGCGAGCCGCGAGTCGAGGGGCCCCACCTCGACGAGCTGCTCTCGACCGTGGACGCGGCGCGGCTCGAGAACGAGATCCTGCCACTCCTCACCCCGGCTCAGCCATGGTCGGGCGAGCTGCACCTGCGCAACCCGGCCGGCGAAGCACCCATCCCGACCGAGGCCACCGTCTTCCTCTTCCTGGGCGAGCGCGAGGAGGACGCGTCCTATCTCGCGGTCACGCTTCGCGACATCGGCGCGCGCCGCTCCGCCGAAGAGGCGCTCCGCGAGAGCGAGCTCCGACTCAACCAGGCCCAGAAGATGGAAGCCGTCGGACGCCTCGCCGGCGGGATCGCCCACGACTTCAACAACCTCCTCACCGCCATCATCGGCTACAGCGACCTCGTGCTCGACGAGCTCGGCGAGGGGCACGGCGCACGACGGGACGCCGAAGAGATCCTTCGCGCCGCGGAGCGAGCGGGGGGCCTCACGCGCCAGCTGCTCGCGTTCAGCCGGCGCCAGGTCCTCCAGCCGGAGCCCGTCGACCTGAACGCGGTCGTCGCCGACATCGACCGCATGATGCGCCGGCTGATCGGCGAGAACATCGAGCTCGTGACCCTTCAGGACGGCGAGCTGCGTTCGATCATCGCCGATCCCGGCCAGATCGAGCAGGTGATCGTGAACCTCGTGGTGAACGCGCGGGACGCGATGCCGCAGGGAGGCCGCCTGCAGATCGAGACCGCGAATCACGTCGCGCGAACCGACCGTCGCACCGAGTCGGGCGTCGTCGAAGCCGGCAACTACGTGCTGCTCCGCGTCTCCGACACCGGCATCGGCATGGACGACGACACGCGCGCCCAGATCTTCGAGCCCTTCTTCACGACGAAGGAGACCCACCAGGGCACGGGGCTGGGCCTCGCTTCGGTCTACGGCATCGTGAGCCAGAGCGGCGGCCAGATCGACGTCGACTCGACGCCGGGCGCGGGCACCTCCTTCACGATCTACTTCCCGGTCGCCGCGACGGGGGCCGCGACGGACGACACGTCGACGGACAAGCGACAGATCGGCGGAAACGAGACGATCCTCCTCGTCGAGGACGCGGACCCGGTCCGGCGGCTCGTCCGGCGGACGCTCGAGAAGAGCGGCTACCGCGTCCTCTGCGCAGAGTCCGCGACCGCGGCCCTGCGACACTGCGCCCGGCACGAGGGCGCGATCGACCTGCTGCTCAGCGATGTCGTCCTGCCGAAGGTGGCCGGGCCCGAAATCGCAAGCAGAGCGAGGGAGTTACGACCAGGGATTCGCGTGCTCTTCATGTCCGGGTTCACCGACGAAACGCTCTCACGGCACGGGCTGGACCCGACCCGCGCGGAGCTGATCGAGAAACCCTTCACGCCCGCCACGCTGCTCACCCGGATCCGCACGCTCCTCGACGGCGACTAGACCTCGACGGCGAGCCGAGCCGAGGACGTTCCCCGTGGAACGGAATCCCTTTCCACGGCAGTGAGTTACAGCCCGATTCGAGGAATTCGTTTCAGATTGAAACGAATCCGCCCCGCCAGACGGCCGAACTCCGCAATGGATTGCGGACCGCCTGAAACGGGGCTTTCAGATCGAAATCCCGGAGGCCGTCGCGGCTCAGTCGCTCTCCGCGCGCCCGCCTTCGGCCTGGAGCAACAACCGCTCGAGCAGGGCGATGACCGCGTCCTTGTGGTCGACCAGCGCTGCCCGAACCCGCTTTCCCGGGCCGTACAGGGCCTCCCCGAGCGCTGCCTCGTCCGCCTCGATCACGACGACCGCGAGCCGCTCGGCGTGGCGTTCCGCGAGGCGCGCCGCCTGGCGATAGAAGCGATCCGCCCCGTCGGCACCGAGCAGGAGCAGCCGCGAGATGCGTCGCCCGCTGGGTCGCGTCGCGGCGGCGCGCGACAGCCCCGCCTGCTCGCGATCCAATGCCTCGGCGGCTCCGTCCAGCCCGCGCACGAGGCGCCGCGCCCGCCGCACCTCGAAGAGCCCGTCGACGAGCCGATCATCGAGTGCGTAACGGGGCCAGGCCGGAAGCCCGGACTCGGCGGCGCGCTGGGTGCGGACCAGCCAGTCGTCGGTGATCTCCTGCGCGAGGCCTGCCTCGATCAGCGCGCGGGGCCACGCCGCCGCCAACGCCTCACGCTCGTCGTGTCCCACGCCGCGGCTCAATTCGTTCTCCCTAATCGATTCTCAGGCCGGTTGCGCCCATAGAGTTCGAGAATCTGGATTCTCGTGAACCGATGGGCGTCGCGCTGCCTGCTAGGCTGGTCCACCGCCCGACTTCGTCCGAGCGGTTGCTAGCAGACCGGTCGGGTTCGTGTCTCTAGCCGAACCCGATCCGACGGCCCGACCCGACTGCGTCCGGCCCTCCTGGAGATCCGACCGACCATGCCCGCGCGCTTCGAGCTGCCCGCCGACCACCCCCACGTCGCCGTCGTGACGATCGACCGCCCCGACCGCGCCAACTGTCTCGACCCGGAGACGCTGCGCGATCTCGCTGCCCATTGGGCTCACATCAATGAGGACGACGAGATCCGGGTGGCGATCCTGACCGGCGCCGGGAACCGCGTGTTCTGTGCCGGAATGGACATGACGAAGACCATTCCCGCCTCCCAGGCGCTGGCCCGGGGCGAGCAGATCGATCCCGTCGACTTCGAGGGGCTCCGCGCGGCGGGTCACGCCACCCTCGTGAAGACCCAGCTGCGCGTCCCGCTGATCGCCGCCGTCAACGGACACGCCCGAGCGGGGGGCTTCGACCTCATGCTGGGCACGGAGCTCCGCTATGCAGTGCCCGAGGCCACCTTCGCGCTCGAAGAGGTGGCCCTCGGTCTCTACCCCACCGGCCAGGCCACGATCGCCCTCCCCCGCCAGATCGACGCAGTCCACGCAAACCACCTTCTATATACAGCCCAGCCGATCGACGCCGAGCACGCCCTGAGAATCGGGCTCGTCAACGAGCTGGTCCCGGCCGACCGACTGATGGAGCGCGTCTTCGAGGTCGCCGACCAGATCGCGGCCAACGCGCCGCTCGCCGTCCGGGCCACGCTCTCGGGCGTCCGTGAGCTCGAGGGAATGAGTCTCGAGAACGCGTATTCTCGTCAGGAAGAGCTCGGAAAGCCCCTCCGCCGCACGGAGGACGCGCGAGAGGCGCAGCGGGCCTTCGTCCAGAAGCGCCCGCCGCGATTCTCCGGGAGGTAGGTCCACGGTCGGTACGCGTGCTTCGGGATCGCTCGGACAGATGCGGCGTTCGCCCCAACGAACGATCTCGATCTCGCCCCCGGATCGGGCAACGGCGACCGCCCCGTCGCGCCCGGTCCACGCGAGGCGGGCCCCGAAGCGGTCGAGGCGGCGGAGCACGCGCGGGGCGGGAAGACCACGCTGAGTTCGACACGGTGCGCTGACGACGGCGACCTTCGGGGCGACCGCGGCCAGGAAGCGCTCGGAGGTGCTCCCCGCGCTGCCGTGATGCCCGACCTTGAGGACGTCGGCAGCGAGCCCCGCCGGATACTCGACCAGCGCGGCCTCCGTCTCGATTCCGATGTCCGCCGCCAGGAGATGGCGAATGCCGCCGACCTCCGCCCGGAGGACGAGCGAAGCCTCGTTGCCCCCGCTCATCGGGGCGGTCGTGCCCGGCGCAGGCGACAGGACTTCGAATCCCAGGTCGCCGACCTCGAGGTACGCGCCCGCCGCCAACCACTGCACCGGGATCCCCCGATTCCTCGCCTCGCGCGCCAGGTCCGCCAGCCGCTCGTCGGTCTCGGCGCCCGACGCGGGCAGCCAGATCTCGCCGATCGGCAGGCGCGCGAGCAGGTCCGTCGCCGCGCCTCGATGGTCGGCATCGCCGTGGGTCACGACCAGCCGATCGAGCCGGCGACCGCCCAGCGCGCGCACGGCCCGCTCCACCCGCCCGGCGCGCCCGGCCCCGCCGAGCGACCGCCCGGTATCGACGAGGACCCGTGCGTCCCGCCCCTCGATCAGCGCGGCGTCGCCCTGGCCGACGTCGAGATAGACGACCCGCGGCGGATTCGGGAGCCGGAACGCGCCCGTCCCGGGCGGCACCCCGAGCGAGGCCAACGCGACCCACGATACGAACGCCGCACCGAAGGCCCGTCGTCGAGTGAGCACCAGGCCACACGCGCAGCCGGCCGCCAGCACGATCGCCCCGAGCCGATCCGCCCCCGCCGATCCGGGCACGAGGTCCGCCGCCGACAGAACCGCCCATTCGGCCGCGGCCACCGGAAGCAGCGCCATCGCCGCCACCCCCTCGCCACCGGCGGCGGCGCAACCGACCGCGACGAAGGCCATCGGCAGCACGATGCCGGTCAGCAGCGGCACCGCGACCAGATTCGAGAGCGGCGCCCACGGAACGAGGGCGAGGCCCGCCGCCGCAAGCGCCGGTGCCGCCGCGAAGGAGGCCGCCAGTGTCGTCGACGCCGAGACCTGGAACGCCTCCCGGAACGTCGTCCGGTCTCTCCTCTCCGGCGGCGGATGCGACGGCCTGCTCCCGGACACGGACACGATTCCGGCGCACGCAAGGAAGCTCAACTGCGCCCCGAGATCGAAGAGCCAGGCGGGCTCCGCGAGACCGAGAGCGAGGGCCGCTCCGCCCAGCGCCCGCGCCGGCGTCAGATCGCGTCGCAGGGGTCTCGCCAGCGCCGCCCCGACGAAGAGCAACGCCGCGCGTTGTACCGCCGGCCCCGCGCCGGCGAGGACGGCGTAGACGACCGCCGCAGCGGCTCCCAGGCCCCAGGCGATCGCGACGGGGAGCCGCCCCGCTGCGCTTCGACGAACGCGCCGCTGCACGACGAGAACCACGCCGCCCCCCACCAGTGCGACGTGGAGCCCCGAGATCGCGATCAGGTGGGACAGGCCCAGGGCACGAAATCCATCGACGAGCTCGGGGGCCAGGCCTGCGCGCTCGCCGAGGACGAGCGCCAGGGCAAGGCTGCCGCCCGAGCGGGTGGCGAGCAGGGGTCCCACCCGATCGAGCACACGCTGGCGCAGCGACGGCGCGCGGGCCTTCGCATCGTCGATCGCGACCGCCCAGGCGGGGTCGAGCCCCCGGGCGCGGACCGCGAGGCCGCGGCGAGCCCAGGTCCGCGCGACGTCGTCGGTCCCCGGGTTCCGTGTCCCTTCGATGGGGGTCAACCGCGCTACGAATCGCACTCGCCCCCCCGGCTGCGAGAGGCGATGAATCCGGCTCCCAAGGCCGTCTTTCGCAACCGAGAGCAGCAAGCGATTCGGCAGTGGCGGCCCCTCGCCCAGCCGCCGGACGCGATCCATCTCGATCTCGGTTCCCCAACGCCGCTCTCGACGATCGACCACCCGCGCCTCGAAACGCTGTGCGGAATCCGCAGGCAGTGAGGCGACCCGATCGAGATCCTGCCGCGCCTGCTCGAGGCGCAGCTCGAGCCGGAGCGCACCCACGAAGACCAGCAGCGGCAGCCCCGCCACGATCGCCGCGCGCGGATGCTTCGCCGCCAGCCCGGCGACCAGGACGCCGCCCACGAGCACCAGCCCCACGAGCACACCGGACGCCGGCGCCCATCCTGCCTCCGCGCAGCCCACGCCGATCGCGTAGGCCAGGCAACTCGCTCCCAAGAGCCGATTCGACATCGCCCCCTCTCGCCACCGCATCCGAGGCCGAACGCAACGTCCGCATCAACATCGCAGCCCCGTCCACGGGGCGCCCCCGCGCGTCCGGCCGGGCACGGAGCGGAGCCGCACGTTCACGGCCGCTACCACGTCCGCGGAGCTCCCCGATGCGGGCATCGACGAGACGCCGACGACCCCTGCCTCACGGTCCGGACCGCGACCCGCCGCGGCGCGCGGCCAGGGACTTTGCTTACCTAGCGATCCAACGTTCTCCTACCTCCGAGGTGACACCGTGCGACTCGCAGGCCTCGACCTCAATCTTCTGGTGGTCCTCGACGCGCTGATCGCGGAGTCCAGCGTGACCGCGGCCGCGAAGCGCCTCGGCCTCTCGCAGTCGGCGACGAGTCACGCCCTCGCCCGACTTCGGACACTCCTCGACGACCCCCTGCTCGAGCGGACCGCGCAAGGCATGGTCGTCACGCCGAGGGCCGCCGAGCTCGAGATGCCCGTCCGGAAGATTCTCGACGCCGCCGGAGAGGTCCTGACGGGAGGCCAGCCCTTCGTCCCAGGCACGTCCCGGATGGCCGTGCGCCTCGGCCTCGAGAGCGCCGCACAGCTCACCGTGCTGCCGGCCCTGGTGGAACGTATCCGGTCGACGGCCCCGGACGTCGTGCTGACGGTCGTTCCGGTACAGGCGGACAAGCTCGTGCGGTCGCTCGAGAACGCCGAGATCGACTTCGCCGTCACGCCCTTCGCTCCGAGCGGCGCGAAGGGGCTGATCGTCGAGGAGCTCGTCGCGAGCGAATACATCTGCATCACCCGCCGCAGGCGATCCAGGAAACGCAAGACGCTGACCCTGGATGACTTCCTCGAAGCGGATCACGTCACCGTCGACTATCCCAATCTGGCGGACCAGGAGATCGATGAACTCTGCGCGGCCCGCGGAGCGCAGCGACACATCAAGCTGACCGTCTCGACGCCCGCCTCGATTCCCACGATCGTCGCGGGCACGGACCTCATCGCGACGATTCCGCGCGCCTTGCTGGACGTCGGCGGCGAGCCCGACGGACTGACGAGACACGAACCACCGCTCGAGCTGGCCCCCGCCCTCGTCCATCTCGTCCACCATGAACGGACGCAGGGCGCCGCCGGTCACGAGTGGTTCCTCGGCGAAGTCCGATCACTCCTGCGGGATCTCGTCGGCGCTTGACCCGGATCGGCCCCGGTCGCCGGAACGCGGTCGGATGCAGCTCTTCGATAGCGCGCATGAGGGATCCGAATTTGTCATGCCGAAGGCCGTATGCGATGAAGGGATCGACGGCCGCTGATCTCGCCAGCCGACCGTTCGCCCTTGACGTCAGGCAGATCCCTTCGTCGGCCGAAGGCAGCGGAGCTGCCTTCCGAGGCTCGCTCGACCACGACGGAGACACGCCGCCCGTGTCGGGCAAGTCATTCTCCCGAAGACCGCTCGACATCCGATCGACGAGCGGCGAAGAGGTCCACGATCATGCCCAATCCGGTTCTCTCTCTCCCCCGATTTCGCTACCCCAGGAGTTGGTGGCAGATCGGTTGGTCGCACGAGATCGACAAGGGCGAAGTGAAGGCGTTGAAGTACTTCAACGAAGACTTCGTGCTCTGGAGGGGGGATTCGGGACAGCTCTATCTGCAGGATGCGTTCTGCCTGCACCTCGGTGCCCATCGCGGCGTGAAGGGAGAGTTCACGGATCGCATGGGACACGTCAAGGGGGATCAGCTGATGTGCCCCTGGCACGGCTGGATGTGGAACGGCGAGGGGCGAAACACCGAGATCCCGTACAGCAAGCAGGACTGCAAGGCCCACCTCCAGATCAAGACGTACGAGGTCCGGGAACTCCACGGCATGATCATGATGTGGTGGGACTCCGAAGGCAATCCTCCGCAATGGGACCTGCCCGCATTCCCCGAGCTCGAGGACGACGGCTGGTATCCGATGCTCCCCTTCAGCGGACGCAGCTGGGAGGTGAAGTGTCACCCCCAGCTCCCCCACGAGAACGCCGCGGACCCGGCGCACGTGGCCTGGGTGCACGGCGCCGGTCGCGCGCCGACGGCGACCGAGTACGTGTTCGGCTACCCGGAGTTCCAATGCAAGCTGCACGTTCCCTACGGAGCCGGCAAGGACTCGACTCGGATGACACCCGACGGCGAGGTCGAGGCGACGACGGACGTCAGGGCGTGGGGCTTCTTCGGCTGCGTCCGGTGGGAGGTCCCCCACCCGACGCTCCAGATCGCTTGCATGACGCCCATCGACGACGAGATGTGCCGCAACTTCATGCAGCAGACGTCGAAGCGGGTCGAGGGCGATGACGGGGACGAGCCGACCGGGATCGCGCTGCACATGCTCGAGCTCCAGTGGCAGGTGATCCCTCAGGACTACTTCGCCTGGGAGAACATGAAATACCTGCCCGCGGCGAACTTCGCTCCGGAGGAAGTCGACGCCTACACGAAGCTTCGGCAGTGGTGCTACCAGTTCTATCCGAAGCACGCGATCGACGAGATCGAGGTCGCCCCGGCGTGAAGTCCCTGGTCGAGCTTCTCGCCGAGCGAGCAGAGGCAACCCCCGACCACATCGCGATCCGGTTCGAAGGCGAGCCGGTCACGTTCGGTCGGCTCTGGGACGGTGCGCGCCGCGCCGCGGCAGGGCTATCGAGCCTCGGACTCCGATCGGGCGACCGCTACTCGCTCTTCCTGGCGAACTCCCTCGAGTTCGCCGAGATCTGGCTGGGGGGGATGCTGGTCGGCGCGGTCGCGGTCCCCATCAACCTCGCCTATCGAGGCGAGTTCCTCCGCCACCAGCTCGACGACAGCGGGGCTCGGGCCGTGGTCTGCGACGCCGACACGCTTTCCGCCGTCGAGCAGGTGCGCCCTCGATGCCCGGCGCTCGAGCACGTGATCCTGCGCGCAGACAGCGAAGCCTCCGCGCGGAACGCAACGACGACGCAGGCGCTGCTGGCGGCCGCGCCGATGGCAGTCCCGACCTGGCCCGATCCGGGCGACTACGCGACGGTCCTCTACACGTCCGGCACGACGGGCCCCTCGAAAGGCGTGGTCCTCAGTCACGAATACCTCGTGCGGCTCGGCTGGAGTTTCGTCGACAGCGCCCGGATGACCGAGCGCGACGTCGTCTTCGTCCCCATGCCGATGTTCCACGTGAGCGGGCTGCAGGGGCTCCTGACACCGATCCTCGCAGGCTCCCAGAGCGTGATCGAGAAACGATTCCATCCCGCGACCGCGTGGGAGATCGTGCGGCGCTTCGGCTGCACGGGAATGGTCTCGGTCGGTCCGATGATCGCGATGCTGATGTCGAAACCCGCCGACCCCGGCGATCGCGAGCTGCCCCTGCGCTTTCTGGGGACCGCTCCGCTTCCGTGCCCCGTCGAGGAGATCCACCGGCGCTTCGGCGTCGAGGTCCAGACGATGTACGGCCTGACCGAGGCGTTTCCGGTCGCGGTCGCCCGGCTCGGCGAGAAGTTTCCCGACGGCTCCGCCGGCCGCCCGATCAACGAGGACCTCGAGATCCGGCTCGTCGACGACCACGGGGCAGACGTCCCGCGAGGCGAGCCCGGGGAGATCCTCATCCGCGCGCGTACGCCACACGCGATGTTCGAGGGCTACCTGAAGGGTGGCGGCGCAGGCCCCCTCCGCGCCGAGCGCGACGAGTGGTTTCATACCGGGGACATCGGAAAGCTCGACGTCGACGGATACTTCTACTTCGTCGATCGAAAGAAGGACGCGATTCGCCGTCGTGGGGAGAACATCTCCTCCATGGAGATCGAAGCGGCGATCCACCTCCATCCGGACGTAGAGGACGTGGCCGTCCACGCCGTGCCGAGCGATCTGGGGGAGGATGACGTCAAGGCGGTCGTCGTCCCCGTCTCGGGATCCGCGCTGAGCGCCGAGGCGCTCTTCGCGCATTTCGACGAGGTGCTCCCGCGATTCGCCCGTCCCCGCTATCTCGAGTTCATGGAGGCGATCCCCCGGAATCCGGTCGGTCGAATCCAGAAATTCGTCCTGCGAGAACGCGGTCTGACGCCGACGACGATCGACCGGGGCTGAGTCGGGCCGCCGGACCGATTCCGCGCCGGCCTTCGCCGCGAAGCCCGCGGTGACGCTCAGTCCAGGCGCGCGGCTTCGCGCGAGCCGCGTGCTTCGGCCTGGTCGTAGATGTCCATCTGCTCGGCCCACAGCCCCTCTCCGGCGTAGCGCAGCGACGACATCCCGTGGTAGCGCGGACGCCCGGACTCGGTGGTCTCTCCCGGCCGGACGCAGTGCCAGTACAGGACGACGCGATCGTCGTCGACCACGTGCCAGCACTCACGGAACTCGCGCTCCGCGAGTCCGCGAGCGGCCTCCGCGAGGAAGGCCCGAATCTGCTCGCGCCCCTCCTGCCAGCCGAAGATGGGATCGAAGTAGCGGGCGTCGACCGCGAAGAGGTCGGCCAGGGCACGCCACTCGAAGCTTCGGCGCGCCTCGGCGTGGCGCGAGTACGCCTCGAGGATTTCTCGTCGTCGTCCGGTGTCTACGTTCACGGCTGCTGCGGCCTCCTTCGTCTACGTCGTCGACATCCCATCTCGCGACGCAGTCTGCATCACGGCGCGCGGCGTGGGCAACCGCAGGTGAGCGCACAGTGGGTCTCGGTTCGCCTCAGGAACACCTGCCCCACGCGATGGGCCCGAGGAGGCGCGTCGATACGTCGACGACCTCCCCGGGCCCCGTCCGAGCCGCCCCCCGGAACCGGGAAACCGGGTCCGAGGCGCCTTGCGTCACGCGTCGCGTGTCAGCCGTTGCGTCGACGATGCGTGAGCGCTCCCAGGCAACCGACCCCGAAGACCAGCGAGGCCAACGCCCCCGGCTCCGGGACGAACTGAAGGTCCATGCCCGTGACGGTAAAGAGATTGTCGACACCCGACGCAGAGGTCCGACGATAGTATCCGCCGGTCACCAGCCCGATGTTGCGGACGGTCCCGCCACCGGTCGTCATCGACGTCGTGTCGTACCCCATCCCCGTCAGCGTCTGATTGAACGGGTTGCCGCCCACGGTGCCGGTCCGCACGACCTCGACGGTTCCGGTGGTCCAGGGATAGAGCCAGCGGGTGGAAGTCGCTGCCGGGATCGTTCCGATCGTCGTGCCCGTGAAGTCGGTCACGAGACCACAACCCGCCGGGCCGGGCGGGAACTCCTGGGTGCAGGGCGCGGCGAAGCCCGCGTTGTTGATGATCACGCCCGGCGGCTGGCCTCCCATCGTCGTGTAGCCCCAGCCCGCGCCATCGCGCGTCCGAAACGTCGGACTCCCACCCACCGGGTTCGTCCCGACCCAGGGGCGCGTGGAGGTCGCGCCGGCTGCGCTGCCGAGGATGACGCCGTTCAGATAGACGCGACCCGATCCGGCGAGCAGCATCGCCATCGTCCCACCGAACTCGTTCGGGCCCGCGTCGAACGAGAGCCCTACGAAGAACTCCGTCTGGGTCGCCGGATCGAGGGGCGTCGTATTCGCGGCCAGGCGGCCGGCCTGCCCCGCGCCCGGCTTCGTCCAGTTCATGGCGGACATGACGCGCGTGAGCGGCGCCGGCGTTCGCGCCCGCCCCGACGCCGGACCGGCATACGAAAAGGTGGTGTCGAGCTGCAGGATCGCAACGTTGTTGAGAATCGGCGTCGAACTCCGGACGCCAGGCTGGGTGAAGGCGTCCGTCGGAACGGTGAAGGCATCGCCGACACCGAGGCCACCGGGAATGATCCGATGCCCCCCCGCGACGGGCACCCCCGACGAGGGCTCGACGTAGGCGGGCGTACCGCCGTTCACACCGGCCCCGTGACAACGTGCGCTCTGGGACGGGTCGCAGGGGGTCAGGGGATTGATGGGTAGGTTGACCGTGCGTCCGGAACTCTGGTGGTACTGGCCGCTCATGGCCACCGTCTGCGCCGTCGCCGTGAACGCCGACAGCCCCAGGGCCATCGTCAGAATGGCAGCGCCGGCTGCCGGTATCTCGAACCTGCTCATGCGTTCTCTCCTAGGGATCCGACACGGGTCGCATCCGTCATTCGTCTGTGTGATCCGTGCGTGCCGTCGCGCGCGCCTCGTCGAGCCTCGACCCTCCGCTCCTCCCGACGCACCACTGGGCGCCGGGAATCGGGTCCATCTCCGCGCGTGCGGTCCCGGCTCTGCATGTCGTGGCCGAGATCAATTCTCTCACTCCGGATCGGTCGGATTCAAATTCACAGACGGCATGTTGCACATCGAGCAACTGCATCCCCACAGCCTTGCGCCGCCGCTTCCCCCTCCGGCACTCTCGGCCCGCCCGGACTTCGCGACCTGGCGACGGCGTCGTCCACCTCGAGGAGGCCTCATGATTCGCGAACTCGCCCGCCGGCCATCGGCACGCCGCAGCCCGCTCGTTCCCAAGGCTGCTCAGAGCCTTCCGAAACGCGGCCGGATGGCCGTGGTACTGACTCTCCTCGCGGGCGTGCTCGGATGCGGTGCCCCGACGCAGGAGAGCGTGTCCCGAGGCGACGCGATTCCGGCCGACGCGCTTCTCGCCGACGTTCTCACCCACGACGAGGCGCTGGACCGGATTGCCTGGGTCGCGATGTACCTGAGCGAAGCGAGCCCCGGGGAGCTCGATCGCATCCGGCGCACCTTCGAGAACGCGGCCCTCGACCGCGGCGACGTCGAGTACGCCCTCTTCGGTGAGTGGTGGGCGGGCTTCGATCCGGAGAGCGCATTCGGTTGGGCCGAAGCGACCCTTCGCGCGCGCCACCCACGGGTCATCTCGACGATCGTGCGCGCATGGGCGCGACAGGATCCACAGACCGTCGCGGCGAGCGGGCTCCTCTTCGAGGTGGCCCCCGGTGCGCCGATCTATCGCATCGACCTGCTGGACGCGCTGGTGGTCGGCTGGTTCGAATCCGGTCAGCCGGGGCTCGCCGACTTCCTGGGCTCACTCGAGGACGCGTCCGACGTCACGCAGGGACTCCGCACCTACGCCCGCGTTCGAACGCTTCGTGACGGCGGAACGGCCGCCCTCGAGTGGGCCTGGTCGACGCCGGAGTTCGAGTCCGACCAGCGACGTCTGCTGATGGCCGGCGCGCTCTCGGTGGTGGCGGGCCAGGACCCGGCGCTCGCTGCGATCTGGCTCTCGCAGGTCGAGGCCGACGGAATGGACGTGCGCAACTTCGTCCCTCGAATCGCGCGCAACTGGGCGGATCACGACCCCACCGCGGCGATGGACTGGCTCTCGACCCTGCGCGACACCGCGGACCGCAACTCGGCGGTCGCGCGGGTCGCCGGCACCTGGAGCCGCGTCGATCCGCCCGCGATGACCCGATGGATCGACGCGCATGGCGGTGAATCCTGGGTGGATCCGGTGCGCATCCAGTCGATCCGACGCGCAGTCAACACGGCCGGCGAGCACGTCGACTGGAACGCCATGCTGCGCAGAACCGAGGCGATCGTCGACTCGGCCCGACGATCCGTGACGATCCTCTGGGTCGTACGGAAGTGGATCGGCGTCGACGAGCCGGCCGCGCGCGCCTGGATCAACGAGCATCGCGAGCTGCTCGCCGACGACCAGTGGAAACGCATCACTGCCGCGAACACCGACTCGGGCAGCGGCCCGGCTTCGCCGACCCGCGCTCTCTCCCCCGCCCCCGGACCCGCGCTAGGCGCCCAGCTGGCCGATTGAACTCTCCGCTTCGCCGGGGCGGCCACCGTGCACCGCCTCCCAGCGAGCGTCTCGCGGCCTGAGTCGCCGACGGCCGGTCGCCGTCAGAGCCTTTCCGACGGACGATTCGAGGCGCCCTCCTCGCCCGCCTCCGGGTCGAGCTCGGCGAGGCGACGTGCGGCGGGCTCCCCCGCGCCGAAGCGCAGCGCACGAAGAAGGAGCTCACGCCGCTCGCCCTCCGTCTCCGCGTTGGGCGGCAGGAGCTCCGCAAGCCGCAACGCGGCCCGGCCGTCGAACGGTGCCTCTCGCGTGAGCTGGCGTCTGAGCGCCGCGATCGCGTCGTCCCGCCGCCCGGAGCGCAACAGCGCGTCGACGAGCTCCTCCAGGATCTCCGCGTCGCCGGGCCGTGCCCCGAGCGCGCGCTGCGCCAGCGCGACACCGTCGATGTCCCCGTCCGCACGAGCCAACTGGGCCAGGCCGAGCAATGCATCGGGGTGGCCGGGTGTTCGTTCGAGGACCGCCGTGTAGATCGACTTCGCCTTCGGCGTCCCCGCCGGCCCCTGTGCCAGCGCGTCGGCGAGCGAGATCTGCACCCGGTCGACTCCCGGTCTCTCCTCGACCGCTCGGTGGGCTTCCGCCAGCGCGTCGTCATCACGGCCCAGCGCGAGCAGCGCCTCCACCCGGGATGCCCGCGCGACGTCCCACGCCGGCGCTCCGAGTCGCGTTCGGTCGAGCGTACCGAGGCCGACCAACACGGCCTGCGCGCCCCCCCGACGTCGCAGACCGCGGACGAACGCCTCGATCGCCGCTGCTTCCATCTCCTGCGCCGTGCGATCGGGGTCGTTCGGGAGTCGAGCGAGGTCCGGCGCCTGGCCCAGGAGCACGCGCAGCTCGACCTCGAGCAATCGCTCCTTGGGCGTCACGGGCGAAGCGTCTTGGCGCGGCGACGAGAAGCGCAGGACGGCGAGCGCGTGGCGGACGCGGCGCTCGGCGATGTGCATCTCGACGAGTCGCGTGCGCGCCTCTGCGAGAGCCGGATCGGACCGCAGCGCATGCCGATACTCCTCGACTGCGCGGTCGAAGTCGCCGATCGACTCCGCGGATCGGCCGAGGTAGTAGCGAATCGGCGCATTGTTCGGCCAGGCGAGCGCCGCCTCTTCGAACGCCATCAAGGCGGATTCGTGCTGACCTCGCTCGAAAGCCACGCGTCCGCGAATCATCGGGCGATGGATTTCGACGGGAGTGGTGTCGGCGATGCGCAGCGCCTCGTCGTGCCGGCCAGCGAAGATCAGCGCCTCCGCGTGAGCAAACTGGAGCTCTGGAGAGGGCTCCGCGTCCATGCCGCCGAAGGCGTGGTCGTACGCTTCGAGCGCCTCCGGTACGCGCTCCTGATTCACCAGATGGACCGCGAGGTCGATCCAGGCCTCGACCGCACGAAGCGGCTCACTGCTCTTCGTGGCCTCGCGCAAGGCCGCCTCGGCTCGCTCCGGAAGCCCCGAAGCCACCAGCTGAGCGACGAGGGCCAGGCGAGCGTCGCGATTCGAGGGATCCGCTGCGTAGGCCGCTTCGAGGATCTCCAGCACGCGCGCCGTCTGGCCGAGCGCAGCGTACAGCTCGACCGCTTCCCGGACGAGGAGCGGAGCGCCGGGGTCGGCCTCGAGACAGGAGCGGAGCGTGACGAGCGCCGCTTCCACGTCGCGGGATTCGCGCTGAAAGCGCGCGCGGACGGAGCACCAGAAGGGCTCTCCCTCGGCGGGGCGGAGCCCGACCTCGTCGATCGCAGACCGGTCGCCCGCCTGCGTGATCAGGGATTCCGCCTCCTCGATGCGTCCGAGACCGAGGAGCGCGATCCCCTGGAGCCGAAGCGCCACCTCGTCGTCGGGGCCGTCGTCGAGCAGGCCCTCCACGATTTCGAGCGCTTCCTCGTAGTGGCGGCGCGTACCGATCAGGGCCTGCGCCCGCAGTCGCGCTGCGACGCGATCGAGTTCGCCGGCGTCGGGCCGCTCGGATTCGATCCGGTCGAGCGTGCGAAGGCACAGCTCATAGTTCCCGCTCTCGTAGGCGTTGCGCGCGAGCTGAAGACCGGCCGGCACGATCCAATCGGGGTCCTCCATCGCGGTATCGAGCGCCCAGGACGACCGTCCGGGATGCCCGGTGAACGCCAGCGCGCGTGCGTAGAGCACCATCACCTCTCCGCGGATCGTCCCCTCTCGGATCAGCTCGCGAAGTGAACCGATCGTTTCCGCGTACTCGCCGGCGAGCTGCTGAGCGCGCACGCGACCGATCACGGAGTCCTCGCTCGTCTTGCAACCCACCCAGACGAGCCCCGCCAACAGCAGCGCGATCGCGGGTCGCCAGCGTCGCGCGTGCGCGACGCGCAGTCGTGACGGAGCGACGGAGCGGCGGCCGGATCCTGCATACACACTATCGATTCGTTGCATTGGCGTAGTCCTGATCGACATTGAAAGCTGTCTCCCCGTTCCTATCACAAGTCGAGCGCACAAGGGAGGAGCTTCGTGTCGAACGGACGTCGCCGTCGAGAGCGGATCGCACTCTGGATGCTCGCGGTCGCGGCCATCTCGTTCTTCGTGTACCGATCCGTCGACCTCGGATTCCGACGCGGCGACGAGAGACCCGTGGGCGGAGTCGAGGACGTCGTCGCCCTCGCCCAGCGCGACGACCTCAACGTCCTCTTCGTCCTGATCGACACCCTGCGAGCCGATCGCATGAGTGCATACGGGTACGAGCGCGAGACGACGCCCTTCATCGCATCGCTCGCGCGCTCGGGCATCCGGTTCGACCAGCATCTCGCGCAGTCGTCCTGGACGAAGGCCTCGATGGCTTCGCTCTGGTCAGGTCTCTACCCGCTCCGCACGGGTGTCACGAAGTTCGACCACGTCCTCTCTGAGGACGCGGAGCTCCCGGCAGAGATCCTGTCCGAGGCCGGCTACCGGACGGTCGGGATCTACCGAAACGGATGGGTCAACGGCTACTTCGGTTTCGATCAAGGCTTCGATCGCTACTACCGGCCCATGGGACAGCTGCGAGACGCGGGGCTCCAGCGCCTGCGCCCGAACGAACTCGGCCATGCCGGCGACGAGGAGCTGGTCGGCGACGCGATCGAGTTCCTCAGGATCAACGGCCGGCGCCAGCCCTGGCTCCTCTATCTGCACATGATGGATCTACACGAGTACACGTATGACGATCAGTCGGCACTCTTCGGCAGCGCTCCCTCTGACATCTACGACAACTCGCTGCTCCGAACGGATTGGCTGATCTCCGAGCTGCACAGCTTCCTGGCAGAAGAGGGATTGCTCGAGAACACCCTCTTCGTCCTCCTCTCCGACCACGGCGAGGCGTTCGGTGAGCGCGGCTTCGAGGGGCACGCCCGCGCCGTCTTTCCCGAGACGACCCACACGCCCTTCATCCTCGGGCTGCCCTTCCGGCTCGAGGAAGAGCTGGTGATCGAGCGACCCTCGACGAACCTCGACGTCTGGCCCACGCTGCTCGAGCTGTTGGGAAGACGCCTGCCCGACGAGCGCGACGGACGATCTCGCCGAGACGACATCCTTCGGGCGTTGGATCCGGCGGGACGAGTTCGCGAGGAATCGGGGATCGAGGAGGTCCAGTTCGCGTTCCTCGACGAGAACTGGGGACGTCCCGATCCGGAGCGGAAGCCGGCCGTGAGCGCGAGCGAGGATCGGCTGCGCTACGTCTCCGGGACGGATGCCGACGGCGAACCCTTCGAGGCGTTGCTGTCTTCCGAGGACGGCTTCACGCGCAACCAGATCGCCGAAGCCCCGGAGGCAGCCAGCCGTCTCCGCGCAGCAGCGGATCGGCATCTCGAGACCGACGCGATCTTCGATGCCGGCGCACTCGAGCTCGACGAGATGCAGCTCGACCAGCTTCGAGCGCTCGGCTACCAGCTCCCGTAGACGCTGACATCGCGCGAACCGCATGGGGCGCGGCTGCGAACCCCACACGACTGTCACCCGCCCTACGCCGGGTCGTCCCGCTACCAGGCGAGTCGGACTTCGGCACCGCAGGACCGGGGATCGCCGACGTAGTGGAGTTGCTGGCGGGCGAAGTTCGAGATGTCGGCCGCGAAGGTCGTGAATCGCTCGTCCGTCACGTTGCGACACCAACCCGCAACTTCGAGCCCTTCGTCCGGTGTCGCGTAGCTCAACCGGACGTTGTGGATCATGTAGGCCAGGTTCCCGATCAGATAGGGCGAGAACTTGCTGCGCCCGAGCCCGTCGATCTGCCCACGGCCGCGGTTCGCGTCGAAGGGCACGTCGTCGGTCCACGAGAAGTCGTAGCGCGGCGTAATCGTTCCGATACCGGGGATCTCGAAGCGCCAGGTGACGGTGCCCGAGACCTGGAGACTGGGCGCACTGATCAGGGGGTTGCCCGTGTAGTCGATCAGGACGGTGGTCGGGAAGGCCCCGAAGAGCCGAAAGTCGACCTCGGTGAACTCGAGGAACTCAGTCTCGAGCCAGCCACCCCGGAACTGGATACGCAGGTTCTCGAGGAGGGGCGGAGCGATGCCCTCGAGCGGACGCAGGTCGAGCTCCATCTCGGCCCCGTAGTTTCGCGCGCGCTCGGCGTTCTGGATCACGCGGAAGACGCCGGTCTCCGTCGCCGACAGTCGGAACACCTGGTAGTTGCGGTAGAGATAGAAGAAGAAGGCGCCGTCCAGGGCCACGCGACCATTCCAGAAAGACGAACTCACACCCCACTCGAACGCGTCGATGCTCTCGGGGTCGGCGTAGCCCTCTCCCGGCACCTTCGCGCCCAGCGGACGACTCGGATTGAAGTGACCGGCCTTGAAGCCCCGCGAGTACCGCAGATAGCTCGAGACGTCCGCCGTGAACTCGTGTCGAAGCTCGACGAAGCCGGTCAGCGCGTCCCAGGTTCGCTGATTCGACGATCGCTGGGGCGGCAGCGTGAACGTGCCGCCGTTTCCGAGCAACCGCGTGTTGATGTCCTGGACCTCGAAGTCCTTCTGCTCCCAGTTGTAACGCGCGCCGGCCGCAACCGTGAGCCCCTCGAGGAACTCGTACTCGACCGACGCCCACGCCCCGAGGCTGTAGATCTCCTGCGTGAACTGGTTGTCCCGGGCCGCCGACCCCAGCAGGTCCTGGGCGAGCGCCGCCTCCACCTGCTCCGTCAGCGTGTAGACCCCTGCCTCCCAGACGACGGGGAGATCGAGCCACTCTTCTCCCGAGAAGACGACATCTCCCGCGACCTGCCACGCCTGGTCGTTTCCGGCAGACGGAAACCGTCGGTTCGGCGACAAGTCGGTATCGCGTCGCTCGGATTTGCGGTAGTCGAGAAAGCCGAAGTTGGTCTTCATCTCGAAGGCCTCGAAGGAGGCCTTCCCCGTGAGAGAGAGCGCCAGCGTCTCGAGAATCGTCCGACCCGGGCTGTCGAAGTCGCCCCGATAGGGCCCGCCATCGAGCGGGTCCTTTCGGAGGCCGCGCTGGATGATGGCCTGCGCCTCCGCGAACGGGACCCCCTGATCCGCCAACGAATCCTGGAGCCGCGTGATGTCGGAGTCGCGATACCCCTCGTTGTCCCGCACGCCCAGCAGATTGCCGGACGGCCCGCCCGTGCCGAGATGCTGTCCGACGGTGGAGTCACGATTTCGATGGGTGACCTCGCCGCGCACGATCAGATCGAGCGTCCGATCCGGCGATTGAACTCTCACCTGGGCGCGCACGCCCCAGTCGTCCACCTCGCCCAGATAGCGCCCCAGGAACGGCGAAACGCCACTCCTCTCACCCACCTGCAGGGTCTCACCGTCGCCCTGCCCGCTCCTGACCGTCTGGTCGCAGAGCTGCGCGGCTGGATCGTTCCGGCTCGCGGCGACGGGACGCGAAGCGAGCGAAGACCGGTTCGCGCAGCCGTTCTCGAAGAAGGGCGACTCGTGTCCGAAGATCGCGGAGAGGCGCGCGGAGACCGTATCCGAGTAGATCGGTGCGTTCACGGCACCCTCGAAGCGATATCGCGCGGCATCACGCGCGTCGGGCGTCGTGAGCCGCCCGACCGTCGACAATGCGAACGCGGAAAACTCCGGCTCCGGCGTGGCGGTCTGAATCTGAATCGCACCCGCAGAGGCGTTCCTGAACGAGCCGACGCCCTGGGGCCCACGGAGTACCGAGAGCCCCGACAGATCGAAGAGTCCCACCAACTGCGTCGCGGACGCGTTTCGAGGCACACCATCCTGATAGATGGAGACGGCCCCGGTCGCGTTCGCACCGAAGTCCTGCAGGCCGACGCCCCGTACGAAGAACGAAGCGTTGGTCGAGTTCGAAGAGCTGATCGACAAGTTCGGAATGCTGGCACTGACGTCGCTCAGATCCTCGACGCCGAGTTCGCCGAGCTCGAGGGCGTCGAAGCCGATTGCGGAGGTGCTCTGCGACGTGAGCAGCCCAGCCGTGCTGTCGCCGATCACCACCATCTCCTCGATCCCCTCGAAAGGATCGTCCTCGGCGGACACCATCGTGCTCGCGACGGTCGACACGAGCAAGGACACGGCCGCGAGCGCGCGCCGGCACGCGCGCCTCGTTCCGGACGATTCGTTTCGTCGAAGCGGGGTCGACATCGATGGGAATTGCGAAGCCACGGAGTGAGCCTTCGTCCTTGCTGGAGAGAGTTGCGATCGCGACCGCGAGCCGTGCACTTCGTCGGCGCAGGAAACTCGGATCGCGAGACTGATGACTATCCACGCCGACACCTCGACCGCCCATGCATTCTTCGCAGATGGGGGATTGATGGCATTCATGCGTCGACGAGTCGTTTCTCCAGAATCCTCGAAAGCCGAGATCGCGCGAACGATTCCATTGAAACGCGAAGGCCCGTGGCAGATACTGCGAAGACCTGACGCCGTTCGCGCAACAGGCATCACGCGCCCGCAGTCGACTCTCGACATGCACGCAACCGGCAACACGCCGAGACGCACCGGGCGCCCCACGGACCACGGTGTCCACGGAGTGGAAAACCTTGCGTCGACTGACGAGAACGCTTCCGACTGGATCGACGGGCTCGTTCGAGCCTCGCTCGCTATCGCCTAACAAGTCTGCGAACACCCCGTCCCGAACCACCGCGCCCCGGGCGTGGGGACGCAGAGGAAGGATCCTCCTCTCGGTCTGCACCACTTGGGCCATGGCGACGAGTGGTCCGGCGAACGCGGAGGAGTCCGACGAGTGGTCCCTCTCGCTCTCCCTCGCGATGGGCATCGACGGATTCTCGGGAAAGGCTTCCGCCTCATCCTCGCAGATCACCGGTCCTCCCCAGCCGAATCCCCCGAATCCGGTCGCGAACGATGGTCCCTCGACGCTGATCTCACCGATCTTCGGCCGGAGCGACGTGATCTCCGGCCTGCTGGGCGTCGGCTTCGGCGTGCTGACGCCCCAGCTGACGAAGGGGCTCGGCTCCCCTCGAGTCAGCCTCGACTTCGACGTGATCGGCGTCGTTGCCAGCGAGACGAGCCTCGCGAGGGACGGCCGACCCGACGAGTTCCGCTTCCCGATCCTTCCGACCGTTTCCGTGGTCGGCGACTCGCTCATTCTGGGGAGCGGGACTTCGATCACCGCCCAGCAGCAATCGCCCCTCCTGGTGGCGGCACTCGGCGTCGCCTGGACTTTCGACCTGGACGGCAATCGGGTTCGGGTGAAACCGTCGCTCGTCTACTCGAGGAGTCGTCTCGACGTGGTCGGCGTGTCCCGCCGCGCGGTACGCCTCGGCTCTCCCAACACGTCGCTCGACAGCTACCGCTTGATCTCGCTGTCCGACGCCCAGACCGAGGTCTATCACGGCATGGGTCCGGGGCTCGAACTCGAGTACCTGCTCGAACCGACGCTTGGCCCGCTGTCCGCGAGTCTCTACGTCGAGGGGCAGGCCATCCGGCTCTTCGGGGACCTGGAAACCGACCTGGTCGGAGTCGATCCGAACGTACCCGGCGAGTTCGTTCGCTGGCACTACGAGAACGACCGCTGGAGCTTCCGCGCCCTCACGGGGCTTCGCTTCCACTGGTCCCCTCGATCCGAGGGGACACCGCGTCGCTAGTCGGCTAGGTCGGCTCCGACCGAGTGGACTCGATCGTCGGGTCTCCCACCAGCTCCTGCTTGAGGACCTTCCCGGTCGCGTTCCTCGGCAGCGCCTCTGCGCGGACTTCGATCCACGTCGGCACCTTGTAGTACGCGAGCGTCTCGGCCACGAAGTCACGAAGCTCCTCGGGAGAAAGCGTGGCCCCATCACGCAGCACCACGATCGCCTTGACCTCCTGGCCCAGAGTCCGGTGCTCGACGCCGACCACCGCCGCTTCGAGCACGTCGGGATGGTCCTCGATCCGGTTCTCGATCTCGATCGGGTAGACGTTCTCACCGCCGCGGATGATCATGTCCCGGAGGCGCGACGCGATGTAGAGGCGGCCCGATTCGACGCGTCCGATGTCTCCCGACTTGATCCACCCGTCCGAGACGAAGGCCTCTCTCGTGGCCTCTTCGTTCCGCCAGTACTCGAGCATGACGTTCGCGCCTCGTACGCAGACATTGCCTTCGGTGCCGTCCGGCACGGGCTTCCCGTCGTCGTCGAGCACGGCCACCGAGGTCCCCGGTAGCACGTGCCCGACGGTCACGGGATCCGTTTCGAGGAGAGCGGCGGGCGCCGCCGTGCACAGCCCACCACACTCGGTGAAGCCGTAGAAGACCCCGAAATCCTGCATCGCATTGGGGAGCTTGCGTCGGAGTGCCCGCTGGAGATCGGGAGAGAACGTGGACCCCCCGCCGCCGGTTCCCGTGAGCTGCGTGAACTGCTCCGGCTCGAACTCCGGATCCTCGATCAAGCGCCAGAGCTGGGTCGTGATGCCCGTCCAGCGGGTCACTCCCTCCGCCCGGGTAAGCGCGAAGATCTTTCGCGGATCGAAGCGCCCCGTCGCCCACACCATCTTCGCTCCCGTCGCCGGCCCCATCAGCGCGCCCGCCTGAAAGCCCGACACGTGGAAGAGCGGACTGGCCAGAATGGACACCGACGGCTGCAGAACGTCGGGCGGATCCATCGCGTGCGCGATCGCCGCGCGACAAAGCGTCATCTGCACGAACGCGATGAAGTTGCGGTGGGAGATCACGGCGCCCTTCGGCCGTCCCGTGGTCCCGCTGGTGAACATGATCGCGGCCGGCTGATCCTCGTCGATCGGCGTGGACGGGAGCGACGCCCCCTCGTCGAATCCGACCAGATCCGCGAAGTCCTCCTCGAACACGAGCGTCGGAGCCGAGAGGCGGACGCCCTCCAGGCGTTTCCCCAGAATCTTGTCGACGAAGAGCAGATCCGGCTCGGTCAGATCGAGCCCGTACTGGATCTCGTCACTCTGCCACCACCCGTTCATCGCGACCACGACCCCCCCGAGCGCGATCGTGGCCCAGGCCGTCAGCACCCAGTCGGGGCGGTTCGCCGCGAGGATCGCGACGCGACTCCCGGGGCCGATTCCATACCGCTCGCGCAGCCCGGCGGCGAGCGAGGCCACCTGGCGTGCATGTCCGACGAAGGTCCATCGCTCCCCGGTGTCCCAGACAGCGACCTCGGCATCCCCGAAGCTCACCGATCGCTCCAGCACCTCGAGGAGCGAACGATGTCGCCGCTCGAAGACGGGCATCTCTCGCCCGAGCACCCGCTCCACGGTGAGTTCGAACGGTGTCCCGGGCGCCGTGACCGCGGCCACGGCCTCGTCCCATCGTGATCGAAAGTCCCTCATCCTCGCCTCCTCACGCGACGCCCCCGTCGATCGGATTCTCCATCTCGTCAGCGACGGTCCGTGCCGACCGGAGATAGAAGACACATGCGATCACGTTCGTGATCGCGGCGACGAGCATCGTGTACCGGATCGACTCGACGCCCATGCTGGGGTGCAATGCATCGTTCAGGGCACCCACGACGACGGGCCCCACCCCGAGCCCCACCAGGTTCGTCACGAAGAGGAAGACCGCGGCGGCGAGCGCCCGCGACTCGACGCGAACGAGCGCCTGCATCAGCGCGTAGACCGGCGCGGTAAACGCGAGGTTGAGTGCCGAGTGGACCGCGTAGGCTGCAAGGGCCCAGCGCGTCGAAGGCAGGAAGAGGAAGGCGGTCGTGAAGGGGATCCCGACGAGCGCGGCCAGCGTGGGCACCCAGAGATACCAACGAACGTCTCGTCGCACGAGCCGATCGCAGAGATAGCCACCGATGAACATTCCCGGCAAACCCGCTGCCAATGCGATGAAACCGAGCGACGTCCCGATCACCTGGATCTCGAGGTCGTGTACACGCATGAGAAATGGCGCGACCCAGACGGCGACGCCGTATCCGGCGACCGCATGGAGCGCGCCGCCTACCTGCAGCCAGACGAACGACTTCTTCTGCCAGAGCTCGCGAAGCGCCTCTCCGAGCGGCTGCTGTACGCGAGGTACGCGCTCCGCGACCGGGACCGGATCACGGACGATCTCCGAGGCTCCGCGTTCGGGTTCCCGAACGCTGACCGCGACGAGCAGGGCGAGCGCGACACCCGGAACGCCCACCGCAATGAATGCATCTCGCCAGCCGAGGAGATGCGCGAGCCAGCCGCCGAGCAGCCACCCGATCGCCGCGCCGAGTTGCGTCCCCGCCGAGTAGATCCCGAGCGCCCGTGCGCGTTGATGCGGCGGAAAGTAGTCGGAGATCAGCGAGTGGGACGGGGGACTGCAGCCCGCCTCGCCGATGCCTACACCTACACGCATCAGCGCGAGGGAAGCGAAGCTGCGGGCCGTGCCCGACAGGGTCGTCATCGCGCTCCAGATGAGTGCGGAGATCGCGATGATCGTCTTGCGGCTCCCACGATCGGCCCATCGAGCGATCGGGATGCCGGCGAAGGTATAGAAGAGCGCGAACGCGGGCCCCGTCAGGAGTCCCATCTCGAGATCGCTCGTGCCGAGCTCGTCCTTGATCGGCTGCAGGAGGATCATCAGGATCTGGCGATCGATGTGGTTCGACATGTAGACGAGGCAGAGCAGGCCCAGGACGTAGCTCCGATAGGCCGTGCCGCTCGAGAGCCCGTTCGCTCGACTCGTAGATTCCGTCTTCATCGACCCGGCTCCCAGGGAGGTGCTCTGATCTTCGCCCTGCGCGCCGCGACTCGGTCGACGGCAGGCATGATCATCCATGCTCGACGCGGTATGGTCGCGATTCTGATCGCAAGAGCACCTGCATTGTCTCGATGACGGGAATCGACCGGGTGCATCGACAGAACTGGGGGCCTCATGCGATTGGCGAGCGTCGACCTCAATCTTCTGATCGTGCTCGACGCGATCCTCCGGGAAGCGAGTGTGACCGGTGCGGCAAGGCGGATCGGCCTCTCGCAATCGGCGACGAGCCACGCGCTCGCGCGCCTCCGTGACATCCTCGAGGACCCGATCCTGTTGCGGACGTCGAAGGGAATGGTGCCAACCGCCAAGGCCGCGGCGCTCACCGACCAGGTGCGAGCGCTCCTGGAAGACGCCGCGACCGTCTTCGGCGACGAGCGCACCTTCGATCCTTCATCGAGCCAGGAGCGCTTCCGAATCGGCCTCGACCAGTCGGCCCAGGTGAGCCTCCTGCCCCTTCTGATCCGGGACCTCGCCAAGGTGGCGCCCGGCGTCTCACTCGTGGTCCCGGTCGGGACCCAGCCCGACCAGATCGTCCGCGAATTCGAACGCGGCACCGTCGATCTCGCCGTGAGCTCGTACCACCCGGCGGACATCCCGAGTCTCTCGAGCCGTTTTCTCATCTCCGCGGAGTACGTCACCGTCGGCCGTCGAGGTCACCCGCTCTTCGAGGGGCCGCTGACCCTCGAGGACTTCGTGTCTGCGCAGCACATTCGGGTGGCCCATCCGAGCATGAGCGACGAGGCGATCGACGGTGCGCTCGCCGAGCACGGGCTCGACCGGAAGGTCGTCCTGACGGTCTCCGAGCCCGTGACGATTCCGAAGGTGGTCGCGAGATCGGACCTCGTGGCGACGATTCCGAAGATGCTGATCGACCTGTGGATGCCCGGCCACCGGCTGACGTGGTGCAGGCCGCCGATCTCCGTCGCGCCGGTTCCCGTGTATCTCATCCACCACGAGCGGATCGATGACTCCCCGCCGCACCACTGGCTGCGAGGACGCATCGAATCGGCCTTCGACGGCCTGGGACACGGGGAGAGCTGACCTCTCATCGCGGAAGTCGGCGGCGCACCCGGCTCCGCAGGCACTCCGTCGACGCGGGGACGTCGAGGGCAGCGCTCGGCCTTTCCGCTAGTGCAGCGTATGCGTCGGCTTGCGGTTCGGCTTGGTGCGCATGCGCTGGGCGTAGGCGGCCAGCACCTCGAGGACTTCGTCGAGTTTCTCGAGCTCACCGCTGAAGGCGCCGAGGAGCCGCTCGACCTCCTTCACGTCTCGCATGTTCCGCTCCACCCAGGCATGGGCCTCGGCCTGGACTTCGGTCGCGGCGACCGCCCCCAGGATCAGAGCCTCCGCGGAACCCGTCCCCTCTGCCTGGTACTGCGCCTCGAGTCGCCGCGCGAGTCGCCCGGCCCACTCCTGGGCGACCCCCTCTTCGACGAGTCGCGATTCCCAGTCTTCGAGCCTGCGCGGCTCGAGGTGCGGACGCCGGCCGCCGACGCCGCGCGCGCCGCCGTCTTTCCGCCCGAAGAGCCTGCTCCAGTTCCACTCCATCGTTCCAGATCCGTCCGCATCCGGCCCCGGCTGGGCCCGGTCTGGATCGCCCCCTCGATGCGATCGCGAGTTCCGACCGGGAAAGAGCAAGAGACATGCCACGGGCCCGGGACGGCGGAGGGCGCAGGGAGCCGGCAGCGGGCCGGTGGCTTCCGGCCCTGCGGCGGCTCGCGCGGCTCTCGCATCTCGCCGCAGCGAGATCCACGGCCCGGGATCCAGCCCGGGTGGAAGCGGATTACCCACGGAGGGCAGATCGAGTTCGAGCCGCCGCGAGCGGTGGGGTCAGTCGCGCCACTGCATGGGCACGCGCGCTTCGTCCGCCTCGTCTTCGAGGACGTCGAGCTGGCGGTCGACCTCGTCGATCATCGCGTCGAGCTCGGCCTGGCGCCGCGACCGGTTGGCGCTGGTCGCGGCCTTCTCACGCTCGATGGCAGCCCGTCGCGCGGCCAGGCCGGCGAACTGGGTTCGCCACTGGGACTCGCTCCGCCCGCCTCGGATCCGACCGGATTCGACGAGACCGTTGCTCTGGAGCGTGATCGTCCCGCTGACCGGATCGATGCGATAGCGGAAGTGGTTGAAGAACGAGAGTCCGAGCAGCCCGGTCGACATCGAGGTACTGACCGAGGCGGGCACGTTCTCCACCCGCGCGCCGCCGAGCTGAACGCTGTCGAGGGTCACGAGGGATTGCTGGATGATGCCGTTCGCGGTTCCGTAGAGCGCCGTGCGCGATCCCGCGAGATCGAGGCGGAGCTCCTTCGCGACCCATGTCGGGAGCACGACGTCGGACGCCCCGGTATCCACGTAGAACGGCGCGACCACCGAATCGTTCAAGCGCACGTTGACGCGCATGGTGCTGCCGGTTCGCTCGACGCGGATCTTGTGAACCTGCCCGCCTCCCCCGCCGCTCGAGGTCGAGGATCGGCCCGCTTTCCCTCGGCGGGAGGCCGGGGCCGCCGGCGCCGCCTCGTAGTGCTGGATCCGCGAGCTCTCCTCCGGCTTCACCACGTCGCCCCGCGCCTGGGCCCGGTACTCGATCGGCACCTGGTTCAGATCCTGCGCGAAGTGCAGTCGGCCCCGGGCATCCCGCCACTGGTAGATCTCCGCCGACGCCCCTCCGGCGATCAGACAACCGGCCGCGATCCCGAGGTACAGCAGCGCTCGAAGGACGTTCTTCCTGGAAGGGCGATGGACGACGCGCATGACGGCCTCCGATGGGAGGGCGCAGCGCGCTCGAAGGCGCCGCGCGGGCTTCCCCGCTTCATCGGCCCCCGCTTCGGCGCGCTTGATCGGACCTGCCGGCCCGGCCGGCCTAGCGCGGCTCGAGCTCGCCGTCGGTCGAAGCGACCGGCAAGTCGGCGGCAGATCCGGGCGATTCCCCGGCGGCGGCGACGACGTCCGACGGCTCGCGTCCCTCGTCCGCGGCCGCATCGGACGCCTCTTCGGGGGCCTCCTCCGGCGCCGTCAACGCGTCGAAGAACCGGCGGATCGAAGTGGCGTCCTTCTCCGTGATCCCGGGGACCGTGAGGAGCTCGGCGTGGCTCGCGTTCCGGACGGCGCGCAGACTGCCCAGGGTCTTGAGGAGCGCCCTCCTCTTCGTCGGCCCGATCCCGGGCAGCTCCTCGAGGATCGAGGTCAGATTGACCTTCGAGCGCAGCTCGCGTTGGAACTCGATCGCGAAGCGATGGGACTCGTCGCGGATGCGCTGGAGCAGGAGCATCCCGCGGCTGCTCGGCAGGAGCTGGATCGGATTCGTGCGATTGGGCTTGAAGAGCCGCTCCGCCTTGAGCCCACCGCCCCGCTTCACGCGGACGCTCGGGCTCTCGTCGTCGCGCTCCTTCGAAATCCCGAGGACCTCGACCTCGAGCCCCGCGTCCTCGAGGGCAGCCATCACGACCCCGACCTGCCCGCGGCCGCCGTCGACCATGAGCAGGTCCGGCAGCGGCTCCGTCTCGACCCGCCGAAGTCGCCGGTCGAGCACCTCACGCATGCACGCGTAGTCGTCCCCCGCCTCCGCCTCGCGGATCCGGTAGCGGCGATAGTCCTTCTTGACCGGCTCACCGTCGGCGAAGGCGACGCGGCTGGCGACCGCGAGGGTCCCCTGCAGATTGGACACGTCGTAGCACTCGATTCGATGCGGGCGGACCGAGAGACGACACTTCTCCTCGAGCTCGTCGAGGGCGGTGTCGACGCTCTCGCGGGCCGCGAGGCGGGTCGCGAGCGCGAGCCGCGCGTTCCGCTCGGCGATCTCGACGAGTCGCTTGCCCGCGCCCCGCTGCGCCCAGCGGATCGTGACCGGCCGCTCGAAGCGCTCGCGCCAGAGCTCGGCCAGAGCGCCCTCGTCCTCGAAGTCGACGCTGGTCAGGATCTCACGGGGCGGAGCGTGACCGTCGCCCGAGCCGTAGAACTGACCGAGGAAGGAGGACATGACCTCCCCGTCGTCGAGCCGGACGTTCGAGAAGGGGACGCTGCGCGCGCCGATCACCCGCCCCTCGCGCACGTGGAGCACCTGCACGTCGAGCTCACCGCCCTCCCGGGCGATCGCGAACACGTCCCGATCGACACCGCCCTCGGTCACGATCTGCTGGGACTCGATCGTGCGCTCGACCGCCTGGATCCGATCGCGCAAGCGCGCCGCGTCCTCGAAGCGCTCTTCCGCGGCCGCTTCGTGCATCTCGCGTTCGATGTTCTCGACCAGCTCCCGGGACTTGCCACGCAGGAAGAGCATCGTCCCCCGCACCTGCTCCGCGTAGGCGTCGGCGTCCGCGAGCCCGACGCAGGGCCCGAGACAGCGCTTCATCTCGTACTCGATGCAGGGCCGACCGCGCCGGGCATAGTCCTTGAACGTCCCCTCGGTACACGAGCGGAGCGGGAAGAGCCTTCGCAGCTTCGAGAGCGACGACTTGAGCGCCACGCTCGACGTGTAGGGCCCGAAGTACTGCGCTCCGTCCTTGCGGAACTTCCGGACCATGGTCACCCGCGGCCAGGTCTCGCTCTCGTCGATCCGCAGCGCCAGGTACTGCTTGTCGTCCCGGAGGCGGACGTTGAAGACCGGCTTGTGCTGCTTGATCAGCTCGTTCTCGAGGAGCAGCGCCTCCTTCACGTTGCCCGTCACCAGCACTTCGACGTCGCTCGCGCGATCGACGAGAGCGGGGATCTGATGGCGCCCGTCGCCGCCGCTCACGTACTGACGGACGCGGCTCCGGAGGTTCTGGGCCTTGCCTACGTAGAGGACCGTGCCGCGCTCGTTCTTGAACTGGTAGACGCCGGGACTCGTCGGGAGCTTCGCCGCCTGCTCGGCGAGGGGAACCCGCGCCGGCTTCGCGGCGGCGACGATCTTCTCGTCGCTCTTCGCGCCGGACGCCGCCGCCTCGGAGGGCCGTGCGTCGCCCTCGACGGCCGCCCCCGCCTCGGAGGTCCGTGCGTCGCCCTCGCCGGGGGCGGCGTCTTCGGTCGCATCGGGATCCACGGCCAAGCCAGAGGCCTCAGGTCAGCCGGATGCGCTCGGCCTCGAGGGCCTTCACGCGATCGCGGAGCTCCGCCGCCCGCTCGAACTCGAGCTCCCGAGCGGCCTCGCGCATCTCGGCGCGCAGCTGCTCGATCAACGGTCCGAGCTCGTGCTGCGGCAGTCCCGGCTCCGTCTTCTCCTCGGCCCGCGGCACGGTCACGTAGTCCCGCTCCCAGATCGAGTCCTGGAGACTCGTGATCTTCTTCTGGACGGTCTTCGGCGTGATCCCGTGCTCGGCGTTGTACTCCTCCTGCTTCGCCCGCCGTCGTCCGGTCTCGTCGAGGGTTTGCCGGATCGAATCCGTCTGCTGATCCGCGTAGAGGATCACGCGCCCTTCGGCATTCCGCGCCGCCCGGCCGATCGTCTGGATGAGCGAACGCGCGGAGCGCAGGAAGCCCTCCTTGTCGGCGTCGAGGATCGCGACGAGCGCCACCTCGGGAATGTCGAGGCCCTCGCGCAGGAGGTTGATCCCGACGAGGACGTCGAAGGTGCCCTCTCTGAGCTCGCGGATGATGTCCATCCGTTCGATCGTCTTGATGTCGCTGTGGAGGTAGCGGATCTTGATACCGAGCTCGGCATAGTAGTCGGTAAGCTCCTCGGCCATCCGCTTGGTGAGCGTCGTGATCAGCACGCGCTCCCCGTTCTTCACGTGGCCCTGGATCTCGGCCAGCAGGTCGTCGACCTGTCCGGTCGCCTTGCGGATCTCGATCTGCGGATCGAGGAGCCCCGTCGGGCGGATGATCTGCTCCACGACGACGCCCTTCGAGGCTTCGAGTTCGTAGTCCGCGGGCGTCGCCGAGACGTAGACGCGCTGGCCCGCGCGCTCCTCCCACTCGTCGAACCGGAGCGGTCGATTGTCGAGGGCCGACGGCAGACGCCAGCCGAAGTCGACGAGGGTCTCCTTGCGCGCACGGTCGCCGCGGTACATGCCGCCGATCTGGGGAACCGAGACGTGGCTCTCGTCGAGGACGACCATCGTCCCTTCCGGCAGGTAGTCGTAGAGGGTGTAGGGCGTCTGACCGGCGTTCCGGCCGTCGAGCCACCTCGAGTAGTTCTCGACGCCGTGACAGAAGCCCATCGTCTCGAGCATCTCGAGGTCGTACATCGTTCGCTGTTCGAGGCGCTGGGCCTCGAGCAGCTTGTTCTCCTTGTTGAAGAGCGCGAGCCGCTCCTGGAGCTCTTCCCGGATCCCGTCGCAGGCCTGCCGGATCCGCTCCTGCCCGGCGACGTAGTGGCTCGCCGGGTAGATCATCGCCTTCTTCGGCCGCGCCACGACCTTCCCGCGGAGCGGATCGATCTCCGCGATCGAATCGATCTCGTCGCCGAAGAACTCGACGCGAACGGCCATCTCGCCTTCGTACTGCGGGAAGATCTCGACGACGTCTCCGCGAACCCGAAACGTGCCGCGGTGGAAGTCGTGATCGTTCCGGTCGTACTGCATGTCGACGAGGCGCCGAAGCAGGTCGTCCCGCACGAGATTCATCCCCGTCTCGAGATAGACGTGCATCGAGCCGTAGTTCTCGGGCGCGCCGAGGCCGTAGATGCAGGACACGCTGGCGACGACCAGGACGTCGTTCCGCGTGAGCAGCGAATGGGTCGCCGAGTGACGGAGCTTGTCGATCTCGTCGTTGATCGACGAGTCCTTCTCGATGTAGGTATCCGTCGAGGGGATGTACGCCTCGGGCTGGTAATAGTCGTAGTAGGAGACGAAGTACTCGACGGCGTTGTTCGGGAAGAGCTCCTTGAACTCGGCGTAGAGCTGGGCCGCCAGGGTCTTGTTCGGCGACATCACGAGCGCCGGACGATTGAGGCGCTCGATCATGCAGGCGATCGAGAAGGTCTTCCCGCTACCCGTGACGCCGAGGAGCGTCTGGTGTTTGTCGCCGCCGGCCATCCCCTCGACCAGGGCATCGATCGCCGCGGGCTGATCTCCGGCGGGCTCGAACTCGCTCTCGAGCTTGAAGGCGTTGCTCATGGGGGCAGTATAGGCCGGGACGGCCCCCGAGCCTCGGGCGGCAGGCCGAAGCGCGCGGTCGCTAGCCGGCCATGCGGCGCCAGCGCGGGCCCTCGGGCGAGTCGACGATCTCGATCCCCTCGGCGGCGAGCTCGTCGCGGATCCGGTCGGCGGCGGCCCAGTCCTTCGCGGCGCGCGCGGCGGTCCGCTCTGCCACGAGGGCGTCGATCCGCGGATCGCGCTCCCACTCGTCGTCGGCCGCAGCCTCCGCGGGCTCGCCGAGCTTGAGACCCAGCACGGGCTCGAAGCGGCGGAGCAGGTCCCGGCGGTCGACGTCGGCGAGCTCGTCGCTCCGGGCGACGTCCCAGACGACCGCCATCGCGCGCGGCGCGTTCAGGTCGTCCGCCAGCGCCTCCCGGAAGCGGGCGGAGTACGGCGCCTGGACGTCGGCGTCGCCCTCGCCTTCGACGGCCTCGAGCTCCGCAGCGACCTTCTGGAGGCGCTTGAAGCCCTTGGCCGCGGCCTGGATCGCCTCGTCGGTGAAGTTCTGCTGCTGGCGGTAGTGGGCCTGGAGGAAGAAGTAGCGGAAGGCGAGCGGGTCGATGCCGCGATCGATCAGGTCGTTCAACGTCGTCACGTTGCCCTTCGACTTGGACATCTTCTCGCCGCCGGCTCCGTCGGTAGAGAGTGCCAGAAACTCGTTGTGCATCCAGAACTGGACCCAGGGATGCACGTCGTAGCCACACTCGGCCTGCGCGACCTCGTTCGTGTGGTGGACCGTCGAGAGATCGATCCCACCCGTGTGGATGTCGAAGCGTTCACCGAGATAGCGGACGGACATGGCCGAGCACTCGAGGTGCCAGCCCGGGAAGCCGCGGCCCCAGGGCGAGTCCCACTCCTGGAGACGCTGAACGCCCTCCTCCGCGAACTTCCAGACCGCGAAGTCCGACGGATTGCGCTTGCCCTCGGTCACGCCGATCCGCGCCCCCTCGGCCTGGCCCTCGAGGTCGAGACCCGCGAGCTCCGCGTAGCGGTCGAACCTGCTCGTGTCGAAGTAGATCCCGTCGTCGATCCGGTAGAGGTAGCCGGCGGCCTCGAGCTTCTGGCCGAGCTCGATCTGCTCGGCGATGTGCTCGGTGGCCTTCGGGTTGTGCTCCGGCGGCTGGCAGTTCACGGCGGCGCCGTCCCGGCGCCAGAGCTCGGTGTAGTGGGCCGCGATCTCTTCCGCGGTCTGGCCGGCCTTGCGGGCGGCGGCCTCCATCTTGTCCTCGCCCTCGTCCGCGTCGGAGACGAGGTGCCCCACGTCGGTGATGTTGATGACGTGGGTGACCTCGAAGCCCTCGGACTGAAGGAATCGCTTGAGCAGGTCCGAGAAGAGCCGCGAGCGGAGATTCCCCACGTGCTGCTCGGCGTAGACCGTCGGCCCGCAGGTGTAGATTCCGACCTTGCCGGGCTCGAGGGGCTCGAAGGCGCGGCGCGTACGCGTTCGCGTGTCGTAGAACTCGATGGGGGTCACCGCGGGTCGTGCTCCTGCCTCTCTACTGGCCGTCGGCGGACTCGAGGAGCACGACCGCCAGCCCGGCGATCCCCTCGCCGCGCCCCATCGCGCCCAGATGATCCGTGCTGGTGACCTTCACGTTCACGCGTCCCGGGTCCGTCCCCAGGAGCGCGGTCAGATTCTCGTGCATCGCCTTCTGGTGGGGCGAGAGCCTGGGCGCCTGGGCGATGATCGTCGCATCGACGTTCCCGACCCGGAATCCGGCCGTCGTCATCTTCTCCACCACCTCGGTCAGGATCTCGCCGCTGTCGATGCCGCGCGTGCGCTCGTCGCTCGACGGGAAGTGTCGACCGAGGTCGCCCTGTCCGAGGGCGCCAAGGATCGCGTCTGCGACCGCGTGGAGCAATGCGTCGCCGTCCGAATGTCCCTCGAGTCCCTTGTCGTGGGGAACGTCGACGCCGCCGAGGACGAGTCTTCGCCCGGCGACCAGCTGATGAACGTCGAATCCCTGCCCGATCCGGATCACGATCCGCCCTCGCCTTCCAGCAGCGCCTCGGCCATCCGCAGGTCCTCGGGGCGGGTGATCTTCGGGTTCGGCGCCGTCGCCTCGACCATCGTCACCGCCTGCCCCGTCCACTCGACGAGCTGCGCGTCGTCCGTCCCGAGCCGCCCTTTCCGCACTGCCTCGTCCATCGCTTCCTCGAGCCAATCCCGCCGGATCACCTGCGGCGTCTGGGCCGCCCACATCTCTTCTCGCGGCGGCGTCTCGACCACGCGTCCGTCGACCACCCGCTTGAGGGTATCCCGACTCCGCTCGCCGAGAAGCGCCGCGCCGGATTCGCGGGCCGCGGCGACCACGGCCCGAAGATCCGTCGCCGTCACCAGACAGCGCGCGGCATCGTGGACTGCGACGAAGGCAGTCTCGTCCGGAAGCGCGGCGAGCCCGGCGCGCATCGAGTCCTGACGCTCGGCGCCACCGGGAACGGGCTCCCGGAGGCCCGGGAGGTCGGCGAGATCGATCTGCGCCCACAGGTCGAGGTCCGCCGCCGCGACGACCGGCTGGATCACGTCGAAGACGCCGGCGCCGGCGAGCGCACGAATCGAACGCTCGACCAGCGTCGTGCCCGCGAGGGGCACGAACGCCTTCGGGAGGGCGTGGCCGAGTCGCTCACCACGGCCGGCGGCGAGGACGAGGGCGGCGACCGACGCGCTCGACGACATGCCTAGGGGGCAAGCTCCGCCGCCGTGTCGAGCTCGACGCTGTGGAAGTCAAGAATCGTGCCCCGGGCGCGCTCGAGGCCGATCTCCGCCGAGCGATAGGCTTGGAGGGCGTCGATCTTCTGGCTCTCGGCCTCGACGAGGTCACTCTCGCGCTGCAGGACCTCGAAGGGCGTGGACTCGCCGTGCTCGAGCCGGATGCGTTCTGCGCGAAGCTGCTCCTCCGCCGCCAGGCGCCGCCGTTCGGCCGCTTCGATGCCCTGCGCGGACGCGAGCAGCGTTCGTGCGGCGCGACGCACCTCGAGCACGATCGTCTGCTCTTCACGCGCCAGCCGCGTCTTGCTCCGTCGGAGGTCGAGTTCGCTTCGAACGACGCGCTTGCGGGCCGACGTGTTCGGGAAGGGAATCGAGAACACCCCCCTCACGCTGTAGCTGTCGGCGCCGTTCTGGTTGAAGAAGTCGTTGGTCGTGTCGTCGAAGTCGACCTGGGGCGCCGGCGAGCCGAAGGTCGGAGCGGGATTGGGATCACCCCCGAGCCCGGTGAACCCGTACTCCATCTCGACGTCGAACTGCGGCAGGCGCTGGCTCTTCGCGAACTTGAGCGAGAACTCGCTGCGCTCGATCGTCTTGCGCGAGCTCTGGAGCTCGGGGCGCCGCTGAAAGGCGGTCTCGACGGCCGTCCTCACATCGACGGAATCGGCCACGGACACGCCCGGGTCGTCGGACGGGGCGAACTGAAGATCGGTCATGGCGCTCAACTCGCGCCCGAGCACCGCATCGATCAGATCGTCCTGCGCATTGCGGTACTGGTTGGCCGTCCGGATGACCTCGAACTCGCGATCGGCCACGCCCGCCTCGGCCTCGACGACCTCCACGCGCGAGACGACGCCGACCTCGTACTGGGTCTTCGTCTGCTCGAGGAGCGCGCGCGCCGTCTCGAGGCTCTTCTGCGAGACGCGCACGTTGTCCCGGGCAGCCACGAGGTTCCAGTAGGCGTTCGCGGACTGCTGGACGACGTCCATGATGGCCGTCTCGAAGTCGAAGCGGGAGCCGAGATAGTCGGCCTCCGAGGTCTTCACCTGCGTCCAGGCCTCGTTCCACAGAAGGTTCCGGGCGAGCGGGACCGTTCCTGAGAAGACGAGCCGGGTGTCGAATCGATCGTCGATGTAGGCCGCGATGTCGCTCCGGGTCCGCGTCGCCGAGGCGTCGAAGCGCACGCCGAAGCTCGCGCCGATGTAGGGGATCGCCTGGTCGACGCCGATGCCACCGCCCTTCACGCGATCGCGGTTGAGCTCGCCGGGGTCCTGACCGGAGAGTGCGATCGCCGACGGCGTCGCCTGCACGTCGTAGCCCATGTCGGCGGCCAGCCGAGGATCGTAGGCACCCCAGGCGCCGTCCCGGTCGGACTCGGAGATCAGCGGCTCGTAGCGGGCAACCTCGATGTCCAGGTTGTTCTGGATCGAGAGCCCGATCGCCTCGTCGAGCGAGATCGGCCGCCCTTCCCCCACGATTCGGGCGTCGGGCGCGAGGTCGCCTTCGGTCGCCGCGGAGACCTGCGAAACGTAGAGCGCCTCGTCCGCTTCTTCTTCGCCTCCGACGGCGAACGCGGCCCCTGCCCCGCCCATGGCGAGTGCGAACAGAAGAATGGGGGCGAGGGATCCGAAGACGGACATGAAGTTCCTCCGAATCGGGCTCGGGGCGCAGCCGGAGCACCGATCGGCATGAGAAGGCGCAGCGAACCCGTCCTTCGTCGGAACCCGGGCCACGAATCGTGGCCGAGGGCGCCCGGTTGGACCGGCCGGCCTTGCAGTCTGCAAACCGGTCCAGGGGATGGGATCGAGCCTGTGCGGGAGCGTGCGCGGATGATGCGTTTCGACTGGAATCGATGCAAGCGACGTTCGATAAATCGCCGCGGCGAGTGCTGCGGTGCTCTTCGACCCCATGGAAGTTCTACAGCCTGGGTGTGAAACGGACGAAGCGTGAGGCATCGATGACTCGCCCGTCGGGTGTGCGCCGTGATCGCAATCACGGCGGAATCCATGGGACTGGAGGGAGGATCGGGTTCGGAAAAGAGCGACTCGCGCGTGCGATCGATGCGTTAAGCTCGACCGCCGCCCCCCAGATGACTGGGGGCCCAAGCGTTCGGAGGGGAACACGTGGGGCTCTTCAGCTCGAGGAATCGTGGGGATAATACCTCAAATGATTCCGGCCGCGATCGGCAGAAGGATACGGGCGCAGTCCCGTCCGGAGACGACTCGCAGCGAACCCAGACCTGGTCCACCCGCCCCGTCACGGCACGAGGCGATTCTTCGGCGGAACCAAACGAGACCGCGTCGACGGACAAGATGACCGCGACCGGCGAGACGACCGGCACGAGCACACGCTCAGAGGGGGACAAGCGCATGGCCACGATTGGTCAGTCGATCATTTTCAAGGGTGAGCTCTCCGGCGACGAGGACCTCGAGATCGAGGGCCAGGTCGACGGCAACGTCAACCTGCAGAACCACCAGCTGACCGTCGGGGCCAACGGCCGCCTGAAGGCGGAGGTCCAGGCCAAGTCGATCATCGTGATCGGCCAGGTGATCGGAAACCTCAGCGCCACCGAACGGATCGAGATCCAGGCCACCGGCGTCGTCGAAGGCGACCTCCGGGCCCCGCGTCTGAACGTGCAGGAAGGCGCGGTGCTGAACGGCTCGATCGACATGGCGGCCCAGAGCGCCGGCGCGAGCGCGAGCGAGCCCAAGAAGCCCGCCACCCCGCCCCAGCCCGCGGCCAGCGGCCCCGAGGCCGAGGCACGCAAGACGGCCTAGTCGGTCCAGGCCCTCCGGGCCTGTACCAGGGGATTCGAAACGAACGGCGCCGCTGTCGGCCCTCGCGGGCCGCGGCGAGCGCCGTTTCGTGTTCGGGCCGATCGGTCCCTCGTGCGCAGCGGTGTCGAAGCGCCGGGCCCCGCTACACGACGGCCTTGTTGACGCCGGGGCCCTTCTTGGCCTTGGGCTTCCCGCCGTCGCCGTAGCGCTGCTCGAGGAAGAGGAGCAGCGGGGAGGCGATGAAGATCGACGAGTAGGTGCCAACGAGGACGCCGATCAGCATCGTCTTCGCGAAGGGCTGGATGACCTCGCCGCCCAGGAAGAAGAGCGAGAGCAGCGCGAGGAGCGTCGTCACCGACGTGAGCACCGTGCGCGAGAGCGTCTGGTTCACGCTCGTATTGAGCGTCGCCTCGAGGTCCGCCGTGGTGTGGAGGTCCATGTTCTCGCGGATGCGGTCGTAGATGATGATCGTGTCGTTCAGGCTGTAGCCGAGGATCGCGAGCATCGCGGCCAGGATCCGCAGATCGAACTCCTCGCCGATGATCACGAGGATGCTCGCGGTGATCGCGAGGTCGTGCATCACGGCCACGACCGCGCCCGGCGCGAAGCGGGCGCTGAACCGGAAGGCGACGTAGATCAGGATCATGATCGCCGAGTAGAGCAGCGCGAGCGCCCCATCCTCACGCAGCTCGGCACCGACCCGCGGACCGACGTACTCGACGCGCTGCTCGGTGTGGCCGCCGATCTCCTGCTCGATGAAGGACTCGAGCACGACGACGCGGGTATTCGCCTCGAGGCCGATCGCGCTCTCGCCCTCGCTCTCGGCTTCTGCCTCGAGCCGCGCGACCTCGGCGGCCGCCTCGGACCCCTCGAGGACGTCGAGGAACTTGATCACGAACTCATTCACGCTCGGGTCGTCGCTGAAGCGGACCACCTGGTAGCTCGTGAAACCCTTCGCTTCCGTCAGCTCGCGAAGCGCTTGCTCGTCGACCGCGACGCCTTCGTCGAAGAGGAGTTGGACCTCGGTTCCGCCGGCGAAGTCGAGACCGACGTTGACGCCGTTCAACCCGGCGAAGACCGCGCCGAGCGCGATCAGTCCGAGTGAGATCACCAGGCAGATGTGGCGCTTGCCGAGGAAGTCGATTTGGGTGCCGGCCGGGACGATTTCGAAGGGCACGGGCTTCTCCTGTCGGGAGGGAGGTAGGGAGGGAAGGGAGTTCTCGTCGGACGCGTCGCTAGATGGACAGGGACTGGACGTTGCGCTCGCCCGGGTAGAGCTGGAAGAGCAGTCGCGTGACCAGCAGCGCGGCGAAGACGCTCGTCACGATCCCCACCGACAGCGTCACGGCGAAGCCCTTGATCGGCCCCGTTCCGTACTGGTAGAGGATGATCGCGGTGATCAGCGTCGTGATGTTCGCATCGAGGACGGCGCCGGTCGCCTTCTGGAACCCCGTCGCGATCGCGGCGCGAACCGACTTGTTGCCACGCAACTCCTCGCGGATGCGCTCGAAGATGATCACGTTCGCGTCGATGGCCATGCCGACGGTCAGCACGAGGCCCGCGATCCCGGGCAGCGTGAGCGTCGCCTCGAAGAAGGACATCAGCCCGATCAGCATCACGAGGTTCGCGAGGAGCGCGACCGCGGCGTAGCCGCCCGAGAGGCGGTAGTAGCCGGCGGCGAAGAAGAGGACGAGCACGAGGCCGATGATCGAGGCGCGAGCGCCGCTCTCGATCGAGTCCTGGCCGAGGCCGGGGCCGACCGTCCGCTCCTCTTCGATCGTCGTCGGAACGCTCAGGGAGCCGGCGCGCAGGATGACCGCGAGATCGGCGGCCTCCTCCGAGGTGTAGTTGCCGGTGATCTGGCCCTGCATCGTGATGCGCCCGCGAATCGAGGGGGCGCTGTAGACCTGGTTGTCGAGGACGACGGCGAGGCCGCGTCCGATGTTCGTCTCGGTCAGCCGACCGAAGATCTCGCCGCCCGCCGCGTTGAAGCGGAAGCCCACGATCGGGGCCTGCGTCTGGTCGAACTCGAGCCGCGCGTCCTCGAGGTACGCCCCCGTGATCGCGGCGACCTTCGGGAGCAGGTAGGCCGCGACGACCGTCTCGGTCTGGCGATCCTTCTCGACGAGGATGACCCGGTCGTCGCCGATCCCGTCGGGATAGCGGCGCCGCAGGGCCTCTTCGGAGACGTCACTGTCCTCGACGATCTTGAACTCGAGGAAGCCCGTGCTCTTGAGCAGGTTTCGCGCGCGATCGCGATCGATCTGCTCGCCGGGAATCTGCACGAGCACGCGGTCGTCGCCCTGCCGGGTCACGACCGAATCCGGAATGCCGCGCTGGGGATCGTCGATCCGGCGCCGCAGGACCTCGAGGACCTGGAGCATCGTGCGCTCGCGCACCTCGGTGATCCAGTCGTCGGTCAGCGCATACTCGAGGTCGAGCCCGCTGCCGCCGGTGCCGCGCGCGACGCCGGTGTCGTCGACGGCTTCGATCACCGCGGCGCGGTCGTCCTCCGAGCGCAGCTGCAGGGTGAGCCGCTCGCCGTCGACGGACGCCCCCGCCAGCGAGACCTGCTTCCGTTCGAGGCGCTCCTCGACGGACTGACGAACGAACTCGAGCTCCTGGGTCACCGCCTCTTCCAGCTCGACGCCGACCACCCAATGGATGCCGCCGCGCAGGTCGAGACCGAGGCGCAGCCCGTCGTCCGGCCAGAAATTGCTCGCGACGCGATCTTCCTTCGGGATGAAGTTCGCCGCCGTCATGAAGGAGAAGAGAACGAGCAGCAGGAAGACGCTGATCGCTCGGAATCCTACGGGTCCACCCACGTTCGAATCTCCCGCCTAGCTCGAAGCCTTGGCTTTCGAGCCATCTGAGTTGTTGTCGGCGTCCGCCTGACCCGCCTTCGTCAGTTGATCCACGCGACCGAGACTGACCTTGAGCTTGACCTTCTCCCCGCGCACGCGCGCGACCTCGACCTCGAGCACGTCGCCGTCGACCGAGCTCACCTTCCCGTGGATCCCGCCGGACGTGACGATGTCATCGCCCTTCGCCGCGGTTCGAAGGAACTCCTCGCGGTCCTTCTGCTGCCGCTGCTGCGGTCGGATCACGAGGAAGTAGAAGATGAGGAAGATCGCCCCCATCATCAGGAAGAACGAGAAGTCTGCGCCACCGGGCTGAGCCTGCAGCAGGGTGAGGTCGTTCGTACTCATCTCATCTCCCTCGGTCGGCAGCGACCGACGGGGTTGGGGACAGGTTCCCGGCCAGCCGCCGGGAGGACCAGCGTTCGAGACGCGTGCCAGGATAGAAGCGCGCGAGGATACGCTGGTAGGACAGGCCGCGCTCTGCCAACGCGCGCGCCCCCCACTGACTCATCCCCACGCCGTGGCCGAAGCCAGAACCGACGAAGGCGAATCCACTCGCCGTCTCGCGGACGTCGAACAGGGTGCTGCGCAGCCCGAGCGTCCCGACCAGACTGCGGAGCGCCGAGCCGCGCAGCTCCCGGCGGCCCTGGGCGCCGCGGATCTCGAGACGCTCCACGCGGCCGCCGCGCGTCCGGCGCGTGACGGACAGGGAATCCAGATCCCCCACCTCGACGCCCGCCACCGAGACCACTCCGGTCAGGTCGCTGCCTGCGAACTCCATTCGCCAGTAGGTGTGCGGCGCGATGTCTTCGCCTTCGACGTCGACGACGCGCAGGTAGGGACGATCCTCGCCCCAGACCTCGCCGGCCGTCGCCGTGCGGCCTCCGGCCGTCGAGTGGAAGACGGCGAGGATCGGCTCGCCCCGATGGGTCAGGATCTCGCCACGGGTGGCACGGGCGGCGGCCCGCGTCTCCTCGGTCTCGGCACCGATTCCGCGATAGACCTGACTCGTCGCCGTCGAACTCACGTCCCAGTCGTTGCTGCTCCGTCGCGCCGCTTCGTGGAGCACGTAGGTCCGCGTGGCGACCGCCTGGGCGCGCAGCGCCGCCGCAGGCCAGCTGGCCGACATCTCGCCTCCGACCGTCGACGCCACGTAGGACTCGAGATCGACGCGGTTCAGCACCTGGATCCGCCCGGATCGCGCGCGCACGGCCACGCGCCCCCGCAGCGTTCGCGACCCGACGCGCCACGGCCCGCGGCCGCTCGGCGACCAGTGGGACCCGACCGTCTCGCCGTCGACGCGCAGCTGCCCCGCCGCGAGCTCGACGCGATGCGGTTCGGCCGCTGCGCCGATGTCCAGTGCCGCGACGCCGTCGTAGACGAGGACGCGAACGCCGCCGCCCCCGTTCGCCTGCGCGGTGGCGCAGCCGACCAGCACCGCGACGAGGATCGCCGGGACCGTCGCCCTCAGGCGCAGCCGTGCCCCGGCACGCGCGTGCGCGCGCGGGACGGCGCGCCACCGGCGCGAGCGAGTCCGGGCGTCGGTCATGGGGCGCATCCGATCCATCGCGAGGACGTGTGACCGAGGCCGACCCGCTAGAGGTCGGCGCGGATCGCCTCGGCCTTGTCGGTCTTCTCCCACGGAAGGCCGACGTTCTCGCGGCCGAAGTGACCGTGGTAGGAAGTCGTGCGATAGATCGGGCGTCGCAGGTCGAGCGCTTCGTCGATCCCCCGCGGCGTCAGATCGAAGTGCTTGCGCACGATCTGCTCGAGGCGCCCGCGGTCGAGATCGCTCGTCCCGAACGTGTCCACGCGGATCGAGACCGGCTCGGCGACGCCGATCGCGTAGGCCAGCTGGACCTCGGCGCGACGTGCCGCCCCCGCGGCGACCAGGTTCTTCGCGACGTAGCGCGCGGCGTAGGCAGCGCTCCGGTCGACCTTGGAGGGGTCCTTGCCCGAGAAGGCGCCACCGCCGTGGCGGCCCATCCCGCCGTAGGTGTCGACGATGATCTTGCGGCCGGTGAGACCCGCGTCGCCCATCGGGCCACCGACGACGAAGCGGCCGGTCGGGTTCACGTGGAAGATCGTGTCGTCGTCGATCAGCTCACCGGGCAGCACGGTTCGGATGCACTTCTCGATGATGTCCTTGCGAATCTGGTCGTGGGAGACTTCCGGCGAGTGCTGGGTCGAGAGGACGATGGTGTCGATCCGCTTCGGGCGGTCGTCCTCGTCGTACTCGATCGTGACCTGGCTCTTCGCGTCGGGGCGCAGGTAGTCGAGCTCGCCAGTTTCGAGCAGCTCGCGGTGCTTCTCGATCAGACGGTGGGAGAAGCGGATCGGCGCCGGCATCAGCTCCGGCGTCTCGTCGCAGGCGTAGCCGAACATCATGCCCTGGTCGCCGGCGCCCTGCTCCTTGTGGAGGCCCTCGCCTTCGGACACCCCCTGCGAGATGTCCGGGCTCTGCTTGCCGAGGGCGACCGTGACGCCGCAGGTCGAGGCGTCGAAGCCCATGTCCGAGCTCGTGTAGCCGATGTCGTGGACGACGCTGCGAACGATCGTCGGAATGTCGACGACGGCCGACGTCGTGACCTCACCACAGACGAGCACGAGGCCCGTCGTCGTCGCCGTCTCGCAGGCGACTCGGGACGTCGGATCCTGCGCGAGCATCGCGTCGAGGATCGAGTCGGAAATCTGGTCGCACATCTTGTCCGGGTGCCCCATCGACACGGACTCGGAAGTGAACATCAAGCGCGAAGCCATCGCGGTCTCCCCATGATTGAGGGCGGCAGGGTAGGCGGAAAGACCCCCGGGATCAAACGAAAATCGCCCGAAATCGCGGGGTTGCGCCCCACTCCCGCCGGCCCCGAAGGCCCCCGAGAGCGCCTTCTTCCGGGAACGCCGGCACCACCGGCCGGAGACCCTCCCCCCGAGCCCTCAGCGCAAGGCAGGCCCTCCAAGGGGCCTGCCGAGAGGCGCGCAGCGCCGACAGGAATCAGTCGGGCGATTCGATCAGGGCCCCGATCTCCATCACCGCCTGCTCGGCATCGACGCCGACGGCGCGCACACGCAGCGCCGTGCCCTGGGTGGCCGCCAGGCACAGGATCGAGAGCACGCTTTCGCCGCTGACCCATTCGTCACCACGGCCGAGGGTCACCTCCGCCTCGAAGCGACCGGCCACCGAAGCGAGCTTGCCCGCCGGTCGCGCGTGGAGCCCGAGCTCGGAACGGACGGTGAACTCCTTCTCGACCGTGAGCTCGCTCATCCGTCGGCCTCCGGAACGAGTTCGCTGGCGACGGAGATGTTGCGCTGGCCGTAGGCCTTGATGAACGCGGCGAGCTCGTCGAGGGGCTTCTCCTCACGGAGGGTCGCGAGCTTGATCAGCATCGGGAGATTCATCCCCGTGACCACCTCGACCTGGTGCTCGTCGTGGAACGAGAGACTCATGTTCGACGGCGTGCCCCCGAACATGTCCGTCAGGATCAACACGCCGTCGCCCGCGTCGGCCGCCTTGAGTCCATCGGCGATCTTTCCGCGGACCTCTTCCACCGGCATCGACGGATCGACCGACACCGCGTCCCACTCGGGTGCTTCCGGCAGGATCAGCCGCAGTGCCTGCAGGAACTCCTCGCCGAGCCGGTAGTGGGTGACGATCAGGACGCCGACCCGAAGATTCGCATTCGCAGCAGCCATCTCAGAGCGGCCTTTCCACGTCTCGATGAGACACATTGACCTCACGCCCGGCTTCGCGCAACCGCGCGCCGACGGCTTCGGCCACGGCGACCGACCGGTGGCGACCGCCGGTGCAGCCGATGCCGATCGTGAGATAGGCCTTCCCTTCGTCGTCGTAGAGGGGAAGGAGGTAGTCGACGAAACGATCGAGCCGTTCGAAGAACTCGCGGCCACGCTCGCTCGTCAGCACGTAGTCGGCGACTTCCGCCTCGAGACCGGTTCCCTGGCGGAGCGCGCTCTCGAAATACGGGTTCGGGAGGAACCGGACGTCGAAGAGGAGCTCGACGGCCGCCGGCGTCCCGTGCCGATAGCCGAAGGAAACGACGTTCACGACGGTCTGCTTCGGCGCGTCGCCGGACACCTGACGACCGATCGTGTCCTTGAGCTGGTGCACGTTGAGCATGCTCGTGTCGATCTTCAGGTCGGCGAGGCTCACCACCTGGTCGAGCAGCGTGCGCTCACGCTCGACGCCCTCCAGGACGGATCCCGTCGGCGCGAGCGGATGGACCCGCCGCGTCTCGCGGTAGCGGCGCTCGAGGACGTCGTTCGAGCAGTCGAGGAAGAGCACCTGGACGTTCGCGCCGGTCTCCCGGAGCTCGGCGACGAGCTCGGGAAAACGCTCGAGGAAGTGCTGCTCGCGGGCATCGAGGGCGAGCGCGATCCGGTCGATCTCGGTCGAAGCGGTCGTGCAGAGCTGCAGGAACTGGGGGACGAGCTGAACCGGGAGGTTGTCGACGCAGTAGAACGAAAGGTCCTCGAGCGCGGCCATCGCCGTGGTCTTCCCCGACCCCGACAACCCGCTCACGAAGACGATCCGCTGACCGCTCTGCCCGCTCACTCTTCTTCCCCCCCGCCGCCTCCGGCCGACCCGAGCATGCCACTGGTGGCGCGCAGGCGCTCATCGAGTCGCTCGGCCGCATTCACCCCCTGGAGTCGTAGCTGCCAGTCGCGAATCGCCAACTCGACGAGGGTGGCCAGGTTGCTCGCGGCGTGCACCGGGAGGCGCACCATCGGGATGGGGCCCTCGAGGATCGTCTCGCGCTCCCGCTCTAGGCCGATCCGCTCGAACTGATTCCCGCGACCGAGGGCTTCGAGCCGGACGACGAAGCCCACCTCGCAGGCGTCGAGGGTCGCTTCCGCCCCGAAGAGGTCGGCGACGCTCATCAGGCCCAGCCCGCGCACCTCGATGAAGTGGCGGATGTGCGGCGGCGACCAGCCGATCAACCGCCCCGCGTCGTCGCGCGCCAGCCTGACCACGTCGTCGGCCACGAGGCGCTGCCCGCGACGGACGAGCTCGATCACGCACTCGCTCTTGCCGATGCCCGACGGGCCGAGGATCAGGACGCCGATGCCCGCGACGTCGACGAGGGAACCGTGGATCTGCGTCTCCGCGACGCGATCCGGGACCTCGCCTGCAGCCCCCGCCTCTTCTTCACCGATCGACAACGCCGCTTCCTCCGAGTCGGCACAGGGCAGGATCCCCGCCGACGAGCGGGCGCAACCGGCGCGCTCCGGGTCAGAACTTGGCGTCTTCCTCTTCGATGGCCCGAAAGATCTCGTCGAGGTTCCCGGCTTCGAGCAGCTTGCCGCGGAAGCTGGCATCCCGGAAGAAGCGGGAGATCCGCGCCAGCGCCTTCAGGTGCTGTCCTCCGGACTGCTCGGGCACGACGAGCAGGAAGAACAGCTGCGTAGGCTGACCGTCGATCGACTCGAAGTCGACGCCGGCGGTGCTCCGCGCGAAGGTCGCGACCAGGCGATCGAGCCCCGCGATCTTCCCATGGGGAATGGCCACGCCCTCCCCGATCCCCGTGCTCTGCAGCGCCTCGCGCTCCCGCAGGACCGTGAGCAGCGCGTCCCGCTCGAGGGCCGGCTCCGCCGACGAGAGCGCGCCCGCCAGCTCCGCGAGCAGATCGTCCTTCCCGGTCGCAACCAGGTCGAGGATCGAGCCCTCGCGCACGAGAATGTCGGTGATCTTCATGCCCGCTCCGCAGTGCGGCCGCACTCTATCCCAGCCCGCCGGCCCCCCGCTATCCCCTATTCCGGGATTCGGGGGCGGAACCGCTGTCAGCGTTCCCGATCAGCTCCGCCTCACGAACACCTCCGGCGAGCGAACGCCGGAAGCGCCCCTCCCTGGCCGAAGCGTCGTGCGCGAGCCCCGCGCGCAGAGCGCGCGGCAAGATAGAGAGTCATCGCCAGGGGCGCGAAGCGCCCCCGATGAAGATCCTGGCGGCGCCGAAGCGCAGGCAGGTCACACGACCTGTCTGCGCTTCGTCGACGACAGGATATTCATCGCTTCTCTGTATTTCGTGACGGTTCTTCGCGCGATGTCGATGCTCCCCGCCTTCAGCATCTCCGCGATCCGCTGATCGGAGAGCGGCCGGGCGGGATCCTCGGCCTCGATGATCTTGCGGATCTTCTCCTTGACGCTCTCGCTGGCGACCGCCTCGCCGCCGTCCGAGCGCCCGATGCTCGAGTTGAAGAAGTACTTGAGCTCGAAGATGCCCTGGGGCGTATGGACGTATTTGTTGGTCGTCACGCGGCTGACCGTCGACTCGTGCATCTCGATGTCTTCGGCGACATCCCGCAGGTTGAGCGGCTTCAGATAGGCGACACCATGCTCGAAGAAGTCGCGCTGGAAGTGGATGATGCTCTGCATGACCTTGTAGATCGTCCGCTGCCGCTGGTGGATCGACTTGATCAGCCACATCGCCGAGCGGACCTTGTCGTGGACGTAGTTCTTGGTGTCCCTCTCGGCGAGCTCCGCGGCCGGGGCCGACCGACTCCCCGCCTTGCCGCCGGTCGCTCCACCGGTGGAGAGCACCTCGCGGTACATCGAGTTGATCTTCAGCTTCGGCAGGCCGTCCTCGTTCAGCAGGACGTGGAAGTCCTCGCCGATCTTGTAGACGTAGATGTCCGGCGTGATGTAGACGGGGTCCTCGCCCCCGAACCCACGACCCGGACGCGGCTCGAGGCCGCCGATCACGCGGGCCGCATCGGCCACCTCCTGCAGCGTCGCGCCGGTCACGCGGGAGAGACCGCGGAAATCGCGCTTCTGCAGCAGGTCGATGTGTTCGTCGACGAGGCGACGCGCCAGCGCGTCTTCGATCTTGAGCGTGTCGATCTGGATCAGCAGGCACTCGCGCAGGTCGCGCGCCGCGACGCCAGTCGGATCGAGCTGCTGGATCGCGGCGAGGACGCGCTCGACGTCCGGCTCCAGAGCGCCGGACTGCCGCGCGATCTCCTCGACGGTCGAGCAGAGGAAGCCGCGATCGTCGATGTTGCCGATGATCCAGGTCGCGATCTCGAGCTCGGCCGCGTCGAGGTCGGTGACCTGGAGCTGCCACTCGAGATGCTCCGCCAGGCTCGGCCGGCGGGTATAGGTGGCCTCGAGAGAGGGGCGATCGTCCTCGCCCGCGACCCCGCCGTGATCGAGGCCCGTCATCGGATGACTCTCGAGATACTGCTCCCACTCGACGTCGGCGATCTTCTCCGCGTCGGTCGGGCCGGGCTCGTCGACGGCCGCCTCGGTCGCAGCGTCGGACGATGCGACGTCGCCGGCCTCGGGCCCGTCCGCAGAAGCCAGGTCCGCGGCCATCTCCATCTCGGGGGTGGCATCGGCGTCGCCCGCTTCCCCGGCCTCGGGACCATCGTCGAAGTCGTCCGGCGTCGCGTCCTCACGCTCGGCCTGCGTCTCCTCCTCGCCGTCGGATTCCTCGAGGACCGGGTTCTCCTGGAGCTCCTGCTGGACGAGATTGACCAGCTCGAGCTGGTTCAACTGAAGCAGCTTGATCGCCTGCTGCAGCTGGGGCGTCATGACCAGCTGCTGCGAGATCTTGAGTTGCTGTTTCAGTTCGATGGCCATGCCGGGAGAGCGTTCCTCTGTGGGTGCCGCGCGTGCGGCGGCGGGCGCCATGCACGCTTCATTCCAATTGTACTTCGCGTCCTCTAGCGCCGACTTCTTGAGGCCAAGAATCCCCCAGATTCGGCCTCAGGGCGATTCACCGCCCAGTTGCCGGCCCTTCGCCCGCGGGAATTCCGCCCCGCACCCCTACCGCCGGCCCTCTGCCGGCCTCCGCGTCAGTTCAGGCTGAAATTCTTGCCCAGGTAGACCTCGCGGACCTCGGGGTCCTCGGCGATCTCGGCCGGGGTGCCGAGACGCAGGATCGTTCCGTCCTTGATGATGTACGCACGATCGCAGATCGAGAGCGTCTCCCGGACGTTGTGGTCGGTGATGATCACACCGATCCCGCGCGCCTTGAGCTGCTCGATGATCTTCTGGATGTCGATCACGGCGATCGGGTCGACGCCGGCAAACGGCTCGTCGAGCATCATGAACTGGGGATCGAGAACGAGCGCTCTCGTGATCTCCACGCGCCGCCGTTCGCCACCCGAGAGGTCGGCGCCCTTGCGACTCGCCTTCTCGGTCAACCCGAGCTCGGCGAGCATCTCGGCGAGGCGCTCCTTCCGGCGCGCCCGGTTGGGCTCGACGGTCTCGAGGATCGCCCCGACGTTGTCGGCGACCGTCAGCTTGCGGAAGATCGAGGCTTCCTGCGGGAGATAGGTGATCCCCATGCGCGCGCGGCGATACATCGGGAGCTCGGTGATGTCCTCGTCGCCGAGGAAGACCTGACCTTCGCTCGGCCGAACGCTGCCGGCCATCATGTTGAACGTGGTCGTCTTGCCCGCGCCGTTCGGCCCGAGCAGCCCGACGACCTCGGCGCTCCGCACCTCGAGATCGATCCCACGAACGGCGACCTTCTCGCCGTAGCGCTTGACGAGACCCGTCGCCGAGAGCACGGCTTCACTCACGAGCTGCCTCCGGTCCGTCGACAGCCGACGCCGGCTTCCCCCTCCGGCCGGATCACGATCGACGCCGCCCCCTCCACCCGCGCGCGGTCGTCGGCGAGCCAGAAATGGATCGAATCCCCGCGGACGATGTCGCAGCCCTGAACGAGCTCGGCGTGGCCGGAACAGGTCAGCCGCTGATCCTTTCGCAGATAGATCGCGCGGTCGCATCGCGCCTGGCGCCCGCCCTGGTCGACGAAGACGTCCCCGCGCGCCACGAGCTTCTCGGGCTCGGACTCGCCGCGCTTGTAGGTCGCTTCGAGCCGCTGGCTGCGCAGCGTCACGTTCGCCTGGGTCACGTGGACGTTGCGCTGGAAGAGGAGATCACGCCCGTGGTCGCGGCTCACGATCTCGGCCTCGTCGGCCTTGATCTCGATCGGGGCATCGGCATCGAAGCCCTCGCGGTCGAACGCCGTGTCGAGCCCGCGACCACGATCCCCGCCCGCGCCCGGGGTGTTCGTCGCCGCGGGGCCCGCCGATTCGACGGGACCCAGCGGGGCGGCGTCGGACGGCTCGTACCCGAGTCCGATCAGGATCTCCTCCGCCAGGGCGTCGATCACCGGTCCGCGGCCGTCGAGGCCCGGCAGGTCGACGGAATGGCGAGAGCGCTCCGCCCCCGAATGCCCGGAACGCACGACCACGACGAGGCGCGAAGCGCGCTCCTCGGTCCGCGGCCAGACCGCGCCCAGGATCAGGGCGTCGACGGCGGCCGCGTAGGCCCAGTCGCGCACGTCCGAGGCCGCCGGATCGATCCCGGGCTCTGCCACGAAGCTCCCCGGGCGGAGCACCCGCTCGAGATCCCGTCCGGCGATCGCGTCGGCGAGCGACCCTGCCAACGTCACGCCCGAAGGCCCGCGCGGCGCGTCGCCGGCAAAGCCCGCGACGCCGATGCTCGGCGCCGCGCCGGCCGAGCCGGGCAGCGCGCAGAGAACGGCGGCGACCAGTGCGCCTGCGAGATGAAGAGAGCGGATTCGGCTCATGGCCCCTGCACGACCGTCGCCCCGCCCTGCAGGCGGAAGCGCGACTCGTTCACGAAATAGCGGAAGCCGCCACCCCGATAGCGACCATCCTCGTCGACGATGAGGACGGGATCGTCGGTGTAGAGCACCCCCTCGGCCTCATCATAGGCCACCCAGAGCGCTTCGAACTGCCGGTTTCCCTCGATGGTCCCGACCACGTGCCCTTCGGCGATGAACGCCTGGGTCCCCAGATTGAGCTGCCCCTCGTCGCAGCGCATCCGGAAGCCGATCCGGTCGTCTCCGGGGGTGACCTCCACGTCGACGACGTCGAGATCCGCGACCTCGCGCTCCGGATAGAAGTCCGCGCGCTCGGCGCGGAGCAGGATCTCGTTCGCGCCGCCTTCGCTGGCGACGAAGGTCATTCCGCGAACGTCGAGCCGTTGCCCGGGGTCGCCGTCCAGCCAGCCCGGATCCGGAACGTCCGCGGACGCGACCCCGGCGATCACCAGAATGACGACGAGGGCGACCCCGGCCCATCGCGGCAGGCGCTGGCGGGTACGGACGGCCGCTGCCCTCCGTCGGTTCTGCCGCGTCCGTTGCCGCAACGAGGCGGCCCTCCCTACGCCTTCCTCACGCCTCCTGGCGATCGGGGCAGCGCTAGTCCTCGTGACCGAAGACGGTCTTCATCGGCTCCTGGGAGACGATCCAATGGGCGGGCCGCAGGATCAGGTAGTCGATCGCGACACCCACCGGATGGAGCACGTAGGCGACGATCCGGAGCGGGTGGCCCGCGGAATCCTCGTCGTACTCGTCAGCCAGGACCGGCGATGCGAAGGACAGACTCGCTGCGCAGATCGCCGCCAGCACGAGCCCGAAGAGCCCGCCCCGTCGCCGCGACCCGGAAAGCCGCTGATCTCGTGCCGCCTGGATTCGTCGCATCGAAGTTCCCCCTCGCCCCGGTCCGGATGGGCGCTTGGCGCAGTGAAGCTGCGCTCGTCCACGAACTCCGACACCGCATCGGCGGATCGGGTCCGACGTCTCCGGATCGGGACGTGAAGCGCGCAGCTTAACGGGTCCGCGCTCGCGGTGCCCGAGGGGCGTCCCGGCCCCGTTTCGGGCCCAGCGCAGCGAGAATCTAAATCGAGACGTATATCTTTCTAGAAAGCCAGTTTTAACCGACCGAGAGCGGACAAAGAGACAGCGCGTGCCCTCGCGCGTGGGCCCCCAGACCTCTGAAACGCGGTTTTTTCGAGAGGATCCCGTTGAGTCGCGAGGTTTTCGCGCCGATCTATGGCATATTGCGCCGACTTCGAGCGTGAGGACGCCCTTCCGAGGCCTCGGTCTGCCCTGGGGACCTGCATTCCCCCGCTGACGCTCGAGGCTGACGTGCGAGAGAGGAATCGATCATGGAGAACCGGGTGCCCACGGGTGCAGAGAAGCTGATCCAGTGCCTCGAACGTGAGGGTGTGGAGTACATCTTCGGCTATTCGGGTGGCGCGGCCATGCCGATCTTCGACGCGCTGGTCGATTCGAGCATCGAGCTGATCCTCGTCCGCCACGAGCAGGGCGCGGCCCACATGGCCGACGGCTACGCCCGGGCGACCGGCAAGCCCGGCGTGGTGCTCGTGACCTCCGGCCCGGGAGCGACCAACACGGTCACCGGCCTCCTCACCTCCCAGATGGATTCGGTCCCCGTGATCGTGCTGGCCGGTCAGACGATCTCGGCGATGCTCGGCAAGGACGGCTTCCAGGAGGCGGACGTCACCGGCATCACCTACGCCGTCGTGAAGCACAGCTACCTGCTGAAGGACGCGGCCGACATCCCGCGCGCCACCCGGGAAGCCTTCCACATCGCGACGACGGGCCGTCCCGGCCCGGTCCTGATCGACCTGCCGAAGGACGTGACCCAGGGCCCGTGCGAAGCGCCCTTCGTGGACGAGGTCGACCTGCCCGGATACCACGTACCTTCGCACGGCGACGACGTGGCGATCCGCCAGGCGGCCGAGATCCTCTCGAACGCGAAGCGCCCGGTCCTCTACGTGGGGCACGGCGCCGTGATCTCCCAGGCCGGCAAGGCGGTGATCCGACTGGCGGAGAAGCTGCGCGCGCCGATCGTGAACACCCTGCTCGGCAAGGGCGCCGCGGACGAGACCCATCCGCTCCATCTCGGCATGCTCGGCATGCACGGCACGGCCTACGCCAACAAGGCCGTCGACAACTGCGACTGCATCATGGCGATCGGGGCGCGCTGGGACGACCGCATCACGGGGAAGCTCGACGAGTTCTGCGTCGACGCCGCCAAGATCCACATCGACATCGACCCCGCCGAGTTCGGCAAGATGGTGACGGCCGACGTGGCGATCGCCGGCGATGCGCGCCTCGTTCTCGAAGAGCTGATTCCGCAGGTCTCGACCGCCGACACCGAGGCGTGGCTCGACCAGTGCGAGCAGTGGCGCAAGCGCTACCCGCTCAAGTACGCCAAGCAGGGCGGTCTCCGCGCGCAGCTCGTGCTCGACAAGCTCCACGAGGTGACCCAGGGCGACGCGGTGATCACGACCGACGTCGGCCAGCACCAGATGTGGGCCGCGCAGTTCTGCCTCTCGACGACCAACCGACACTGGATCTCCTCCGGCGGCGCCGGCACGATGGGCTTCGGCTTCCCGGCGGCGATCGGCGCCCAGCTCGGCTGCCCCGACAAGAAGGTGTGGGCGGTCTGCGGAGACGGCGGCTTCCAGATGACCCAGGCGGAGCTCGCGACGGCGGCGATCCACAAGCTCCCGGTCAAGTGCCTGGTGATCAACAACAACTACCTGGGCATGGTCCGCCAGTGGCAGGAGCTGTTCTTCGAGAATCGCCTGTCGGGTGTGGACCTCGTCGGGAACCCGGACTTCGTGAAGCTCGCGCAGGCGTACGGCGTCAAGGCGATGCGGATCAAGCGCCCCTCGGACGTCGAGCGGATTCTGTCCGAAGCCCAGGCGTACGACGAGGGGCCGTGCCTGGTCGTGGCCGAGGTCGTGAAGGAAGACAACGTCTTCCCGATGATCCCGGCGGGCGCTCCTCTCTCCGGCATGATCGTCGAGAAGCCCAAGGAGCAGATGGCCAAGCCCACCGGCAGCACCTGATCCGAAGCCGGCGAGCCCCGCCCTTCTCCTTGCTTCTCCTTGCTTCTCCTTGCTTCTCCTTGCTTCGCCTTCCTTCCCCGTCCTGCTCGCACAGGACCTTCCGAACGGGACCCGTCGACATGAGCAGTCCGACTCCGATCCAGAACGCCCCCGGCTTCCGGCCCATCGCGCCGGGCAACGCCGAGAAGGCGAACCGCGACCTCCACACGATCTCGCTTCTCGTGCGGGACGCACCCGGCGTCCTCGTGCGCGTGGCGATGGTCTTCTCGCGGCGGGGCTACAACATCGAGAGTCTGGTCGTCAGCCCGGCGGCGCGGCACGGCTTCTCGCGCATGACGGTCACCTGCTCCGGCGACCCCGCGATCCTCGAGCAGATGATCAAGCAGCTCGCGAAGCTCGTCGACGTGGTCCACGCGCTCGACCACACGTCCTCCGATCGCTACGAGACCGAGATCGCCCTGATCAAGATCCGCTGCGCGGGCGAGGAGCGCCGAGAGGTCCTCGAGATCGCGGAGCACTTCAGCGCGAAGGTGGTCGACTACGCCGCCGAGAGCGTGATCCTGCGCGTCTACGGTGGCAGCGAGAAGCTCGACGCGATGATCAGCCTGTTCAGCGACGACGCCGTCGTCGAGCTCGTCCGATCCGGCAAGATCCTGATGACGCGGGCGCTCGAGGTCACCTGAGCCGCGGCCGGAGCCGTTTGCCCGGTCGCGGGGCGGGCGACGCCCCTAGATCATCCGCGCGACCCAGTCGAAGGCCGAGCACTGATGCGCCCAGAGCGTCTGCGCCTCGACGCCGAGCTCTTGCGCGATCTCCGCGGCCTCGACGAATTCTCCGCTGTCGAGGCATTCACAGAGGCGAAGCATGCGGCCGAGCTCGCCCTGGTGGCTCGACAGCGCCAGGCTCATCTCGTCCGGGAGGACGAGATCCGAGATCGCGCTGCTCCGGTCCACACCGAGCAGCACGTGGACCAGCGACAGGATGCCGACGAGGAACGCCATCTCGCCGCGCGCCTTGATCTCCGGCGTGGCTTCCTCGACGCCGGCCCCGACCATCAGCTCCATCAGGCGGGCACGGCTCGCCGCGACCCGGAAGAGCGGCCCCCGCGTGCCGTGCTTGCTCCCGATCTGGAAGAGCAGCAGGTTGAGCCAGCGCGAGAGTCCCTTCGCGCCGATCATGATCAGCGCCTGGCCGACGTTCTCGATGCGCTGTGCGCGCGCGAGTTCGAGCGAATTGACCAGCCGAAGCAGCCCCTCCTGGAGCGCCGGCGTGGACTCGATCTGCTTCGTGACGGGCTCGATCTCGAGCTCTCCGCGTGCCTCGACGAGGAGCTGGAGCAGGACCTTGCCGTCCGCGGTGGCCTGGGTGTCGGCATCGTCGGAGTGTTCGGAGTAGCTGCGCCCCGAGAAGAGCTCGAAGCCCGAGTCACGAATCCGGACGAAGTCGGCGTCGCCGTCGACGGAAGTCGCGAGGACCTGGAGATTGCGCCGCTGGGCGCGTCGGATCAGGAGCGCCCGAGCATCTTCGTCGAGACTGAAAGCATCGATCTCCACCGCATCGCACAGGTCGAGCAGCTGCTCCCGCCGGTCCCGGCGCGAATAGCCGAAGAAGAGCAGTCGCGTCCCGCGGCGGCCGTGCAGATCGTGGAGACGGTTCGAGAGGTTCGCGTCGATGTCGTCACAGGGCGAGAGCCCGAGGAGGAAGCGATTGCGCGGCAGCTCCTCCATCACGTCGCTGAAGATCATCCCTCGATCGACCGGGAGCAGCGCCCGCCCGCCGCAGAGCAGCGAGTCCCACTGCGCGCTCTTCGCGAAGGCGATCGCCGCTTGCAGGTATTCGTCGCTCTTCTCGTCTCCCGCGGAGAGGGTGCGGCCGTCGGGTGCGCCGAAGGCGAGCTCCCAACCGATCAATCGGCGTTCGCCCGCAACGATCGGCTGACGGCTGAAGAAGAAGCCCGCAGCCGACTCGTTCGCTTCGTTCGATGCTTCGCTATCCGGTTCCGACATGAGCCCTCGCGACGCCCGGAGGCGTGGGTCGATGAAATCGAGTGACCCAACTCAGGGGCCTACATCGTCCCCACTCGCGCACAACTCAAGGTTTCCAACGGGAATGGAAGAAACGAAACGGGGCCGTGCAGGCTTCACCCCAGACGCGGCGCCCCGGCCGACCGGAGGACCGTGGATCCGGGGATCACCGGAGACCGGCTCGGGCCTCAGGCGCCGTCGCGCGGCAGGCTCTTCTCTCGGCGGAAGTCCGGCGGGAGATTGAGGATCTCCGCGGGGAAGGACTCCACCAGGAACTCGACGATGTCCCGGACCGAGATGATGAAGGCGGGCCAGCCGCGTTCGTCGGTCACGGGAAGGTGGCGGAAGCCTCCGACGCTCATCATGTTGAGCGCCCAGGCGAGCTTCGCGTCGATCGCGAGCGACTCGGGCTCCGTCGTCATCACGTCCGCGAGCGAGACGTCCACCGGGTTGCGGCCGGAGTCGATGATCTTGAGGAGCACGTCGCGCTCGGTGAAGATCCCGATCAGCGGCGAGTGGAGCGTCCCGTCCTGCGTGATCAGGACGCAGCTCCGGTGGCGTTTCCGCATCGCGTGCATCGCGCTCTTGACCGAGTCGTCCCGCCCCATCGCGAGCGGCGGCCGACTCGGCAGCAGCGTCAAGGGCTCCTCGAGCAGGCGGGCATCGAAGCTCCGCACCCGGGAAGGTCCGTCGTCGAAATAGGCCTCGTCCTGGGGAAGCTCTTCGTTGGTTTCGAGGTCGATCGACATGGGAACCTCCCTCCTTGTGAACCGTGGACGGCGCCGACGGTGGCCTGCCCAAGTTGCCCCAATCCCGCCGGGACGCCACCCGGGACGAATCGGGCGCAGCCCGTTCCCTACACCGCGGTGCGGACCGTCGCCACGACCCCGCGGGCGAAGCAGCGCACGGCGCCATGCCCCCCCGCGCGGAGGTCCCTGGCGGTCGCGACGCGGGCCGCGCGCTCGATCCGGGGGGAACGAGGTCGCTAGTGGGTCTCGCCGCTGTCGCGAACGTTCGCGAGCACGTGGGTGCGCCAGAGCCGTCGGCGCAGACGCTCACGAAACATCGGGTCCGGACTCGAACGCCCGCCGCTCTTCGCAGCCCGGTCGAGCTCGTCGTCCCCGGCCATGAACTCGGAAAACTCGGCCAGCCACTCGGCGTCGGTCTCGGCCGTGCCCATCGGATCGTCGAGTGCGTGGCGGAACGACGCGACGTCGAGCGTGATCGGAGCGAAGGAAGCACCCGCCACGTCGCGAGCGTATCCACGGGTCGTCTCCCGCGTGATCGGGCGACCGACGACGTCCTGCATCATGCGCTTCATCGACGGCTCCCCCCGGCGACCGCCACGGCGATTCCGTTCGCCGCGGCCGCCTCGAAGAAGAGTCGCTTCACGCGATAGAGACTCGACCGGACCGCGTCACTCGAGCGCTTGGTGCGCTCGGAGATCTCGGGAATCGAGAGGTTCTCGAAGTGACGCATCTCGAAGATCTCGGCCTGCCAGTCGGCCACGCCGTCGAGGCGCTCCGCGAGCAGGTCACCGAAGCGCTGCATGTCGAGCTGTTCGTCGGGCATGCCCTCACCGAGGGACGCACGCGGCACGAGATCCTCGTCGTCGGCGAGGTCGATCCGTTCGTTCTGGCTCTTCGCGCGGCGAAGGTGATTGTTCGTCGTGTTCTTCGCGATCCCGTAGATCCAGGACAGCAGCGACGACTGTCCGCGGTAGTTCTCGAAGGATCGGAAGACCGCCAGGAAGGTCTCCTGGACGACCTCCTCGGTCTCCGCGTGGTTGCGCATGCGCGCGTACACGAAGTTGTAGATCCGCTGGAAGTAGCGGTTGTAGAGCTCGCCGAAGTGGGGCTCGCTCTGGGCCCGCAGCCCTTCGAGCAGCGCCTGGTCGGAGAGCTCGCTGAGCGCCTGCGTCTCACCCGCGACTTGCGCTTCCGACGCGTTCGGGTCGATCAGGGAATCTTGAGCATCAGCATGGCGCTCGACCATCGCACCGGAGGACTCGACCTCGTCCGGTTCGATCATCAACGCCGCAGCAGCGGACGTACGGGACACGACATCTCCTCGGGCCGCTCGAGCCCACGCTCGAAACGCCCCTGCATCTTCTGCGCCCTCGCCCGGTCGCCAGCCCGTCATTCACGTTCGCCGTGCCACGCCACGTCGTGTCGGGCGAACGAGAGCCAACGATTCCTTCCGGTCCGGTCGCACCCCGCGGACCCACGTGTCCGCGCGGCGCTACGAGAGCGCTTCCGAGATGCACCTCCGGAGCGAAGCGCTCCCTGAAACGCGGCCTACGTCCGTTGCGCCGGATTCTGGATGCGGGTCTCCCCGAATCGCGGTGGTCGGACTTCGAGCCGCTCGCCGCCGTCGCGTCGAAATCGTCCGACTCGACGCTCTTCGCGTCGCCGTCGCGTTCGATTCGACCCTCAGGTGCGCGCGGTCCGTCCCTTCCGCTTCCGCGAGAGGCAGAGATCCCCACACCCGCCTTCCGAGCGGTCGTTCAGCTTCACATTCCGATTTTGTCGATGGGGTGATCGACGGAACGGCTTCAGACCGCCTGCTGGCGGACGTGAGCCACGTCGCGAGTCGCAACGCAGGCACACAGCCTCGTTCCGGATCCCAGAGAAATGACAGGGTCCCCCACTGTCATAGAGATAAGTGACCCATTCTCGGGACACGTGGCGCGGCGAGTCGGGAAAACGTCGATTTCTCTTTCACGAGATCTGGACCGCGCCCGTATTGCGGGAACGCTACGCCCCGAGCGCACTTCGTTCGCACGAGTGATGCGCGTCACATGCGCCCCGGGGCTACCCCAGCGAGCCCGCCCAGGGCGCCGCCGCGCGCCACGCTTCGATCCGTGCACGAATCGCCTCGATCCGATCGGCCGGCAGGGGCGCCGCAGCGGCGTTCTCGTCGACCTCCAGCGGCTCGAGGGTCGCGGCCAGCCGATTCTCGAACGCCGTCGTGATCTCCGCGAGGCGGCTCGGCGAGATCTCCGGGTTCGAAGCCGCGAGCAGACGAAGGGCGCGACCCGGGGCGACGGCTCCCTGTGCGGCGATCGCTCCGGACGGGTCGGACCGAATGCGCCCGGCGAGATCGGCCGGATCGACGGGCTTCCCCAGACGCGAGAACAGGGAACCTTCTCCGGCCGCACTCCGCTGCGCCGCCAGCGCGCGGAGCGAGAGCGCGAGTCGGGACGCATCGTCCGCGGCCTCGCTGCGGCTCGCCGATCCGTCCCGTCCCGTCGTGGCGTCGGTCCGGGACCCGGCGGCCCCTTCGGCGCCCCCGCTCTTCTTGTCGTCGCCCGGCGTCACCGGGACCGGGGCTGCGCCCGAAGGCTCGATCTTCACCTGCATCGCTCTCTCCATGCCGCGCGGAAAGGCCGCGCGCCGACAGGCAAGTGCAAGGCAAGTGCCACGCAAGAGCGCCCACCGGCGACCTCACGCGGGCTCGGGATGCGGTCTGGAGCCCCGGCCCGTCGCGGCTTTCGATCTGAAACGGAGGCGCGTCCTGGGGCCGCCCGGGACGCACGCTATGCTGCGGCCGCCCGCGCCCACCGGGATCTCCTCCACATGCACGAAGACCGCGGCCCGACCGGCCCCGCTTCTCCGCCCGACGAGGCGGCGACGCGCGCCGGCGAGGCCCCCCGCACTCGATCGGCCTCGAAGCCGAGTCCGGGCGCTGCCGGCCCCTGGCAGCGCGTGCGCGCCCGTGCGTTGGCGAGTCCGAACCACCGCCGGTGGGTCCTCTGGACCTGTCTGGCGGGCTGCTTCGCGACGACCTTCACCATGACGATCCTGGGCGTCTCGCTCAAGACGATCGCCGCCGACCTCGGAAGCGACGTCGCGACGATCGCCTGGGTGATGACCGCGCCGATGCTGGCCCAGGCGGTCTCCGCCCCTCTGCTCGGCAAGCTCGGCGACCTGCACGGCCATCGCCTCGTCTATCTCTCGGGCTTCGCCCTCGCCACCGTCGTGGCGACGGCCACGGCCTTCGCGTGGGATGCGACGAGCCTGATCGGGTTCCGCACCCTCGCCCAGCTCGCGGGCACGGCGACGATGCCCGCCTCGATGGCGATCCTCTTCAAGGTCTACGACCGGCGCGACCGGGTGAAGGCGATGGGCTGGATGAGCGTCGTGATCGCGGGGGCGCCTGTGGTGGGCCTCGCGGTCGGCGGCGTTCTCGTCGAGTGGATCGGCTGGCGGCCGATCTTCCTGATCCAGGGAGCGCTCTCGGCGATCGCGCTCTCGGTGGCGCTGTGGGTCCTCGTCGAGACGCCGCGACGCGACGACCTTTCCCTCGACGTGCCCGGCGCCGCCGCCCTCGCCGTGGCGGCCTTCACGCTGACCTTCGCCGTCAACCGGCTGCCGGTCTGGGGCGCCTCGGATCCGCGCGTGCTGCTGGCGCTCGTGGCCACGCCCGCGCTGCTCTGGCTCTTCGCCACGATCGAGCGGCGATCCCCGTCCCCGCTGCTTCCCCTCGACTTCCTGGCTCGGCGCAATTTCGTCCTGCCCCTGGTGATCGGGTTCATGATGCAGTTCGCGTACATGGGCGGCTTCATCATCAGTCCGCTCATCATGCTCGGCGTCTTCGGTCTCGGCCAGGCGGCGACGTCGATGTGGACGATCGCGCGGCCGATCTCGCTCTCCGCGGCGTCACCGGTCGGCGGCAGCCTCGGCGCGAAGTACGGCGAACGGTCGATGATCATCGCGGGGATGGTGGCCGTCGTCGCCGCGATGAGCGCCTTCGCGATCGGGGCCGAGATCGAGCATCTCGCTCCGATCGTCGCCGGGCTCGTGCTGGCCGGGCTCGGAGCGGGGCTGGCACAGCCGTCCCTCTCGACGATGGTCGCCTCCGCCGTCGACGAGCAGGACCACGGGATCGCGGTCTCGACCATGTCGACGACCACCGGAATCGGCGCCGTGTCCGGCGTCTCGATCCTGACCGCGATGTGCGCCGACGCGACCTCGACCGCATCGTTCCGGGACGGCTACCTGCTGGGCGCCCTGTTCGCGGCGTTCGGTCTGGTCGCCGCGCTCGCACTGCGCCCGATCGACCACGATGCGGAGGACGAGGAAGCGACCTCGCCCAGCGAGGTCGCGCACGGCAAGAAGGCGCCGGCCTGACGACCGCCTGCGGCCGAGCCGCCTTCGCGGTCGCCTAGCGATCGACTTCGGTCAGGTCGCCACCGCGACTCTGGCAATCGGCCGCGCGCATGAACTGGACACCCCCGCCGAGGTCACAGCGCACGAGTCGGTTCGGATCGGGTCCCGTCTCGGCGCTTCCTAGCCTGTCGCGCACCGTCGCGCTCATCCGCGCCACGAGGCCCGCGTCCTCCGCGTCCGATCCCGGCGCTTCCGCGCCCCGCGACTCGGCGTCCGCCGCCAGCTCGGCCTCGAGGGATTCGAGCTCGTCGATCTGGTCTTCGATCCCGTCCGGATCCGCGGTCACGATGCGCACACCGAGGACCGCCCCGACGAGCAGCAGACCGCCGCCGAGCTTCCATCCCGCCTTCGCCATCGCCTTCTTCATGCCGGGCTCCTTCGAAGTCCGGATCGGCCTGTCGGCGGACGTGCTTGAGGGCGAGCCGCCCCGGGGGCTACGACTCCCGTCGCAGGTCCCGAGGCAGGCCGTAGCCGCGCTCGCCGATGATGTTGCGCTGGATGTTGGACGCGCCCCCGGCGATCGCCGGCCCCATCGAGAAGACGTACTGGAGGACCCAGCCGGTCGACGTCGTCTGGCGCCCCCAGGTGTCCAGCTCCGACTCCGTCGGCGCGAGGATTCCGTCGCCCCCGAGCAGGTCGTAGGCGCACTTCATGATCATCTGCATGATGTCCGTGCCGGCCACCTTGTTCATCATCATGGGCCGCATGACCTCGAGCATCTTGCCCTTATTCGCGGCCGTGAACTGACGCATGTTCGAGAGCTGGCTCGTCTGGACGTAGCCCTCGATCTCGGCGATCCGGCGTCGCATGCCGGGATCCTCGTTCGCCGGCACCCCGTTGATCTTGCGGCTGCGCGCGAGGTCGAGGAGATCCGAGAAGGCTTCCCGCATCGAGTTCGGGTTGCCGATCAGGTTGCGCTCGTGGACGAGGGTGGCGCGAGAGATCTGCCAGCCCTGACCGCGTTTCCCGACGGTGTTCTCGACCGGCACGCGGACGTCGTCGAAGAACACCTCGTTGAACTCGTAGCCCCCGCTCATCTCGCGGAGCGGGCGGACCTCGATGCCCTCGGCGTCCATCGGCACGAGCAGATAGGTGATGCCCTCGTGCTTCTTCGCGTCCGGCTCGGAGCGGAAGAGCCCGAACATCATGTGTGCGCGCTGCGCCGACGAAGTCCAGATCTTCTGGCCGTTGAGCACCCACTCGTCGCCGTCGAGCCGCGCCTGGCACTGGAGCGACGCGAGATCGGACCCCGAGCCGGGCTCGCTGTAGCCCTGGCACCAGTTCGCCTCGCCGGTCAGCGCCGGCGGGATCCAGCGCTCCTTCTGCTCCTCGGTTCCGAACTCGAGCAGCGTCGGGACCATCAGCCCGGCGCCCTGGCTCATCAGGTCCCGCGGCGCGCCCGCCGCGTAGAACTCCTCGACGATGATCCGGTCCTTGATCGCGTCCTGTGGCTGCTCGGAACCGCCGTACTGCTTCGGAACGGCGCGATAGACGTAGCCCGCTTCGATCCCGCGCTTGCGGAAGATCTGCTCCTGCTCCTCCTGCGGGAGCCTGGCTTCGTCGCCCTTGAGCGGCCAACCCTCGAGGAACTCGCGGACCTCGTCGCGAAAGGCCTGGTGTTCTGCGCTGTATTCGAGATCCATCTCAGTACTCCCCCAACACGGCCGTGCGCTCTCGCCACTGATCCGGCGTTCCGAGCAGCGAACGGTCGAGCATGATCCGCTTGAACCACATCTGGACTTCGCATTCCCAGGTGAAGCCATAGCCGCCGTGGAGCTCCACGGACTCCCGGGCCGCGTTCATGGCGCGGTCCGTGATGTGCGCCTTCGCGACCGACGCGGCGCGGGCGGCTTCGTCCGGGATCGCGTCCTGGCAGTGGGCCGCGTACCAGAAGAGCGCGCGGGCCGGCTCGATGTCGGTCCCGAGCCTCGCGATCGTGTGCTTGATCGCCTGGAACTGGGCGATCGGCTGGCCGAACTGCTCCCGCTCCATCGCGTAGGCCACGTCGATGTCGATCAGCTTCGTCGCCGCGCCGAAGGCATCGGCAGCCAGCAGGACCGCCGCGGTCTCGACGAGCTGCCAGGCATTGCCGCCACCGCCCTCGAGGACCTCCGCCGGCGCGCCCTCGAAGCGCACCCGGTAGACCGGGCGGGTCCGGTCGATGCCGCCCAGATCCTCGATCACCACGCCCTCGCCCCGCGTGTCGACCCACGCGAGGCCGCCCGCGTCGAGGCCGACGAGGATCCGGTCGGCGATGCCCGCGTGCGAGACGATGGTCTTCTCGCCGGTCAGGCGGCCGCCGCGAACCCGCGCGGTCCAGGACTCGGGCGTCCAGTCCGCGTCGCCTTCCTGGAGCGCCGCGGTGGCGATCTGCGAACCGTCGGCCAGGTCGGGCAGGATCTTCGCCTGCTGTTCGGCGCTGCCCGCGAGCATCACACCGCGGATCGCGAGCGCATGACCGAGGAAGGGGCCGGGGATCGCGTACTCGCCGAGCACCTCGGCCACGAGCGCCAGGTCGAGCAGCTCCATGCCGGCGCCGCCGTGCTCCTCCGGGACGATCAGGCCCGCGATGCCCATCTCCGCGAGGGCCGTCCAGAGGGCCGGGTCGTGCCCCTCTCCCTTGTCGAAGAGCTCGCGGAGGCGCGTCGTCGGGCATTCGTTCTGGGCGAAGCCGCGAATCGTCTCCTGGAGCATCTCCTGCTCCTCACTCAATCCGAAATCCATCGTCTCTCCTGGTGCCCGTTCTCGTCGGGCGTCGGTTTCGTTCCGTTCGGGGCACGCCTCAGGCGGGCGTCGCCCCGAGCCGGTTCTTCGCGTGCTCTTCGAAGCTCTTCGGGTCGACGAAGATGTGGAGCGCACCGGTCATCATGTCCCGGAAGCATCGCTGCACGAGGCTCGGGTTGCGCAGCCCCTGACTCCCCGCCGCGCGATAGGCGAAGGTCGTCACCTCCTCGCAGATCCGGGTCATGTACGCGACGCAGCCCATCATCTCGTCGTTGTCCGCCTTGCCGAGGGTCTCGCCGTTGGCGAGGCGTCGCTCCATGCGCCCGTAGACCTCGTGCACGAGCTGGCGGACGGAATCGAGGGCGAAACACTTCTCGCCGTACTCGCGCTGGAAGACCTGCTGGTCGAGGAGCGCGCCACTGCTCATGCGGGCGCGACCGGCCTTCGCGATCTCGCCGATCTCGTCGAGCGCCCGGCGCGCGACGCCGAGCCCCCAGCCCGCGTGGCCGAGGCCGGCGAGCGCCGTCGCGCCGATGCCGTAGAACGTACCGCCCGTCTTCACCTGCGGATCGAAGAGCCAGAACGTGTTCTTCGCATCTACGTACTGCTCCGGGACGCCGTAGTCGAAGCTGCCCGTCCCGCGCAGCCCCATCACGTCCCAGCCGCCCTTCATGACGACCTCTTCCTTCGGAACGAAATAACAGAGATAGGCGGGCAGTCCGTTGGGCAGCATCTCCGGCACGCCCTCTTCGGTCATCACGAAGCCGCCGCCGCCCAGGTAGGACGCGTGTCCGCTCCCGCTGCCGAAGCCGTACTCGCCGGAGATCACGAAACCTTCGCCTTCGCGGCGGATCACGCCGCGCGGCGCGAACTGACCTGCGAAGACCGAGCCCGCCTTGTCGCCGACCATGTCCCGGGCGACCCCGGGGTCGAGGAAGGCGCAGTACGAGGTGGCGCTCGCGTTGGCCATCTGAGACCAGCCGATCGAGCCGTCCTGGTGGGCCAGCTCTTCGAAGACGTCGATGATGGTCGAGCAGTCGGCCTCGTACCCGCCGAGGGAGCGCGGCACCATCATGTGGAAGAGACCCGACTTCTCGAACGCCTCGACCACGGGCTGCGTCAGCGTGAGCGCGTCGTCCGTCGCGTTCGCCTCGGATTCGATCAGCGGGCGGAGCGAACGGGCTTCGGCAAGCAGGTCGACTTCGGCGGACATGGGCGTCTCCTCGGGTGCGAGCACGGGGATGGGTGCGGAAAGCCCGCCGCGCGGGCAGGGGCTGGAACACGTTCTACCACCCTGCCCGGGGTGACGCCGCCCCTGCGGTCGACTTCCTCGTCGAGACGCGCGGATCCTTTCACCACCGATAAGTCTACTTTCGCGATGTTATCGAGAAGCCGTTCGATTCCGGCGGCTTCCGACGGAAGTTGCCGGCGGCTCGAGCCGCCCCGAGCGATCGGCGAGCGCGACGACCGACGACCTCCCCCTACCCGGCGAATCCGCCGCGAAGCGCTCGCGCGTACGCGGGGCGCGCCGCGAGCCCGTCCAGCCAGGCGTGGACGGCCGGGACGTCGTCCGGGAGCTCACCGACGAGCGTCGCGAGGGTCACGCCGTAGCCGACCATGATGTCCGCCGCGGTGAACGCGTCTCCGACGAGGAAGGCGCGCCCGGCCACCTCCGACTCGAGCACGGCGAGGATCCGCGCGAGCTGCCGGCGCGCCACGTCGACCGCTTTCTTCGAGCGATCCGCCTCCTTCAGCACGAAACGGTGGCTGTTCATCGTGACGATCGGCGGGAGCAACGTGGCCTCGCCCCAGTGGAACCACTGCAGATAACGCGGCCGCTCGAAACTTCCGACCGGCGGCTCGAAGCGCCCCTCGCCGTAGCGCTCGAGCAGGTACTGCACGATCGCGCCCGACTCGTAGAAGGTCTGACCCTCGTCCTCGAGCGACGGCACCCGGCCGAGGGGATGGATCGCGAGGTACTCCGGCGATCGCTGGGAGCCGTCCGCCATGGAGAGCCGCACGACCTCGTGCTCGATCCCGAGCTCGAGCAGCAGCCAGAGCACCCGGGCGGACCGGGAGCCGGGAACGTGGTAGAGCTTCATCATGCTTGACCTCGCCAGGAAGAACGAACGCCCGCGGACGCGCGGACGCCGTCGACGGTATCCGAGCGCTCCGTGCGGAACCACGCGGATGGGCGGGCCGTGAGCGCCGAACGGGGCAGGAAGGCGGTGCTCGTCTCCGCACTCCGGGCGCGAATCGAAGCAGACCTCGAGACGGTCGAGCGACGCCAGGCCGACACGCAGGCCGGCGCGACCCACGCCGAGAATCGAGCCGAGCACGCGAAGGACACGCGCGCCACGGAAGACAGCTACCTCGCTCGCGGACTCGCCGAGCGCGTGACCGAGCTTCGCCGCAACATCGAGGCCCTCGTGGGCACGCCGCTTCGTCTGTTCGGCGACGACGACGCGATCGCGGTGGGGGCCCTCGTGACCGTCGCGACGGAGGACGAAGCCGGGGACGCGCAGGAGGAGCAGTGGCTCCTGGTCCCGGGCGCGGCCGGGATCGAGCTCGAGGTCGACGGGCAGACTATCCGCGCGGTCACGCCGGTCTCCCCGCTCGGACAGGCGCTGCTCGGTCTCGAGGTGGGAGACGAGGGCGCCGTGCGCACACCGCGGGGCGAGCGGCGCTTCGAGGTGCTCGAGATCCGCTGACGCGACTCAGGCTCGACGGCGGACCCTCATCGCCTCGACCCAGGCCATGAACTCCGGATCGATCAGCGTGACGTTGGAGACCGGCGGAGGCGGAAAGCCGGCGACGCCCCTGACCTGCGCCTCCCCGGCGCCCTCGCCCATGGACGGCGCGAAATCGCCGGCCCGGGCCACGAGCCCCGGATCGCGATCCAGCGCGTCCGCCAGGAGACCGTGGAGCCGACGCGCCGCGTCGAACCAGGCCCGCGCCCGGATCCGCTCGACCCGATCGAGCCGTGCGGGCGCCTCCACGTAACGCACGACGAGTTCCGCCAACGTCGGATCCTCGGCCAGTCGACCGTTCAGCGCACAGAGATCCAGCACGATCGCCTCGGCGGACGGCGGCACGGCCGGTCCGACGCGCCGTGGGAGCACGCGCGAGACGACCGCACCCGCCAGGAATGCAGCCAGACCGACCGCGACGATCAACGGGTCGGAGGAGAGCAGCGAACCAAGATCCACGCGAAACCCTCTGCCCGATCGGGGTCCAGCCGTGGTGACTGTTCCCGGAAAGGGCCAGAAGGACGCAGGTAGGTTCCGCGTCGTCGACCGCGCCTGGGCTAGCGGCCCGCCTGCTTCCGGAAGGCTTCGACCAGGGGGGCGAGCAGGTCCTGGACCGCGGCCTCTTCGTCGGGCAGGTCCAGCGTGATCCGGAAATCGGTGATCCCGGCTTCGGCCATCGCGCCGACCGCCGCGACCGTGGCTTCGGCGTCGATCTTCCCGCCGTCCTCGGCAATCTGCAGATAGGTCCCGGCCTGGAAGCCCGCCATGTCGCGCCCGGCCTTCTCCATCTCGGCGGCGATCTTCGCAAGGCCGCCGATCGGGTCCATCGCGTCGGCGCCCCACGGAATCCAGCCCGAACCGAAGCGGACGATCCGCTGGAGCACGTTCTTGTTGAGTCGGCCGCTGATCCAGAGCGGCACGCCGCCCTCGCGGAGGGGCTTCGGGTTCAGGTGGACCTTCTCGAAGTTCACGGTCTCGCCCGAGTAGGCCGCGGACTCGTCGCGCCAGAGCGTCTGCATGATGTCGAGGGTCTCGTCGAGGAGCTTCCCTCGGCCCTTGTAGGCGACGCCGTTCGCCTGGTACTCCTCCTCCTGCCAGCCGACGCCGACCCCGATGTCGAGGCGTCCGTGGGACAGGACGTCGATCGTCGAGAGCTGCTTGGCGAGGGTCGCCGGTCGGCGCAGCGGCGCGATCAGGATCCCGGTCAGGAAGCGGGCATGACTCGTCTGCGCGGCCCACATCGAGATCACCACGAGCGGATCGAGCCAGTGGCCGTCGGGACCGGTCGGCTGCACGCCCCCTTCGGTCCCCCCGCGCTTCGGGTCCGCGTAGTGGCCGAGGTTCTCGCCGAGGATCACGTGGTCGGAAACGACCAGACGATCGATCCCGGCCTTGTCGGCGCCGACGCCCTGGTTCATGAGCGGCTGCCAGCCGCCGACGCCGGGATCCTGTGCGGCGAAGTTGAGCGGCTGGAGGGAGAGCGCGGGGGTCACGTCTTCGGGCGTGTGAAGTCTGGCCATGGATCGGGCTCCTTGGAAGGCAGCGGGTCGTGGGCGCCGTTTCGGTCGCCCCGCGACGCTAGGACAGGAAAGACCGGGGATCAGCCGCTCGTCTTGAGATCACGGAAGGCGACGTCGCGGTCGAAGCGCGGCTCCTTGGGCAGCCGCAGCGCGCGTTCGCCCAGACCGTTGCGGTGGACCTCGAGGGTGCCACCGCCGACGGCGCTCAGCCCGCGCGAGAGGACCTTGTCCTGCCAGAGTCCGGCGACCGGGGCATCGCCCCCGGCGAGCAGTCCCTCGGCACCCTGCAGCCAGCTCGCGAGCTCGGCGCGCTCGTGGCCCCACTCTGCGGACAGGATCTTGAGCACCGACCCGTCCACGTCCGGCATCCGCCCGTCGAGGAGCGCCCCCTTGAGTCGGTCCTGGAGCTGACTCAGGACACGGTCCCGCGCGTAGGCTTCGCCGAGACGTTCCCGGGCGATCGGATCTTCGAGTCGGCCCGCGTCCGCGGCGTACTCGATCAGCGCGGACGCGCTCGTGGCCGTCTGGCTCGACGTCCCGATGAATGCGCCCTCGTTCATGAGGACGAAGGTCGTGACCGGCCAGCCCCGATCGATCCCGTTCACCACGTGATCGAGCGGCGTCCGCACGTCGGTCAGGAAGACCTCGTTGAAGTGGCGGTCCCCGCGCATCGTGACCAACGGTCTGACCTCGACGCCCGGTTGTCGCATGTCGATCAGCGCGAAGCTGATGCCGTCGTGCTTGGGCACGTCGGGGTTGGTCCGCAGGACGATGAAGCCCTTCTCCGCGAAATTCGCGCTGGTCGTCCAGACCTTCTGCCCGTTGATCACGAGCTCGTCACCGTCGACCTCGCCCCGCGTCCGGACCGCCGCGAGATCCGATCCGGCTTCCGGCTCGCTGAAGAGCTGACACCAGACCTCGTCGCCGCGCAGCATCGCCGGGAGATAGGCCTTCTGCTCCTCGGTCCCGAAGCGCATCAGGGCCGGACCGATCATCCCGAGCGAAGCGGAGATGAAACCGGCGGGGACGTCGAAGGCCGACTGCTCTTCGTTCCAGATCATCTGCTGAATCGGCGTGCCGCCGCGACCGCCGTACTCGACGGGCCAGGTGATGGCGGCCCAGCCCCCTTCGAACTTCTTCCGCTGCCAGTCCTTCGCGGCCTCCCAGTGGTGCGCCTCGGCTTCCGGCGAATGATCGAGGGGAACCGGCGGACCTTCGGCGTGACGCTCGGCATTCGCCTCGAGCCATTCGCGCACCTCGGCGCGGAAGGCGGCTTCTTCGGGGGTATCGGCGCGACGCATGCTAGGCGGCTCCCGCTTCGAGGGTTCGGGCGACGTGACGGGTGAGGCGATCCCGGTGGACCGCCTCGTCGCCGAGCAGCGCCTTCGAGGCGAGCGCACGGCGGAAGTAGAGGTGGGCATCGTACTCCCAGGTGTACCCGACGCCGCCCTGGATCTGCCCGCTCTCGGTCGCCATGCGGACGTAGGCGGGGCCCATGTAGCTCTTCGCGACCGACGTGAGCAGTGACGCTTCCGGATCGCCCTCGTCGTGCGCGACGATGGCGCCGTCGGAAGCGGTCCTCGCGCCTTCGTAGTCGATCAGGAGGTCCGCGCATTTGTGCTTGATCACCTGAAAGGAACCGATCGGCCGCGAGAACTGGAAGCGCTCCGCGGCGTAGTCGACGGCGGTCTCGATCACCTTTCTCATCCCGCCCTCCATCTCCGAGCACAGCAGCGCCGTCGCCTCGTCGAGCCCCTGCCGAAGGCCGGGCGCAGCCCCGCCGACGGGACCCACGACCCGTCCCGGCGTGTCGGAGAATCGGAGCGTCCAGACCGGGCGTGTGAGGTCGAGGCTCTCGGGTCGCTCGAGGGTCAGTCCTGTGGCGCTGGCGTCGATCGCCACGAGCGTGAGCCCCTCGTCCCTGGTGCTGCCGGGCGTTCGCGCGATCACGAAGAGCGTTGCCGCCGCGCCTGCGTCGAGCACGAAATGCTTCTCGCCCGTCAGCCGGACTTCGTCCCCGTCGCCGACGAGCTCGAGACGCGTGGCGGCCGGATCCCAGTCGCCACGCTCTTCCACCCAGGCGAGGGTCGCCGCCTTCCCTTCGGCGATCGGCGTGAGCCAGTCGTCCGCGCCCTGCCCCGCGTCGTGCAGCACGTCGCGCCCGGCGAGACCCGCCGAGGCGAAGAGCGGGATCGGCGCGAGGCTGCGGCCGACCTCGCCGAGGGCAATGCCGAGCTCCTTGAGGCCGAAGCCCTGGCCGCCGAGCTTCTCCGGGATGGCGATCCCGGCGAGGCCCAGCTCGTCGGCTGCGCTCTGCCAGAGAGCGGCGGAGTGGCCGGTGCCCTCCTCGTCCATGACCCGCCGCACTTCGGTGATCGGCGCGTGCTCTTCGAAGAAACGGCGGAGCGTGTCTCGAAACTCGAGTCGCTCCTCCGAGAGGTTGAACTCGGCGAGTTCGAGGGGCATGGAAGGGATCTCCGATCGGAGCCGTGGGTCAGCTCGGGGATTCGGGGTAGAACTGCTCGCACCAGCGGCGGAATTCGGCGATCGGACCGTCGCCGTCACAGAGCGTCGGGCGCGGGAGATACTTCTTGTTCTCCCAGATCGGCACGTCCTCGTTCATCTGCTTGACGATGTCGCGGATCAGCGCGGCGGCCACACCGCCCTCGGGATCCTTCCCGTCGACCTTCGGCTGGATGAAGTTGTACCGGACGTGGGCGTGGCCTTCGTCGATCGGCGTGGTCGCCGTGAACTCGAGGGTCTCCGCGATTCCGGTGAAACGGACGGTCGCGAACCCCATGCCGTACATGTGGGTCTCGATCCCGCCGTTCACGTCGCCACGCGGCGTCTTCATCTCGATCGGCGCGAACATCCGGCGCGAAGGCCCGTCCTCGCTCGACTCGGCGAGGGGCACGGCCAGCGTCCCGTGGACGAACTGGAAGTGGGCCTGGTCGACGCCGTTCTCGGCGAGCTCCTGGTGATGGGCGGCGACCTTCCACTCGTAGCGGTCCGGCGTCGACCAGTCGCCGCGACTCGCCTCGGGAACCTCCGGCACGTCGTACCAGGGCTCGCTTCCGTCCGGATCCCACCAGACGAAGATGAAGCCGTTGCGTTCGAGGGTCTCGAGGCTTCCGGCGCGGACGCCCGGCGGAATCCGCTTCGCGTAGGGAATGTCCGTGCACTCTCCGGACGTGCCGAACGCCCAGCCGTGGAACGGACAGCGCAGGAACTCGCCGTCGACCCGTCCCCCCACCGCCAGATGGGCGCCGAGATGGGGACAGAACGCCTCGAAGACGCCGGTCCTCCCCGACTCGGTCCTGAACACGACGAGGTCCTGGCCGAAATAGTGCACCTTCGCGACCTCGCCCGGTGCGATCTCGTCGGAGTGGGCGACCGCGAACCATCCGCGCGGAATCGGGAGCGTCTCTCTCCTTTCCACGACCGGCTCCATCAGAGATCCAGCTGAAGGAGCGAGATCGCGTTCTCGCGCGCGATCTTGTTCACCTGGTCCTGCGGGAGGTGACCGAAGAGCTCCTCCGCCGTCTCGAGGGTGTGCGGGAAGGTTCCGTCCTGATGGGGATAGTCCGTCTCGAACATCACCTGATCGAGGCCGACCCGCTCGATCAGGTCCACGCCGACACTGTCCTTGAAGAAGCAGCTGTAGATCTGGTCCTTGTAGTACTCCGACGGCGGCTTCGGCAGCCGCGTCTCGCCCTGGGCCCATTGATGCGTCTGCCAGGTGTCGTCGGCGCGCTCCACGAAGTACGGGATCCAACCGATCTGGCACTCGGCATAGAGCAGCTTGAGCTTCGGAAACTGCGCGAGCTTCGCCGAGAAGATCCAGTCCAGGAGCGAAGACACGCTGTTGAGCGCGATCAGGTTCGACGACATGATCGTCGGCGCTTCCGGCGCCGTGTTCACGGTCTTCGTCCCCGATCCGATGTGCATGCAGATGACGGTCTCCGTCTCTTCGCACGCCCGGATGAAGGGATCCCAGTAGTCCGTATGGATCGAGGGCAGTCCGAGCCAGGACGGGAGCTCCGAGAAGGCCACGGCATGGACGCCGCGAGCGGCGTTCCGGCGGATCTCTGCCGCCGCGAGCTCGGCGTCCCAGAGCGGCACGACGCAGAGCGGAATCAGCCGTCCCTCCGAGTCGCCGCACCACTCGTCGACCATCCAGTCGTTGTAGGCCTCGACGCAGAGCTTCGACAGCTCCATGTCCTTGCGCTCCGCGAACATCTGCCCACAGAAGCGCGGGTAGTTCGGGAAGCAGAGCGAGGCCTCGACGTGGTTCTTCTCCATGTCGGCGATGCGTTCCTTGGGGATGTGGCAGCCCGGAGCGATGTCGTCGAAGGTCACGCCGATCGGCTTGACCTCCTCCGGCGGGATGCCCGGACACGCGATCATCTGACGCAGCTGGTAGACGTGATCCTCGTAGTGCCACCAGGCCGCCATCTCGGGGCCATCGCCGGGCGCCTCGACCCACACGCCGTCCTTGAGCGTCGGCTCGCCGCGGGGCAGGATCTTGACGCGAGGCCCCACGTCCTTGTACTTCGCCGGGAGCCGGGTCTCCCACAGGTGCGGCGGCTCGACGACGTGATCGTCGACGCTGATGATCTTCGGAATCGTGCTCTTCGCAGCGGTCATGGGAACCTCGGACTCGGGGTGCGCACCCGCACTCTAACGGCGGGGAGCCGGAGCGCCGACGGCGATTGCCCAGATTTGCAGACCTGCGAAAGTAAAGCAATTCCGCGCGGTCCCGCGCGCAACCGGCCAGGAGCCCCACGATGAGCATCCGCTGCACGATCGAGAACCACGTCGCCGAGGTGGTGATGCACCATCCACCCGTCAATTCAATCACGGTCGCGGACACGTGGAAGATCCGGGACACGTTCGCGGAGCTCGACCGGAACCCCGACGTGCGCGTGATCATCCTGACCGCCGAGGGCAAGGGCTTCAACGCGGGGATCGACATCAAGGAGATGCAGAGCGCCCCGGGCTTCGACCATCTGCTGGGCTCAGGCGAGGCCTGCTACGAGACGTTCCATCAGATCTACCAGACCCGCATCCCGGTGATCGCTGCGGTGAACGACTTCTGCATGGGACTCGGGATCGGTCTCGTCGCGAGCTGCGACATGATCATCGCTTCGACGAACGCACGTTTCGGCCTCCCGGAGGTCGACAACGGCGCCCTCGGCTGCGCGTCGCACCTCGCGAAGCTCGTCGCGCCCATGAAGCTCCGCGAGATGAGCCTCACCTGCAAGCCGGCCACCGCCGCCGAGCTCCACGCCTGGGGCACGGTCGCCTACTTGACGGAGCCCGAGGAGCTGATGCCCAAGGCCCGGGAGATCGCGAAGATGATCCTCGAGAAGCCCCCGGCGGCGGTCGAATTCGCGAAGGCGGCACTCAACCATCTCGACGTGTTCGAGATGCACACCAACTACCGGATGGAGCAGGGCTACACGTACCAGCTCAACATCATGGGGACCGGCGACGCGCAGCGCGACGCATTCGTGCGCGGCGACCGGGTGATCACCCGATGAGCGAGTCGGGCACGGGCCGACTCGCGGGCAAGGTCGCCCTCGTGACCGGCGCCGCCCGCGGCATCGGCGCGGCCACCGCGCGACGTTTCGTCGAGGAAGGCGCGCAGGTCGTGCTCGCGGACCGCCGCGAGGACGAAGGGCAGGCCCAGACCGACGAGTTGTGTGCTCTCCGAGACGGGGCCGCCCGCTTCGTCTCCCTCGACATCACGAGCGAGGAGGCATGGGCCTCGGCGGTGGAGACCGCGACCGAGGCCTTCGGCGGCCTCGACGTCCTCGTGAACAACGCCGGAATGATCCGCGTGAAGCCCCTCGAAGAGACGGACCTCGAGACCTTCCGGAAGGTCGTCGACACGAATCTGATCGGCGCCTTCCTGGGGATCAAGGCCGTGATGGCGACCATGAAGACGCGGGGGGGCGGCTCGATCGTGAACTTCTCGTCCGTCCAGGGTCTCGAAGGCCGCGAGAACATGTCCGCCTACGCATCGTCCAAGTTCGGCGTGCGCGGGCTCTCGAAGACCGCGGCGATCGAGCTCGGTCCGAACGGCATCCGCGTGAACGTGGTCGTGCCCGGCCCCACCAAGACCAAGATGACCGAACGCAAGGGCTGGAGCGACGAGCAGTACGACGCCGCCTACGGCGGCTACCCCCTCGGCCGGATGGCGAACGCACGGGAGATCGCCGACGTCGTGCTCTTCCTGGCGAGCGACGAGAGCTCGTTCTGCACGGGCGCGGACTACGTCGTCGACGGGGGCGTCCTCGTCGGCAAGCCGCGCACCTGAGCCCCGCTATTCCGGGATCCGGCTCAGCCGGAAGACCCGGATGTTGCGATCGGTCCGCTCCTCGTAGACGAAGATCATGGGGATCTGCTCGCGCATGAGATCCCAGATCTCGCCCTTCTCCGCATCGCTCAACACCCGGGCTCGGGCGCGATAGGACTCGCCGAGGGTCTGGACTTCGCACTCCGGGTTGGCCTCCAGGTTGTACCGCCACGCGGGATGCTTCTCCTGACCCATCGCACTCGCGACGAGCAGGATGTCCCCTTCGTGGTGGACGCACCCGAGCTGGACGGAGCGCTGCTTGCCCGTCTTCCGCCCCGTCATGGTGATCGTCACCAACCCGTCGGTCCCGGTCCCCATCGAGTGGAACCGCCCATTCGTCCAGCGATAGAGCAACGGATCGATCCGCGCAGCGAAGGTCCGGACCCACCAGGTGGTCACCGGATTCGTGACCAACCAGACGAAGAAACTGTCTCGGGGATGCTTCGCTTCGACCTCGGACATGGGCGCCTCCTGTCGCTTCGCCTCGTTATAGCGACGCCCCGACGCGCACGCCGGACCCGGTTCCGTGGACTACACTGCTCGCGCTTCGCCGGGGCACCCCCGGTGTACGGACGAGCAGGACAGGACCGATGAGCGCAGGCCAGACCCGATACGACTTCTCCGATCAGACCGCCGTGGTCACCGGCGGCAGCCGCGGGATCGGCCGAGCGATCTGCGAAGCCTTCGCCGACGCGGGCGCCCGGGTCTTCACCTGCAGTCGACGACTGCCCGAGACGCCCTTTTCGTCGAACGCGATCACCTGCGAGAGCATTGACGTGCGCGACCCGGAAGCGACCGAGGCGTGGCTCGCGCGCTGCGCCGAACCGAATGGCGGGATCGACGTCCTCGTCAACAACGCCGGCGGCGCGCCCGCCATGGACGCCGCGACCGCCCCGCCCAAGCTGATCAACAAGATCCTCGAGCTGAACCTGAACGCGCCGCTCATCCTCTCGAGTCAGGTCCACAAGCACATGGCCCAGCGGGAACACGGCGGCTCGATCGTCAACATCGTGAGCATCTCGTCCCACCGACCGACCCCGACCGGATTCGCGTACGGCGCGGCGAAGGCCGGTCTGATGAACGCGTCGAGCTCCCTCGCCGTCGAGTGGGGCGGCCAGGTCCGCGTCAACAGCGTCGTCTGCGGCCTGGTCGAGACCGAGCTGACCGGCGACCACTACGGCGACGGCGAAACCAAGAAGGCCATCACGGATTCGATTCCCGCCGGTCGCTTCGCGCGACTCGAGGAGATCGCGCACTCGGTGCTCTTCCTGGCGGCACGGGATTCGAGCTACGTGTCCGGTGCGGCGCTCGAGGTCTACGGCGGCGGCGAGTGGCCGCCGACGGTGCCGCGGCCGAGCCGGGGCTGACTGACCCTTCGAGGAGGCCGGAGGACGCGATGACGGACCGGATCGCCGCCGACGAAGCATTCGCCCTCGACGGGCACGTCGCCCTCGTGACGGGCAGCACCCGGGGCATCGGCGCGGCGATCGCGGAGGAGTTCGCGGCCGCCGGGGCCGAGGTGATCGTGACCGGTCGGAGCCCCGCCGCGGCGCAGGCAGTCGTCGACGGGATCGAAGCGCAGGGCGGTCGCGCCCATGCCCTCGCCTACGAAGCGGCCGCACCCGGTGCCGCCGAGACGCTGGTCGCGGGTCTGCAGACGATCACGACGAAGCTCGACGTGCTCGTGAACAACGCGGCGATTCTGAAGCCCCACAGCGTCGGCCGCCTGACCGAGGCCGAGTTCGACGAGGTCTTCGGGGTGAACACGCGTGCCGCCCTCTTCCTCTGCCAGAAGGCCCATCCGCTCCTCGTCCGGAGCGAGCACGCCTCGATCGTGAACGTGACCGCCGCATGTGCCCACCGACCGATGCGCGGCCTGGGCGCGTACTGCGCCTCGAAGGCGGCGATGATCAACTTCACGTCGACCCTCGCCCAGGAGTGGGCGAAGGACGGGATCCGCGTGAACGGGTTGACCCCGGGTTCGGTGGCGACCGACATGATCCTGCCGAAGGACGAGGCCGAGCGCGAAGCGTTCACCCGAGAGATGGGCGAGCAGAACCTGATGCGGCGACTGGCGGATCCCTTCGAGATCGCGCGGGCCGTCCGGTTCCTCGCGAGCCCCGCCGCCTCCTTCATGACCGGACAGACGATGGTCGTCGACGGCGGCCTGCTCGCCTGATCCTCTGGTCGCCGCCCCTCGAAGGAAAGGACAGCATGGCCCGGCCTCTCGACCAAGACGTGCGACGGTTGCTCGATGCCCCGAATTTCGCGGCCCTCGCGACGCTCATGCCCGACGGCTCGCCGAAGGTCGAGCCCGTCTGGATCGGCCGTGAGGGGGACCACGTCCTGATCGCGACGGATTCCCGGGGCATCAAGGGCGCGAATCTCGCCCAGGACGGACGGGTGGCCCTCTCGGTCACGGACTACGAGAACCCCTACGAGCAGGCGCTCATCCGAGGGCGCGTGATCGAGACGCGCGACGACAACGACCTCCTCGTCCTCGACGCGCTGTCCCAGCAGTACATCGGAAAGCCCTTCCCGCGGCGCAAGTGGTCGAGTCGCGTCGTCTACGTGATCGAAGCGGACGTCGCGCGCTACTACAAGTCGCCGCTCGAGCACACGCCGGGCTGAGCCCCGCCGAGCCAGCCCCCGTGCGCTCGCCGCCGGCCCGCTCAAGAGGCCGGCTTCGTGTCGATCTCGCGGCCCTCGCCGCGCCGCTCGCGATTTCGCTCCACGGCCGCGCGAACTTCGCGGTCGGCCTCGCGAAGGCGTCGGATCGCCTGAATGTCACGCGGCCACGGATCCCGACGTGGGGCCTCGAGCTCGGTGATCTTCGCCAGCGCCGCGTCGACCTTCTCGTCGTCGTCCGCCAGGAGGGCCGCCCGCGCGAGCCAGACCAGGGCCCGCCGATGAATTGCAGGCGAAGTCAGCTCCCCGTCCATCCGCGTCGCCGCTTCGAGTCGCGGAATCGCCTCCGCGCTCCGCCCTTCCAGGTGGAGAACCATCCCTCGGAGCATCGAACGGGACATCGCTTCGTAGAGATTGGGCCACTCCCACTCGTCCATCCGAGCGAGCAACGCCCTTGCGCGTCCGACTTCGTTCCGGCGGATCGCCACCGCGGCGCGGATCAGCTTGCCGCGCTTGCCCTTCGATGCCCCCGGCTCGTTCCAGACGAGCCGGAACGGAATCGTGATCTCCTGGTCGACCGCCGGAACCGGCCGCCCTTCGCGCATCGCCGGCGCGAAGCGTGCCTCTTCGAGAAGCCGGATCGCTCGCGTCTCGAAGATCGGATGACCGACGGAGGCCGCGACGGAGACGTTCGTCACCGCGCCCGAAGCGGACACGTCGAAGCGGAGGTCGACCAGTCCTTCGGATTTTCGCACCTGGGCACGGCGCGGCGGAACCGCTTCGCGCATGCGCAGCAGGCAGGCGTCGACGCGATCCGGCACGACCCCACACGCACGGCCGGAATCGGCAGGGGTCGACCTTCCCGCTCCTCCGCAGCCGAAGAGAAGAGCCGGCACGAGAAGGAAGAGCAGGCGACGGGTCCTCGCGAGAGAACGTCGGGCAGGGCTTAACATCGAGCGCCGCATGAAACTCTCCCGGCCGGTACCTCCCGAGGATCCCCGGGAACGCAGGCGCCGTCAACGAAGCCTCGGATCGGGGCCTCTGCCCCTGTGCCCATCGGGGCCGATCGGCTAAGCCTTCGGACGCGACCCCGTTCCCAGCCCGAGAGGAATCCAGATGTCCCCGCCCGCCGAACTCGGCCCCCTGCTCCGCGACCGCGTCGCCGTCGTGACCGGCGGCTCGCGCGGGATCGGCGCCGGCATCGCGGCAGCCCTCGTCGGGGCCGGCGCCCGGGTGGTGATCTCGGGCCGGCGCGCGGACGTGCTGGAGACGACCGCGGACGAGATCGGCGCGACCGCGGTCGTCGCCGATGCGGCCGACCGGACCGCCGCGGGCGAGCCGGTCCGGCACGCGATCGAGCGCTTCGGCGGGATCGACATCCTCGTGAACAACGTCGGCGGGAATGCCGGCGGCAACCCCAACCTCTTCGCAGGGGAGCCGGAGGACGACGACGGCTTCGAGGCCAACCTCCGCCTGAACCTCACGGCGGCCTACTGGCCGACCCGCGCCGCCGTACGATCGATGCGCGAGCGAGGCCACGGTCGCGTCATCAACATCGGCTCGGGGGCGTCGAGACACGCCGCAGCGAGCCCCGCCTATACCGCGGCCAAGCACGGCCTGGTCGGACTCACGAAGCAGCTGGCCCTCGATCTTGCCCGCCACGGCATCACCGTGAACTGCGTCTGCCCCGGCTGGACGAATACGGACCTCGTGGACTTCGACGTTCTGGCAAAGGCCCAGGGCATCAGCCACTCCGAGGCTCGCGCAAGCGCCGAAGCGGAGAGTGCCCAGCGCAGGATCCTAGAGCCCTCCGAGCTCGGGCCGATGTGCATCCTGCTCGCCTCGGACGCGGGTGCGCCCATGACCGGGCAGGTCATCGGCGTCGACGGCGGTTACCGTCTCTGACGAACCCGCGAAGCCTCGCGGCACCCAATCAGGAGAGGGAATGAAGACCGAGGTCCTCGATGCCGGATCGATCAGCGCCTACGACGAGGAGGTCGACGTCCTCGTCGTCGGGCTCGGCGCCGCGGGCGCCGCAACCGCGCTCGCCGCGCGCGAGTCGGATGCCGACGTACTGGTCGTCGAGCGCGCCGGGGGCGGCGGCGGAACGAGCGCGATGTCCGGCGGCGTGATCTACCTGGGCGGGGGAACGAAGCTCCAGAAGGCGTGCGGGTTCGAGGACTCTCCGGAGGAGATGCTCAAGTACCTGCAGGCCTCGATCGGCCCCGGCCGGGACGACGCCAAGCTCGAGCTCTACTGCGATGGAACCGTCGAGCACTTCGACTGGCTCGTCGCCCAGGGCGTCCCGTACAAGGAGACCTTCTACTACGGGCAGTCGGGGGAGCCGCCGACGGACGACGGCCTCGTCTGGTCCGGCTCCGAGAACGTGCATCCCTTCCGCGACCTCGCCCGACCCGCTCCGCGTGGCCACGTCGCGGCCGTTCCGGGGGCGGCCGGACACAAGGTCATGAGCGTGCTCTGCGAGGCCGTCGAACGGAGCGGAGCGCGCACGGCGTTCAACACGATCTGCTCGGCGCTCTATCGCGAGCGGGATGGCGCGATCTCTGGCGCCCGGATCGAGACCTTCGGCGAGGCGCGCAACGTACGTGCCCGAGGCGGGATCGTGATCACGACCGGTGGTTTCGTCCTGAACGACGAAATGCTCGATGCCTACGTGCCCGCGGCGAAGAAGTGCTCGATGCGGGTGGCGGCCGACGGAGACGACGGGTCGGGGATCCGCCTCGGAATGGAAGCGGGCGCCGGCACCCGCCACCTCGACAAGGTCTCGGTCTCGCTCCCCGTCACCCAGCCGTGGGATCTCAAGGCGGGCCTCCTCGTGAACGCCCAGGGCCAGCGCTTCATCAACGAGGACGCGTACTACGGACGCCTCGGGGACTACGCGCTTCTCCGCCAGGAAGGCCGGTGCTGGCTGATCGTCGACGACGCGTTCTACACGCCTGCCGAATACGGCTTCGAGCTCGTCGCCGTCGGAGAGACTCCGGCCGAGCTCGGTCGCGAGCTGGGCCTGCCGGAGGGCGCGCTCGAGTCCACGATCGACGTCTTCAACCTCCACGCCCGACGCGGGGAGGATCCGCTCTTCGGAAAGCGCGAGCCCTACCTCCAGCCGCTCGAGAGCGCACCGTTCGGCGCGATCGACTGCACGACGGACAACGCGCGGTACGCCGTGTTCACCCTCGGCGGGCTCGCGACCGATGTCGACGGCCGCGTGCTCGATCCGGAGGGTCGCGTCATCCACGGGCTCTACGGCGCGGGACGCTCGACCTCCGGGCTCGCCGTCGGCGGCTACAGCAGCGGGCTCTCGCTCGGCGACGGGACTTTTTTCGGAAGACGCGCCGGCAGGGCCGCCGCGTCTTCCTGAGCTGCGGGCGCTTTTCGGAAGTCGCGCCGGCAGGGCCGCCGCCTCTTCCTGAGCCGCAGGCGCTTTTCGGAAGACGCGCCGGCGCTTTTCGGTCGTCGCGCCGGACCGAGGCGGCTTGCGATCAGACTTCACCGCTTCAGGAACTCTTTGGGCTCGGCCGAAGCGACCCGCCGCCATCTTCGTTCGATCTTGGGGGGCGGTTGGGGCTCACGGAGGTATCCCGCCGGTTTCGACCGTTCGGGGATCGCGGAATCGCCACGGTCGGATCGACGGAAGGGGTTCGCGCGAAACGGGTCACTCCCCGTCCCACGCCTCACACACGGCCTCTCACACGATGTCACTCGTCAAGAGAGCTGCGCGCACCACCTCGCTCTTCGAAGCCCGTTCGGGTGAGGCTCCCGGGCTCGGTCTGTTCTCCGCACTCGACACGTGAACGAATCGTTCGAACGCCATCCATCGCGCGCGCCGCCGACTCGGGACGCGTCCCTGGCTGCGCGCGCCAACGGCGATTCGTTCGATCCTCACGAGCTCGACCCGTTTTCCTACTCGACCTCCGATGCGGCTGCATCGAGCACGTCGACCGCACGATGGGTTGCTTCGGTCGTTCGGAGCGCGACGACGCTTCGCCGGTCAGTGCCTTCCGGTCGCGAAGCCGCCTCGAGGGCGGATCCGACTCTGCCTTCGGGCATCGAAGACGAGCGAGTCACGCCGCATCGGATCGGGGATCGATCGTCGGGAGTCCGCGTCGTCATCCGCGCACGGCAGGACCCGAGGTCCTCCTCGCGCCGCGGCGAGAACGTTCGCGACACTCCTTCTTCGGATCGGCTCGCCCGAGACCCTCCTCCGAATTCGGAAAACGGAACCTCGGTCCTCCACGACCGTGCAGCGACGTACGAATCCAAAATATGTCGAGATCGCCGCTTGTCAATCGGTAATCGACGTAGCGACACGCGATTGCGTCACTCGGCGATGACCGCCGACCGCCCGCGCGGGATCGGTGCACGCCGTGCGAACACCACTCGCAACGAGTGCGATCCGACCGGCCACGTTGCGCCTGTTCAGCGCGCGTTCGAGCCGGAGGGCAGGAGCTTCAGCGCCCCGTCGTGGCGCCGCCGTTCGATCGCCAGATCTGTCCGGTACAGAAGCGGGACGCATCCGACGCCAGGTAGAGCACGAGCCAGGCCTGGTCGACGGCCTCTCCGACGCGACCGAGGGGCGACATCGCTTCCATCGAGCCGATGAACTGGCCGAGGCTCGCCTCGTCGACGTTTCCGTCGGCGTCCCTCTCGAGCCGGCGCTTCGTGAAGTTCGTGACCGTCGCGCCGGGTGCCAGGGCATTCACGCGGATTCCGCGATCACCGACCTCCTGCGCGAGGCTGTGGGTCAGCTGGGCGACCGCCGCCTTGGTGATGGAATAGAGCCCGTAGCCTGCAACCGGGAGATCGATCGCACCCGACGAGACGTTGATGATGCTTCCGCCACCGCGGGTCGACATCGCGGGGATCGCCGCCTGGCACCCGTAGAGCGTGCCCTTCAGGTTGATCGCCACGACGCGATCGACTTCTTCGTCGGTCAGCGTCTCGAGGAGACCATCCGCCGGGACGCCGGCGACATTGCAGAGCACGTCGAGACCGCCGAACTCGCTCCCCGCCCGGGCGATCAACCCGTCGACCTCGTCACGGACGGCGACGTTGCAGCCCATCGCGACGGCCTCGCCCCCGGCCTCGCGCACGGTCTTGGCCGTCGCCTCGGCCCCTTCCGCGTCGAGATCGCCGAGGACCACGCGGGCTCCGGCCTGCGCGAGGACCTCGGCCACGGATCGCCCGATCCCCGAGGCGGCGCCGGTCACGACGGCGACGCGATCGTTCAGGCCGAAGATTTCGTTCAGGTCGGACATCTCGGTCTTCTCCAGGCTGCCGTGACGGAGCTCGCGCGCCGACGCGTTCCGATCGATCGGCCCTTCGCGTCGGTGGATGGCGTCACCAGACGGCGTCAGGTGAGCGAGTAGGGGAAGCGTGTGGTCCAGCCGCCATCGACCACCAGCGCCTGGCCCGTGATCTTTCGCGCCAGGTCCGAGACGAGGAACGTGATCGCGCCGCCGATGTCTTCGGGCTCGGCGATCGTTCCGAGCAGATCCGTGGAAGGTTGCGGCGTCTTGCCCGAGGCCCACTCGGCCTCCATGCGCGGCGTGCGAACCGTCCCGGGCACGACGCAGTTCACGCGGATGCCGTGGGGCCACCATTCCTCGGCGGCCGTCTTCACGAAGCTCAGTACGCCGGCCTTCGCTGCACCGTAGGCCCCGTGGCGCGCGGCGCCGAACATGCCGGAGACGGAAGCCACGATGCACAGCACGCCGGGGCGCTCCTGGTCGACCCAGTTCCGCGCCGCGGTCTGTGAGACGTAGAGGTGGTGCCGGAGGTTGACGTCGAAATTCCGGTCCCAGTGCGCGTCGTCGACGGACAGCAGCGGCGCCCAGGTCGCCCCACCCACGATGTTGACGACGATATCGAGGGGGCCGACCGCCTGATCGGCGGCGGCGATCAGGCCTTCGACCTCCTCTCGCTTCGTCACGTCCGCGCTCAGCGCCGCCGACTTGCGCCCGAGCGCTTCGATCTCCGCCGCGACGTTCTCGGCGCGCTCCCGCTCCGCATCGACCACGGCGGGATTCGCGCCGGCCTGCGCCAGCAGGAGCGCTGTCGCTCGTCCCATGCCCTGCCCCCCGCCGACGACGAGGGCCCCGCGGCCCGATAGATCCAGAATGCCCACTGTCCGTCCTCCGCGCTTCCGTTCAGCTCGCCGCCAGCTCTTCCGCCGGCGCCACGTTGACGGGAATCGAGCTCATGAGCGGGATTCCCGAGTAGGGGTCGTAATTCCGATCGGCGGCCGAGAGTCGGCCCGTGTTGCTCCCGATCTTGCGCACGTCCTTGTCGTCGGGGCTGCCGGGCGCGTCCCCGAAGCCGTGTGCCATCGAGATGACGCCGCGCCGCAGCTCCGCCTCCGGCTCCACGACGCCCAGGATCGACGAATAGCTACTCGTGATCTCGATGACGTCGCCCGCTGCGAGACCGAGCTCCGCGAGGTCTTCTGGATTCATGAAGGCCGGGTTGTAGCTCCACTTCCGGACGAGCTTCGGAATGTCGCGCCCGGCGGAGTTGTGGACGTCCGGGAGACGCCGCGAAACGAGGCGGTACGCGTAGTAGGTGTCCCGATCCACCGGCTCCGCCGCCACCTGCGCGAGCTCCCCCATCATCGTGCGATCCGCGAAGTCGAGCCGACCCGGCGCGTCCGGATCCCCGGCAGCGACGGCGACGTCTTCCGGGAAGACGGCGCCACCCGGATGCTTGCGGACCTCCGAGAGCGGAACCCGCGCGCCCTTCGTCAGCGCCTCGAAGAGCTCGTCGTTGCTGGGCTTCCGGTCGAGATCGAACGCCGTGACCTCGGGCTTCTCCATGTCCGGGCCCCACTCGTAGGACGCCGCGAGGGTGATCGGGAGCTTCATCCGCTGGGCGAGGCCGTAGAAGAACTCCCACTCCTCGATCACGTCGGATCCCTCCGGCGGGTCCACGATCGCGGGGGAGTACTGGGCATAGGGCTCGGGGTAGCCCATCGCGTAGGGCGTGAGGGACTCCGTCGGAAGCGTGATCCCCGGCACCTCAAGCGACAGCTTCGGGGCGATCACGTAGTCCGCGAGCTTCGCCGTCGCGCTCATCTTGATGTCGAGGGTGACGTTCAGATCGAGAGCGTTCATCGCCGCGAGGGTCTTGTCCTGGTCCGGCCACGCCGCCATCGGGTTTCCGCCCACACTGAAGAGCGCCTTCACCTGTCCTTCCCCTTCGAGCAGGATCTCCTCCGCGAGCGCCGCCGTCGGCATGCCCGCCGCCGTGTCCGTCAGATTGCGCACACGCATGTGCTCGCCGAAGCCCCAGCCCGGGTGCGGGTCGAAGGCCTGCGCCTTGCTCGGGCTGGGCGCCATCAGCACGCCGGGGTTCGGCAGGAGCTCGCCTTCCCGGCGCCAGTGCCCGGTCAGCGTGTTCATGCAGAGCCCGAGGTACTCGGTCAGGTTGCCGCGGGACGCCATGTTGGGCCCGGTCCCGATGTTCAGCCCGCCTTTGCGGTGGGACGCGAAGATGCGAGCCGCCCGCGCCACGTCCTCGCCGGGGACCCCGGCGCGTCGCTCCACGTAGTCGAGGGTGAAGGGCTCGACCCGTTCGCGCAGCTCGTCGAGACCGCGGGTCCAGCTCGAGACGAACTCGCGGTCGACGAGATCCTCGGCCAGCAGGACGCGGATCATGCCGGCCAGGATCGTCGGATCCTCCCCGGGCTTGGGCTGGAGAAAGACCGTCGCCGCCTTCGCGGCTTCGCTCCGCCGCGGATCGACCACGATCAGATCCATGCCCCGGTTCATGGCGTCGTGGAGCCGCTTCGCCGGGTTCATGCAGGGAATCCCGATCGACTTCGAGATGGTCGGATTCGCACCGAAGAGCATCCAGGTGTCCGCGCCGTCGAAGTGATAGGGACCACCGCCCCAGGTCCCGTGGAGGGCCGGCGCGATCATCTTCCCGGGCTGATCGATCGTCGCGCTGGTGAAGAACATCGGGGAGCCGAGGGCCCGCAGCCACGCGCTCGCCATCGGCGCGCCGGCGGCGTACGGGAAGGAGAACGTCCCGGTATAGAGCGCCACCGAGCGCGGACCGTGTTCCTCGACGATCCGGGCCACCTTCTCGGCGATCTCGTCCATCGCCTGCTCGACGGGGATCGGGCGGTGCACGCCCTCGTCGTCGCGCTTCATCGTCTGGAGCAGGCGGTGGGGGTTCGCGTGCTGCTCGGGGAGCGCGCGCCCCTTCGCGCACGTGTATCCGTGGTAGACCGGGTTGTCCTTGCTGCCGATCACCTTGACGGGCCGCCCGTCTTCGACGGTGACCTTGATCGCGCAGGCAGCGTGACAGAAACGGCAGAACGAATCGTGGACTTCGGGCATGGGCGGCCTCCCTGCGCCGACCGGTCGCGGCGCATCGACCCGTCCACCATAGACGATTCGAACCCGCCCGCGCGCCCTCGCGAACGGGCCGATCGCGGGCGAGAATCGGTCCCCCACCGCTCGCCCGGGTCGACATCGGGCGGCGCACGACCACGGAGAACGCGAAATGGGTGTCCTCGAAGACGTACACGAGATCGAGAAGCTGAAGGCGCGCTACGCGGACGCCGTCGACGGCGGCTGGACCGGCACGAAAGCACACGATCCGGACGCGGTCGTCGCGCTCTTCGTGCCCGACGGCGTATGGGACTCCGGCGACTACGGCGGCGGCGAAGGGCACGACGGCATCCGCGCCTTCATGGCCACCGGCGAGGCGATCATGCCCTTCGCGTTCCACCACATCACGAATCCGCGCATCGAGGTCGACGGCGACCGGGCGACGGCGCGCTGGCACGCCCTGCTCGCGGTGACCCTCGAAGGGCGCGCGGAGCTCCAGACCGGCATCTACGACGACGTCTGCGTCCGCACGCCGGACGGTTGGCGATTCGAGCGCCTGCAGTTCACGCTGGCGGGCTCGACCTCCCTTCCCGAGACATGGAAGACCTTCTGACCACGCCCAGACGGCCCGGTGGCGCACCGGCATCCGCTCTATAGTCTTCGCTCTTCTCGCGGCCCCGCCGCCCATCCCGAGGAAACGCCATGCAGGGACTGCGCGATCTGCGCGTCGTCGATTTCAGCAACCGGATCGCCGGTGCCTACGCCACCAAGCTGCTCGCCGACGCCTACGCCGAGGTGATCAAGGTCGAGCCGGCGGAAGGCGACGCGCTACGACGGTGGACCGCCAGCGGCCAGGACCTCGACGGCAAGGACGGCGCCCTCTTCCAGTTCCTCAACACGTCGAAGAAGTCGGTGGTGGGCGCGATCGGCGACGACCACGTCGATGCCCTGCTGCGCGGCGCCGACCTCGTCGTCGAGACGAGCGACGGCGCGGTCGACGGCAAGGCTCTCGCGGAGCAGTACCCGGGCCTCGCGGTTCTCTCGATCTCCGACTACGGACGCGGCGGCCCGCTTTCGGGCACGCCCTCGGCGGATCTCGTCGTCCAGGCGAACAGCGGTGGCCTCTCGGGACGCGGGCTCCAGTCGATGCCCCCCGTGATGTGCGGCGGAATGACGACCGAGTGGATCGGCGGCACGTTCAGCGCGGTTGCCGGCCTCGCCGCGGCGCGACGCTCGCGCGCGAATGGTCAGGGGGAGCACATCGACTTCTCGCTCTGCGAGGTCATGAACATCGGCTCGACGACCTACGCCGACCTGATGGACCACCTGAGCGGACGGCCGGAAGCGGTCGCCGGTGCGCGCTCGGTCGAGGTGCCCTCGATCGAACCGACCCTCGACGGCTGGGTCGGCTTCAACACCAACTCGAACCAGCAGTTCACCGACTTCCTGCTCCTGATCGAGAGACCCGACCTCCTCGAGGAGCCCGAGTGGGCCATGATCGGAACGCGGATGGCGCGCATGGACGAGTGGAACGAGATCGTCCGCGCCTGGACGACCCAGCACACCACCGCGGAGATCGTCGAGCGCGCGTCCCTGCTCCGGATCCCCGTCGCGCCGGTCTGCAGCGGCAAGACCGTGCTCGACCACATCCATCTGAAGGAACGGGGCGTCTTCAAGAAGAACCCGACCGGCGGCTTCCAGCAGCCCCGCTCGCCCTACCTGATGGACGGCGAGGAGCCGCGACCCTTCGAGCCGGTCCCCACGATCGGGGAGCATCAGGACGCGATCGAGTCTCGCGAACGCCCGCACCCCGGGATCACGCCCTCCGCTGCGAGCGACCCCGACCTCCCGCTGAAGGGGATCCGCGTGATCGACACGACCGCCTGGTGGGCCGGGCCTTCCGCCTGCCAGATGCTCGCGAACCTCGGCGCGGACGTGATCAAGGTCGAGGCGATCCAGCGCCCCGACGGCATGCGTATGATGGGTGGCCTCTTCATGGCCGAAGGCGACTGGTGGGAGCGGAGCGCGATCACCCTCGCTGCCAACACGAACAAGCGCGGGCTCACGCTCAACCTGGCCGACCCGAAGGGCCTCGAGATCTGCAAGAAGCTGATCGAAGAGGCGGACGTCTTCATCGAGAACTTCTCGCCGCGGGTCGTCGAGAACTTCGGACTCGACTGGGAGAACATCCACAGGATCAACCCGAAGTGCATCGTCGTCCGCATGCCCGCTTTCGGCCTCTCCGGCCCCTGGCGCGACAACGTGGGCTTCGCCCAGACGATGGAGCAGATCTCGGGCCTGGCCTGGATCACCGGCCACGCGGACGATCAACCTCGAATCCAGCGCGGACCGTGTGACCCCCTCGCCGGCATGCACGCGGCCTTCGCGACGCAGGTCGCGCTCGCCGAGCGCGAGAAGACGGGCAAGGGGCACCTGCTCGAGTGCACGATGGTCGAAGGCGCGCTCAATGCGGCGGCGGAGCTCGCGATCGAGTGGTCCGCCTACGGCGTGGAGCTCGGGCGCGACGGCAACCGCGGCCCCCAGGGCGCCCCCCAGAACGTCTATGCCTGCGCCGGACACGAGAACTGGATCGCGCTGGTCGTGCGAAACGACGACGAGTGGAGCGCCCTCAAGGATCTCCTCGGAAACCCGGCCTGGGCCGACGACGCGGAGCTCGCGACCCACGCCGGGCGCCGCCGTAAACACGGCGTCATCGACGAGGCGCTCGCGAGCTGGTTGGCGACCCAGGACCTCGACGAGACCGTCCAGGCGCTCCACGCCCGTGGCATCCCGGCCGGCGGCGTCTGGGACTCCCGGAAGCAGTCCTTCCATCCGCAGTTCATCGCCCGCGGCTTCTTCGAGAACGTCGACCATCCGATCGTCGGCACGCACCCGGTCGTCCGTCCGCCCTTCACGTTCGCGACCGTCGACGCGTGGAACCGCACCGCGGCGCCCACGATGGGTCAGCACAACCACGAGGTCCTGACGGAGGTCGGCCTCTCCGAGGACGCGATCGAGCAGCTCGCCGCGGACGAAGTGATCGGGACGAAGCCCAAGGGCCTCTAGCCGAAAGGGCCTATAGTCGGGGCGCACGCTTCGGAGATCGCCTTGTCCCCGCTCCCGCCCCACGCCACCGACCGGGTGGACGAATCCCCCGATGCGGACTTCTACGCGTTCGCGCGCATGGTCGTCCACATCGACGACGCCACGATCGAGGCGTTGACCGACTACTACGCCGAGGTGCTGACACCGGGCGCGGACGTGCTCGACTTGATGTCGTCGTGGGTCTCCCACCTACCCCTCGACCCACCACTCGGGAGGGTCGCGGGGCTCGGCATGAACACCGAGGAGCTCGCGGCCAATCGGCGGCTCACCGAGCACGTCGTCCACGACCTCAACCGCGAGCCGACCCTGCCCTACGCCGACGCGAGCTTCGACTTCGTCGTGAACGCGGTTTCGGTCCAGTACCTCACGCGGCCCCTCGAGGTCTTCGCCGAGGTCGCTCGGGTCCTGCGGCCCGGTGGGCGTTCGATCGTCGCGATGTCCCACCGCTGCTTTCCGACGAAGGCGATCCGCGCATTCCACGTCCCGGGTGCGACCGAGCGCTACCGACTCGTCGCGGCGTACCATGCCCAGTGCGGCCTCTTCGAGGACATCGAGCCCGTCGACCGGTCGCCAGACGACGCCGACCCGCTCTGGATCGTGACCGCGACGCGAAGCGCCGGTTAGACCTGGCCCCGGGCGAGGTCCTTCGGAAGCTGCCGCGCGGCCAGCACGAAGAACCCGACGCCGAGCGCCGAGATCATCGCGACGATCATCAGCGCGTAGCGCAGCCCGTCCGTGCCGTAGGTCTCGCCGAGCACGTCGCTGAGCGCGCCGGCGAGCGGGGGCCCACAGCCGAGACCGATCAGGTTCAGGATGAAGAAGAGGATCGCGGACGTCAGCGCCCGCATCGCAGGCGGGACCAGCTGGTGGCAGGTCGCGAGGCTCGGCCCGAGGTAGGTGTTCGTCAGCGCCGTCACGACGACCATCGACGAGATCGCGAGTGGCGTTGCCGCGGACAGGAGCATCGGGAAGACGAGTGGAAGTGCGAGGGTACTCGCGACGGCCGGGAGCCAGAGATACCAGCGCCGCTCCCCGGCCCCGAGCCGATCCGCCAGGCGCCCGCCCAGGAAGGTGCCGACCATGCCGGCACCGCCCCCGCCGAAGGCCATCACGACGCCGAGGTCCCACCCCGAGATGCCATGAGAGCGTTCGATGAATGCGGGCAGGAAGTTGCCGACGCCGTAGCCGCCGAATGCCGTGAGCCCGCAGGCGACCGCGATCAGCCAGAACGAACGGAAGCCGCGCAGGACGGCGATCGTCTCTCCGAGAGACGGAGCGGGAGCGCCACTCGAGGCGACCTCGAAGCGGCCACGCGGCGGCTCCTTCACGGTCAGGAAGAAGATCGCCGCGAAGATCACGCCCGGGGCGCCCACGACCATGAACGCGTAGCGCCAGCCGAAGGCTTCCTCCACGAAAGCCCCGATCAGGAAGCCGAGCACGATGCCGAAGTGGAGGCCCGCCGAATAGAAGCCGAGGGCCGCGCCGCGTTCCTCGGGCGGGTAGTAGTCGCTGATCATCGCGTGGGCCGGCGGGCTGCCTCCGGCCTCGCCGAGCCCGACCCCGAAGCGCGCCGCGAAGAGCTGCCAGAAATTCTGTGCCGTTCCGGAGAGGACGGTCATCCCGCTCCAGACCGCGACGGCCAGCGAGATGATGTTCTTCCGGTTGCCACGGTCCGCCCAGTACGCGACCGGAATGCCGGCCGTCACGTAGATCGCGGCGAAGGCCGGCCCGGTCAGCAGGCCGAGCTGCCAGTCGAGGAGCGCCATCTCCTCCTTGATGGACTGCTGGAGGATCACCAGGATCTGGCGATCGATGAAGTTGAAGGCGTACGCGATCGTCAGCATGACCAGCGCGTAGCGGGTCACGCCGGGCGAGAAGGCCACGCCGCGCGCGGAGTCATCGTCGGAGGCGGACAACTAGCCGGCCTGGAACGCGCCCATGTCGAAGTAGTCGCGCCAGACCTCGATCTTGCCCGCGTCGTCGAGCTGGAAGAAGCCCGCGACCGGGGCCGCGGTCTTGTTGCCCTCGTTCTCGAAGGTGTCGATCCGCTCGTTCATCACGAGGTTGCCGGCGCTCACCTGGTTCAGGATCTCGAAGTCGATCCCGCCCGGGCTCTGCTTCAGGAAGGCCTCGATCCCGGCCCGGATCGCCGCCTTCCCTTCGAGGGGCTGCATCGGCATGTTGTGATAGATCGCGTCGTCGGCGAACGCGTCCATGATGAAGTCGAGGTCGGCGCGGCCCCAGGCAGCGCTGAAGTCACGAACGATCTGATCGGGGTCGGGAGAGCTGGACATCGGGACTCCTCGCTGGCCACGGGATCGGGCCCTGGCGGTAGGGGTGCAGCGTACTGATTCCGAACCCCGTGTCGACCGCGGCACGAGCGGTGGCCCGAAACGACCGCGCCCCCGACTCCGAGAGGGAGACAGGGGCGCAGGGAAGCCTCGTGAGGTCTCGGGACCGCATCGGAGGTTCAGCGATTCGACGCATCTCCGAGCGCGAGCGGCTGATCCGTCCCGCCTCCCGGCACGCGAATCGCCAGACCCGGCCCACCGCGATGGCCGCCGAGCGCCACTCGCGCGAGCGTCTCCGCCGGCCGATCGCTCCCGTCGTAGAGCCGCAGTCGCCGGTCCGGCGTCAGCAGGAAATAGGGTCGCTCCGCGGGATCCACCTTCGAGACGATCCGACGGGCTTCCCGGTCCATCGCGTCCGGGGCGTGCCCCGGCCAGCGTCGGACCGGCACGTGCCGGAAGTGCGCGACATCGGTCGAGTGGAGCGGATAGGCGAGCACCCGGGTGCCGGGTCGCTCGAGGGTGGGCGCGTCGTAGCTGAAGCCGCCTGCGACGGCCTTGATCGCGCCGCCGCGAGCACGTCTGCCGTCGAGCGGCCGCTCCCGGGACGCGAGAAAACACCAGGCCAGCGCGTCCATCGCGGCCGCGCGCGGGCTCGCGAAGACGGCACCCGGCCCCTGCGGCTCCACCCGGACCGTCCCGTCCATCGCGACGACGTGGCTCGGGGGCGAGAGCAGGTCCATGGCGGGAAGCCCAGCCGCGCATCCCCCGGACGAGAGGACGAGGGAAAGGAGCACGCCGGCAAGAAGGAGCCGTGCAGGGAGGGCGCAGGACATCCGAAGGACCTCGATCGGACCCGCCGGAGGATTCCGAAGGGCGCAGCGAGGACCGTGATCGGAACGAATCGGGAATCCATGAGGGCGATTCCCCAGGACCGAAGCGAGGCCCGTCGGACGCCGCAGATTGCACACGTCCTGCGCCGTCGGCGCGGTGACCGCGGTCGCCCGGGTTGCGCCCTCGCCTCGGTTCAGGCGCCCCCGCCCGATCGCGCCGCCAGGACCTCCGGCACGTCTGCGCGCTTCACCCGGAGCACCGTCGGCATCGCGACCTCCGCGTCCCGCTCGCCGACCCACCGGAAGGTCATCCAGCCTTTGCGATGGCCGCCGGTCTCGATCCAGTTCGGATGCGGCGTCTTGCCGTGGGCGATCACGAAACGCAGCTTGCCATCGTCGTCGACGACCGCGTGGTCGAGGCTCAGGTGGGTCCGCCGCGTCAGGTAGTCGACGGTCTCGTGCCAGCGCGACTCGATCGCGAGGTTCCAGTAGCGGACGTCGAGGGGATCGGTCTCGATCACGAGCGCTTCGTCCTCCTCGATCTGGTAGGTACCGAACATGTAGAGGTTGTCGGCGCTGCTGATGTCCTCCCCGAACGAGTCGGAGTTGAAGCTCGAGAAGGTGTTCGGCGCGTCCCACAGCTCCGGGCCGATCGTCCGGTGCATCGTGAACATGAACTGCAGGCCGTAGCTCGCCGCCATGAGGGCCTGTGCGATCTCGCGGTCGGTCGAGGCCGGGATGCCCTCGTAGGGCGTGCGTCCGACGACCCCGATGTCGTAGGTGGCGAGGGACTCCGCGGCTCGATCACCGATGTACTGGCGAACGAGGATCGAGGTCACGCCGTTCGAGGTATCGACCCAGTTCGGCCCGCCGTCGTCCTCCTTCGTCAGGTGGATCTCGAAGTCGCCGTTCTCGTCCGCGCCGAGGGTGCGCTCATTGAAGTACGCGAGCCGGGCCCGGCGGCCGTCGGGCTGGACGGCGCCGCTGATCGTGAAGCTCACGTGTCGGACCGTCCCGAGGTTGCCTCGGATCACGTAGTCCCAGCGGTTGTCCAGATGGACGTTGTCGTACTCGGCGTCGGGGTTGTCGCCGCCGACCTTGCGGATCTTCGTATCCAGCCGCGCGAAGTGCGGGGCCTTCGGGTTGGCATCTCCCGCCGTGTCCATCGACATCGCGAAGGTCCGCAGGATCGCGCGCATGCCCTCGCTCGCCTCGCGCTCGGTCTCGGCGTCCTCGAGCACGACCTGCTTCATGGCTTCGAGGGTCGCCTGGACCTGCTCGAAGGCGCGGACGCTGGCGAGCTCCGCATAGGGGTTCGCGGACGCTTCCGGCGCGGGCGGCGGGCTCGCGGCGCAAGCCGCGAGAATTGCGAACACCCACGACGTCGCAACGACACGCCCTGCTCGCCCCTGCCCGAGAATCGATTCCGCGTGACCCATCGAACTCCCCTCCTCGACTGCGCCGTTTCGCGCCGGCCGACGATAGCCCGGCCCGGCCGCCCGCCACGCGGGCCATTCCCTATTCTCTGGTCTCCAAGGAGACCCCCGGTTGGCCCCGTTCCGGTTCAGCGATTCGATCGACGAGTTCCACGCACGCGCTTCCGAAGTGCGCGGCCTCGACGACTTCGGCGAAGACGACTACCGCGAAGCACTCGGCGTGCTGTGCCGATCCCTCGACGAGGACGCCCGCCTCACCTCCGTCGGCGAGATCGGTCACCAGGCCATGATCGTCGACGCCCTTCAGGCGCGATTGCTCTGCGAGGAGGGCTGGCGACGCCGTCCGGAAGCCGCCGAAGCGAAGATCGAGCGCCCACTCGTGATCATCGGCCTCCCACGCACCGGCACCACGGCCCTCCACCACCTGATGGCCCAGGACCCGGCCCTGCAGGCCTTCGAGCACTGGCTGATGCGCACGCCGAAACCGCGTCCGCCGCGCGCCGACTGGGACGCCGACCCCGACTACCAGGCCGCACTCGCGCGGGTCGACATGATGTTCGCCCGAAGCCCCGACATGCGAGCGACCCACGAGATCGAGGCCTTCCTGCCCGACGAGGACTGGAACGTCTTCGAGCAGAGCTTCACCCACGGATCCTACCAGGCGAACGCGGACGTCCACGGCTACGCCGAGTGGCGGGCGAAGGCGGATCTCCGCCCGGTCTACGCGCGCCACCGCCGGAACGCACAGCTGGTCGGCTCGGCCTCTCCCGAGAAGCGCTGGCTCTTCAAGGACGCGACCCACCTCTACGGCGCGGACGCGCTCCTCGACGTCTACCCCGACGCGATGATCATCCAGACCCATCGCGACCCCGTGCCGATGATCGCTTCGGTCTGCAGTCTGTGCTGGGCGTCGCGCTCCGCCATGAACGAGGGCACCGACATCCGCGCGTTCGGCCGCGAGACCCTCGCGCTCTGGGAGGAGAGCATCTACCGGATGATGGCGGCCCGCGAAGGCCGAGGCCCGTCGCAGTTCTACGACCTACCCTTCGAGCGATTTGTGAAGGATCCGATTTCCGCCATCCAGGACATCCATGCCTATTTCGGGCTGCCCTGGACCGACGACGCCGAGGACGCGATTCGCCGCTTCCGCGCCGCCAATCCGAAGGGCAAGCACGGCCAGCACCACTACACCCTCGACGAGTACGGCCTCGACGAGGACGAAGTCCGAGAGCGCTTCAGCCGCTATACGGACGCCTACGGCGACGTCGGCGCCCTGCCCCTCTCCCTCGAGCAGGGATCCGGCGACGCATGAAGCTCTGGGCCATCAGCGACATCCACGTGGGCTACCGCCAGAATCTTCTCGCGATCGGCGAGCTCGCCCCGCGCCCCGACGACTGGCTGATCCTCTGCGGGGACGTGGGCGACAGCCTCGAGCAGGTCGAGCTCGGCTTCCGCCTGCTGAGCGAGAAGTTCGCGCAGCTGATCTGGGTGCCCGGCAATCACGAGCTCTGGACGGTGCCCCGCAAGAGCGGCCTTCGCGGGGTCGCGCGCTACCAGGCGCTCGTCGACCTGTGTCGCCGGAACGACGTGCTCTGCCCGGAAGACCCCTTCCCCGTCTGGGCCGGCGAAGGCGGCCCCCACGTCCTGGCGCCGCTCTTCGCGCTCTACGACTACAGCTTCCGCCCGGACGAGGTCCCCGTCGAGAAGGCCGTCTCGTGGGCGCGCGAGAAGAACATCCTGTGTACCGACGAGGCGATGCTGAAGTGCGATCCCTATCGGAACGTCGCCGACTGGTGCACCGCCCGGGTGAAGGAGAGCGAGCGACGCCTCGAAGCCGCCGTCGCCGAGCACGACCATCCCCTCGTCCTGATCGCCCACTTCCCGCTCCTCCAGGAGCACGCGATCCTGCCCCGCATCCCGCGCTTCATGGTCTGGTGCGGCACGCGCAAGACCGAAGACTGGCACCTCCGCTTCAACGCGCGGACCGTCATCTCGGGCCACCTCCACATCCCGTGCACCCGCTACAAGGACGGCGTCCGCTTCGAGGAGGTGTCCCTCGGCTATCCGGATCAGTGGGACGCGCGGCGGGAGCGATTCGGATGGCAGCTCGAGGACCATCTGCGGCAGATCCTGCCCGTCCCGGAGGAGGACGCGGGGGATCCGCTGGCGGGGTACTCGTTTCCGCCGTGAAGCGGACTCGTCGCGGCTACCAGCGCGTCGGCCGGTAGTCCTTCAGGAACTGCCCCCAGCAGTGCTCCCCGGTCAGGAACCCCGTGAAGATCGGGTCGAGCACCCGCGCGGCGCCGTCCACCGAGTCCAGCGGCGGCGCGAAGCGCTGGGCCTCTTCTTTCTCGACGGTCTTCGCGAAGGGATCCTCGTCGGTGACCCAGCCGGTATCGACGCTGTTCATGTGGATCCCGTCCTTCGCGAAGTCCGCCGCGGAGGTCCGGGTCATCATGTTGAGCGCGGCCTTCGCCATGTTCGTGTGGGGGTGACGGGTCGTCTTGAAGGTCCGGTAGAACTGCCCCTCCATCGCCGAGACGTGGACGATGTGTTTGTCCGGGGTCGGCACGGCGAGCATCAGGGGCTTGAGCTTCGCGTTCAGCACGAAGGGCGCGATCGCGTTCACGAGCTGGACCTCGATCAACTCGACGCTCGAGACCTCGTGGAGGTCCATTCGCCAGGAGTTCTTCTCGCGCAAGTCCAGGGGCTGCCCCTCGCCGTCATGGACGCCCGCCGGGAAGAGCGGCGCGAGGTCCGCCTCGCCCAGCAGGTCGACGACCGAGAGCCTCGAGACGTCTCTCGCCGGGTCACGGGCGACGAGCGCACGAGCCGCCCCCGTGCCGAGCAGTCGGGCCGCGCCGCCGTCGAGCCGGCCGGGGTCCTGCGCGGCCACCATCGCTTCGTAGTAGGCCGGAGGACGGCGCACGGTCTGACACGCGTTGTGGATCAGGAAGTCGAGCCGGGTCTCCCGCGCGAGCTGCTCGGTACAGAAGGCCTCCACGGCGGGCGTGTTCCGGAGATCGAGCGCCGCCAGCGAGAGCCGCTCGCCCCAGACGTCGAAGTCCGGCTCCCGGGCGAAGCGCTCCGCCGCATCGACCGGGAAGCGCGTCGTCGCGATCACCCTCGCCCCCGCTCGCAGCAGCATGGCCGCGATCTCGAAGCCGATCTTCACCCGGGCGCCGGTCACGAGCGCGACCCGTCCCGAAAGATCCGCCGTCTGACTCCGTTTCGTCCAGTTGAGCGACGCGCACGCCGGGCACATCGAGTCGTAGTGGTGATGGACGTCGACGAAGGGCGCCTTGCAGACGTAGCAGTCCCGCGGCTCGTCGAGCCGTCCGCGCGACGCGTCCTTCGTCCGTTCGCGCGCCTGATGCTCGAGCAGTCGCCGCGCCTCGTCGTCGATCCCGGCCTCCTTCGGCGGTACCGGGAACGCCAGAGCCCGCTTCTTCGCGCGATTGGACGTCGCCTCGAGAGCCGAGTCGTCGCGCTCCCGCCGCTCGCGTCGACGGAGGCCGCGGCGCGTCCGTGCGAATCTTCGGCGCTCCAGACGATCCGGAAGGGCCAATCGGCCGGCGGCGATCCGCAGTCGCTCGTGGAGCTCGGCGGGCAGGTCCTGAAGGGCCTCGGGATCGTCGACGAGCGCCTCGAGCAGCTCGACCAGGGCGTCGGCGCCCGGCGTCTCGGATTCATCGGAAGCCATCGGCGGCGGAGCGTACCCCACGCGCCCTGCCCCGCCTGACCGGTCCGAAACCGGCCGTGCGCCTGACGCGGAAGCCGAGCGCGACTACATTCCGACCGCCCCCCGCAACGGGCGCGTCTCCCGCGCACCCGGAGCGATACGATGACGAACCCGCGAGCCTTCGCGGCCCTGCTCTTTCTGCTGGCGACGACCGGCCTCGCCTGTGCGTCGGCCACCTACCGGCCCGATCCCGAAGCCTTCCCGCCGCTGAATGCGGCGATCCAATCGGCGATCGAGAGCGCCCGGCCCTGCGCGCGTCCGGCCCTCGCGACGACGACGCTCGGAAGGGACTTCCGGTACGGCTGCTTCTGCGGCCGCGACTATCCGCGGATCAAGATCGCCAGCGGCGGCTGGGCGAAGGACTACCGCTCGATCCCGGCGAAGGAACGCCGCGCGCGGGTCCTCGACCTCTACCGGATCCGCCCGATCGACACCGTCGACCTCGCCTGCCGCAACCACGACATCTGCATGCTCGACTCGGGCAGTCGCTCCGAGCGATGCGATCGGGACTTCGGCGACCATCTCGCTGCGATCCACCGCTTCCTCTTCAGCGAACAGATGCGCCACGACGACCTCGACTCCTGGCAGTACCGCTGTGACCTCCTCGTCGAAGTCCTCCAGACGGGCCTCGACGCCTGGGCCGAGCCGACGGGCGTCGTCGGCGACCTGCGCCTCGACGATCCCGACGTGAAGGCCCGGCTCGAGCCGACACTCCAGGAGCAGGGCTCGGAGATGCCGCGGCGCGGCGAGCGCTGCCGGCTGCGCGTCTCGGACTACCAGTTCGGGGAGGAGCTCGGGCTCCAGCAGCGATCGCCATGGGACGAGGACGACGACTGATCCGACGGCTGCGACGCCGACTCAGAGACCGAAGTAGGCCTTGATCCCACTCAGGACGGCTTCGACCGACACCGACGCGAGGATCAGGCCCATCACCCGGCTGACCACGCTCGCGCCGCTCTGGCCGATCCTGCGCTGGATCCAGCCGGCCGAGAGCATCAACACGAAGGTCAGGCCCAGGACGAAGAGCATCACCCCCGTCGTCAGCGCCTGCTCGACGAACCCGAAGCGTGCATTCTCGGTCAGCAGGACCGCCGCCAACATCGACCCCGGCCCCGCGATCGACGGCACGGCGAGCGGGTAGATCGCGCCTTCGTCCGCCGACTCGACGAGACGCAGCTCCTCCTCGGGCTTGCTCTCCCCGAAGATCATCGTGAGCGCGAAGAGGAAGAGCACGATCCCGCCGGCCACCTTGAACGCCGCGAGCGGCACGCTCATCGCCGACAGGATGAATTCGCCGGCGATCACGAAGAAGACCAGGATCGCCGCCGCCACGGCGGTCGCCACGATCGCCATCCGGCGGCGTGTGGCCTCGTCGTGGCTGCGCGTCACCGCGACGAAGACGGGGAGCGTCCCGATCGGGTCGATGACCGCGAAGAAGCTCACGAAGGTGGAGACGAAATCGATCAAGTGGCGGCAGCCCCCCACGCAGGAGTCTAACGCGTTCGATCGAGCGCTTCGCCGACTTCGTGGATCGAGGGATCGCCACGCCCGCCCGGCCCGCTTGCGACGATCGGCGACGGGCTAGGCTCTAAGGCGTAGCGAGAAGGAGATCGCATGGCCGCTCCGACCCCGATCGAAGACCTATCCTTTGCCGACTACCACCGGGAGGCGCTCGCGACCGCGCTCGCCCGTCGTGACTCCCGCCTGCCCGGGTCGTACGCGCGGACGCTCCGCCCCTTTGCGATCCGCGAGCGCGAGTCGGGCCTCGCATGCACCTACCTACCCGACGCGAGGCGCGGGACGATCGAAGTCGAAGCCGGCGACGCGCGCGCCGAGACCGTCGTCGAGCTTCCGCGCGCGTCCTTCGCCCAGCTGACCGAGGACCTCGAATCGTCCGCCGGCCTCGTGTACGGCGACCGCGTGACGCCGGTTCGTGGCGATCTGATGGACCTGCTCCAGTGGGAGCCCGCCTTCCGTTGGATGTTCCGCGACCGCCCGGTCTACGATCCGGACGCCGTCGAGCTCCGCGACACGAAGGGTCGCCTGCTCGATCCCACGCGCGGATTCGAGCTCGACGACGACCCGGAGGAGATGGCCGAGTTCCTGCGCGTCGTCGGCTACCTCTGGGTCCGCAACGTGCTCGCGCCCGAAGAAGTCGCCGAGCTCCGCGAGGAGAGCGAGCGCCTGCGCGCCGCCGCGACCGAGGGCGACCAGGAGTCCTGGTGGGGCAAGAACGAAGCCGGCGAGTCGGTGCTCTGCCGCGTGCTCCGGCCGGGCAAGGAGCCCAGGATGCGTTCGCTCCACGGGGACCCGCGCCTCGAGAAGGTCGCGGCCCTCACGGAGGTCCCGATGGAGCACAAGCAGGGGCCGGAAGACAAGGACGGGCTCGCGCTCCTCTGGAAGCAGCCCGGCGTCGCCGAGGGCCTGGGCGATCTCCCGTGGCACCGCGACTGCGGCATGGGCGGCCACGCGAGCATGTGCCCGACGGCGGTGCTCAGCGTCTTCCTCGGCCCCAACACGCCAGAGGCCGGCCAGATCCGCTTCCTGCCCGGCTCGTGGCAGTCTTCATTCCCCTTCGTCGAAGGCGACGACGAAAGCGCGCCCCACGGCGTCGGCCCGCCCGCGCAGCCGGGCGACGTGACCTTCCACTACGGCGACGGCCTCCACGTGGCGCCGCCGCCGACCGGAACCGAAGGCCCGTTCCGTAGCTGCGTGATCATGGGCTACGGACGCGTGGACGGCCGGAACCACCGCGGCGACCGCCACTACAACGACGTGCTCCTGGGGGACGAGGCCGGACAGGTCTCGAACATGCGGGACATGGCGAAGGCGCGCGGCTAGCGGGCCGCCCGCCAGCGTCCGCATCGATGGCGTCGTCCGGCCCCCTCGCACGGCTCGTGCCGCCCGCTCTGCGACCGGTGGCCCTCTTCACGTTGGGCTACCTGCTCGCGGCGACCTGCGCCGCCGTGTGGCTTCGGAACACCGAGTTCGTCTTCTATATCGCGGTGATGGTCGCGTTGATCGCGATCGTACTCGTCGTGCAGGCCCGCGTCGGTCTGAGCGCGGGACTGATCTGGAGCCTCTCCATCTGGGGCGCGATGCACATGGCCGGCGGACTCGTCCCTGTTCCGGGGGGCTGGCCGACCGACGGCGGACAGCAGGTGCTCTACAGCCTCTGGATCCTTCCTGGCGCAGAGGGCAGCGCGCGCGGATGGCTCAAATACGACCAGCTGACCCACGCCTACGGCTTCGCGGTCGCGACCTGGCTGTGTTGGCAGGGACTCTGCGGCGCCGTCGCACCCGCGACCGGAACGTCGGATTCCGAGCCGCGACCTCCGCTTCGCCCGACGCCGGGACTGCTCATCCTCGTCGCAATCGCCGGAATGGGACTCGGCGCCCTGAACGAGGTGGTCGAGTTCACCGCCACCCGTTTCATGGACACGAACGTGGGCGGCTACGAGAACACCGGCTGGGACCTCGTCTACAACGCCCTCGGCGCAACCGGGGCGGCGCTCGCGATCGGCTGGCGAGCGTCGGTTCCCCGCGCATGAAGACGCTCGGGAGCCGGCGTACGAGGGTGCCGGCGAAGACGAGCGGAAGGAGCCACCGATGGCGCCGCACAGCAGCAGGCCGACGACCTGCCGAAGCGCGAGGTCCAGGACCCCAACGGACCGACCGATCAATCGGTATGCTCCACGACCTCTATGGAAACACGCCGCTTCGTCATTCTCGGCGCGGGGGAAGTCGGTCGCTACCTGGCGAGCCAGCTCTCCGTCCAGGGCCATCGCGTCACCGTCATCGACGAAGATCTCGGCAAGGTGTCGGTCGTCGAAGACCAGCTCGACGTCCAGTTCGTCCTCGGCAACGGCAGTCACATCCCGACGCTCGAGCGGGCCCGGGTGGAGGAATGCGACCTCTTCATCGCCGTCAGCTCGTCCGACGAGGCGAACCTCGCGGCTGCCCTGCTCGCGAAGACCCTGGGCGCTCCGCGGGCCGTCGTTCGCGTCAGGACGTCGGAGGACATCACGCGATACGGCCGAGTCTATGAACGCGCCTTCTCCGCGGACCTCCTCCTCTCGACCCAGCTCCTCACGACGACGCAGGTCCTGAATCACGTTCTCGGGTACAACACGCTCGAGGTCGAGTACGTCGTCGAGGGAGCGTTCGAGGTCCGCAGGACGACGGTCGGATCGAACTCGATCCTGGCCCGCCAGCCCATCTCCGCCGCCCGCCTCCCAGAGGATTCGCTCGTCCTCGCCCTGATCTCGAAGCAGGGACTGACGGTCCCGACCGGCGTCGTCCAGGCCGAGGTGGGGGACGAGGTCCTGGTGATCGCGACGCCGGAGTCGATCGACCGGGTCGAGCGCGCCGTGAGTGGCAGCCCGCCGCGCCGGGGACTCGTGGTGATCGCCGGCGGAGGCACCACCGCAACCGACACCCTGCGCGGCTTCGCCCACCGCGCCGAGCGCATCCGGGTCATCGAGAAGGATCGCGCGACGGCCGAACGACTCGCCGCGCGGTTCACCCGCTGCGAGGTCATCCACGGCGACGCGACCGACCCGTCCCTCCTCGCCGCCGAGGGCGTGGCCGACGCGTCGGCCTTCATCGCCCTCACCGGCAACGACGAAGCCAACGTGATGGCCTGCCTGCTCGCCCAGGACCTCGGCGTCCAGGCCGTCACGGCGCTGGTCCAGCGCACCGAGGTCTCCGCACTCGTCCGGCGCTTCGACAGCATGAACGTCGTCTCCCCGCGCCGGATCGCCGCCGAGCGCATCCAGACGTACATCGAGACGAACTACGAGCCGCACGTGGTTTCCCTGGAGAACGAGCAGGCGACGTTCTCTCGGCGCGCGGTCTTCGCGCAGAGCCCCGTCGTCGACTGTGCCCTCGTCGACGTCGAGATTCCGAAGGGCCTGCTGATCGCCGCGGTCATGCGCAACGGTCGGCCCACCATTCCGCGAGGGCACCACGTCCTGCGTGAAGGCGACGAGGTCCTGCTCTTCGTCGCGGAGGGCGCTGCGGACATCGTCCCCCTCCTCTTTCCCGGACCGGAAGAGGCGCCGTGAACCCGCGCCGCGTGATCCGGCTGCTGGGGATCGTGATCGGCGTCCTGGCGGTCGCGCAGCTGCTACCGCTGATCGGCGCCCTCGCGACCCGCGACCGCGCGGCCGCGGGCGGTCTCGCGGCCGGCGCGGGGGCGAGCGCCCTGTGCGCGCTCGCCTGCCGCCTCTACGGGCGCGACGATGGCGAGCTCTACCGACGAGACGGGATCCTGGTCGTCGTCGGCGCGTGGCTGGTGGCGTGCGTGCTCGGTGCCGTCCCGTACGTCGTCAGCGGGGCGATCCCGGGCTGGATCGACGCGCTCTTCGAGTCGGCCTCGGGCTTCACCACGACCGGCGCCTCGATCCTCCCGGACGTCGAGGTCCTGACGCCTTCGATCGCCTTCTGGCGGAGCATGACGCAGTGGCTGGGCGGCATCGGCATCGTCGTTCTGCTCGTCGCCCTGCTCTCGGAGCTCGGCCCCGGCGCGCGCTTCCTGCTCAAGCTCGAAGTGCCCGGCCCGAAGGCCGAGATCCTGCACGCGCGGGTCAAGGACGCGGCGCGCTCGGCGTTCCGGATCTATCTCGCGCTCAGCGGCGCCCAGGTGGTCGTCATGCTCCTGCTCGGGGCGAGCGTCTACGACAGCCTCACGCACACCTTCGCGACGGTCTCGACCGGCGGGTTCTCTCCCTACGCGGATTCGGCCGGCCACTTCGACGCCCGCTTCCAGATCGTGACGCTGGTCTTCATGCTGATGGCGGGTGTGAACTTCTCGCTCTACCTCCGCGGGCTGACGCAGCGTGGTCGGGAGGTCCTGCGCGACGCCGAGCTGCAGACCTACCTGACCCTCGCCGTCGGGGCGACGGCGACGATCCTCTTCGTCCGACTCGGGGCGAGCCCCGACCTCGGGGCCGGACAGGCGGCCCTCGACGTCGCCTTCTCCGTCGTCTCGGTGCTGACCTCGACCGGCTTCGGCACCGCCGACTTCACGACCTGGCCGAGCAGCACGCAGGCGATCCTCGTCGCGCTCATGTTCGGCGGTGGCTGCGCAGGCTCGACGGCCGGGGGCGCGAAGGTCATACGCCTGCTGGTCGCAGCGCGCTTCGCGATCCGTGAGATCCGAGTGACCTTCAGCCCCAACGCCGTCGTCCCGGTCGCCGTCGGCGCTCAGATCGTTCCGGAGGGAGCGGTTCGCGGCGTCGTCGCCCTGCTGCTCCTGTGGGTCTCCGGCTGGGCGATCGGCGCGCTCCTCCTGTCCTTCGGAGGAACGGGCCTCGTCAACGCCTCGACCGCGGCGCTCGCCGCCCTGTCGAACATCGGGCCCGGACTCGGCGACGTCGGGCCTGCGGGGAACTTCGCCTTCTTCGCCGGCTGGCAGAAGCTCGTCCTGGTCCTCTTGATGTGGCTGGGCCGGCTCGAGTTCTTCGCGCTGATCGCCCTCGCCCAGCCCCGCTTCTGGCGCAGCTAGACCGATCGCGGCCCGCTCGTCGACCTAACCTCAGTCGGGATCGTCGCCGACCGGGACGCCGCGTGCCGAGAAGGTCAACCGCCCGGCCCCCTGGTGACCCGCCATCAGCGCTTCGATCAGCGGCGCCGGCTCGTCGGGCCCGCTCCAACCCACCAGGAAGTTCGCCCCCGCGCCTTCGGCCTCCGGCGATGGCTCGTGCAGGAACTCGACGGTCTCGAGCGGCGCGAGCCTCCGCGGTGCATCCAGCTTGCTGTCGATCAGTACGCCGCCCGCGTCGTAGTAGCGAACCGAGTGGATGGTCACGCTCTCGGAAGACACGTTGTGGATGAGCAGCGTCGTCGTGAGGTGGACCCGGCCGACCTTGTCGAGCGCATACGCGTAGGCCGGGACGTAGATCAGGCGACGATGTGCGCCGCGTACCGCGTCCTGCAGCGTCGGCGGCTCGACCGCGAGCGCCGCCGGTTCGGGCGCGGCTTCCGGCTCGGGCTCACACCCGAGCGCGAAGAGACTGACGAAGACCGCGAGGACCATGCCGCCCAGGCTCAGGCGCGCCTCGCTCGATCCGCGATTCACCATCGATCCACCCCTCCTCGACCGCCCGGCCCCGATCGAGCCCGGCCGACGCTCCGAACGCGCGCCGGAGCATAGACGAAGCGAGCGCGTTCGCTGCGCCGGTTCATGGCGTCGACCGTGCCGGAGCTCGGGCCCCTGACGCGCTCCGCCGAGCAGGGAAAATGCCCCGCGCTGGCCCGCGTGGAACGGCCTAGACTGCTCTTCTGTCGCGAGTCCCCCTGCACGACGTGCGGGCGGCGATTCGCCCTTCGAGCGAGCTGCGGGTAGGAATCTCGATGTGGAAGCGCGGGTTGATTCGCGAATCGGGTCTGGTGATCCTGGCGATCCTCGGATTCGCGATTCCCAGCGCCGGACAGATGGCGACGATCGACGTCCTGCTCGACCTGGATCGCAATCCCACGACGGGCTGCGGCGTCATGACCGTCGACGGCGAGGCGGAAGGCGTCGAGCTGAGAGTCAGGACGCGCTTCGACGTCGCGACCGACACGGTCACGAGTACGACGACGGCGGACTGCGCGGACCCGCTCCTCGATCTCTTCGACGTAGAGACGCCGGTTCCGTCCAACCCCCAGCCCACCTGGACGGGCATCGCGGGAAACGGCGCTTCGGGCTCGATGCTGGTCGAGACTCATCTCCCGATCGCGCTGACCGGGTCGGTCTCGAGCGCGCGAAGCTACGTCGTCATCCAGTCGGCCCTGGGTGAGGACACGCTCTTCGGCGCGGGGGCACAGAGGCCGCTGCTCCTGATCTTTCTTCCGCCGAACGTGCCCGGGCTCGCGCCGGCCGCCCTCGCGCTCGTCCTCGTTCTGTCCATACTGCTCGTGTCTCGGAGACTCCCGAAGACCGGGTTCGCCCTGCTCGCTCTGCTCGGAATCGTCGTCGGGGGTGCGCTGGTCGGTCCGAGCCGCGGGTGGGCCCTCCTCGGAGAGGGCTTCCACCGCGCGTGGATGCCGGACGAACTCGTCGCGACCGACCCGGAGGGGGACGCGCCAGAGGGAGTCGACCTGCTGGAGTTCCACGTCGCCTACGACGAAGCGAATCAGGAGCTCTGGCTGCGCACCGACATCCTCTTCGGCCCGCCGGTCTGCACCGACTGGGGAACGGTCGACCCGGGCTCGGGCTACGCGTGCGGAATGCTGCCCCCGCTCGATCCCGGGCCGTTCAACAACAACGTCGCCATGACCTTCGACGACGGCCCCCATCTGGTCGTGACCCCGCTCGTTCTCGCGACGCTGCGAGCCAACGACATCCCCGCGACCTTCTTCGTGGTCGGGAATCGGATGCACACGCCCGAGGAGCAGGCGATCGTCCGGGAGATCCACGAGGACCCCTTGTTCCGCGTGGCGAATCACTCCTTGACGCACCGCAGAATGGCCTTCCTCACGCAGGAGGAGATCGAGATCGAAGTGCCGGCGAACAACGACCTGATTCGCGAGGCGATCGGCGACCCGTGTTTCTTCCCGCAGTATTTCCGGTTCCCCTTCGCGTCGTCGAACTGCGCGAGCATGGAGGTGATGCGGACCCACGGTCTGGCATCGGCCTCGGTCCACATCAACACCTCGGATTGGTGCTACGGCACCAACGGCGGGTACTGCCCCCCGGAAGTCGTTTCCTTCATCGAGGACGAGTACCGGAACGACCTGCCGGGCTGGGCGGTTCACGAGTTCCTCGAGACGGCGGGTGGAATCCTCGTGATGCACGACATCCACACGAACACCGCCGCGCAGCTTCCCGCCGTGATCGCCGGACTCCAGGCCGCCGGAGCGAACTTCGTAGACCTCGCGGACCCGGTCCTCTTCCCGAACATGCACGCGACGATGATGGTCCCCGACGCGCCGGCGTGTTGTGAGGGGAGTGTGAATACGTCTTATCCGTAGACCGAGCGCGCGGATCTCCTCAACGCGGGCGCATCGATCCCTGGTGCCGTCTCGCAGCCAGCCCCGCGAGCCCGAGCCCCAACAGGAACGCCGAACTCGGCTCCGGCACGAGAACCCAGCCTGCCGTCACCGGATCGAACGGAATCGTCGCGTCCGCGTCGGCCCACGCATTCGTGAAGTCGGTCCCCGCATCGTAGGTCGCCGCGCCAATCGTGGTCCCGAGACCCACCACGTCCCGCAGGACCGCCTGCGAGAAATCGGCTCCTTCGACAGTGACTCCCACCGAGAGCCACGAAGGATACGTGGTCGAGAAGGATCCACCCGTAAGGTCGGCGCCGAACAGACTCGCACCATTCAAGCTCGTCTGTGTGTCGTCGATCCGCTCGAACCTCGCACCGCGAAGACTCGCTCCGCGAAAGTCTGCATTGGGTGCGACGAGCGCCAGATAGGCTCCGTCGAGATTCGCATCGACGAAGCGCGCGAATTGAGCGTACACCTCCGTGGCGGTCCAGTTCCGAAGGTCGGCTGACGAGAGATCCGCACCCCAGAACTGAGCCTCATCTGCCCCGGAGTCGACCCAGACCACGTGGTTCAAGTTCGCTCCGCCCATGCTCCATCCGTACCCCATGTATCCACCCAGGGTCGCTCCAGTCAGATCGACACCGTTGAGGGCTGCCACCGTGAGATTCGTATCCCTCAGGTCGGCGCCCACGAGGTTCACGTCCGTCAGATCGGAGAGCGTGAAGTCTGCCCTGCGAAGGTCCGCCCCCTCGAGATCAGCACTCCTCAAGTCCGCCGCGACGAGGCCGGCATCCCGAAGATCGACGCCGGGCGCCAGGTCGACGCCGGAGTAGGGGTGGATCGATCCCGTACCGCTAGGGACGCAACACAGGGCTTGGATCGGATCGACGATGGTCCCATCGATCTGCTGGTACGAAGCGCCGAATGCGGAACTCGAAGCGACAGAGACCGCGGAGATCAGAGCGAGAACGAAGTTGCGCATCGCGGTCTCTTCCCGTGGAAGGCCGTCCCCATTCCCATGAAGTAGGTGTGCATGGGCAACGCGGAGGTGACGAAGAATCGGAGCCTGCGGCAGAACGTCAGACAGCGAAGGGCCCAATCCGGGCGAGCCCGAGCCCTCCGCCAGGCGCCAGCCCCCAGAGCCCTCAGCGCAAGACCACGCCAACGAGGCGGGGTCGCGAGGCGCTCTGCGCCGAGAAGAGGAAATGGTGACCCGGGCGCGATTCGAACGCGACTTCGTGGCGAAGCCAGCTCGGCGTGTACGCCTCCGGATCGAACGCGCGGGAGTTTCGGGCCTCCGCGTGCTGGCGCACGCAGAGTCCCTCCTACGATCTGTTCGCTCTTCGCTCACAGATCGCCCCCAACTTCTGCCGAAGCTGGGCCTCTCGAGCCCGGGCGCTCTGCAACGCACGCACACCCAGAGCCTTCAGCGCGCGCTCGGCCCTTCAAGGCCGAGCAAGAAGCGCGGAGCGCTGATAGGTGAAATGGTGACCCGGGCGCGATTCGAACGCGCGACCCCCAGCTTCGGAGATACAATCCTGAGTCATCCGGCAGGCTGCGTAGACGGGCTCTTCCTGCCGATATCAATCGCCCTGGGCGTTTCTGTCGTTCACCCGTGGGCCGGGTCAACTACTGCGAACGGGCGCTTTCGAGGGCCTCGCCGCGCTTCTGCCTCGCGATCAGTTCGAGGATGCACCACGGGTCCATCTCCGAACCGTGCCTCACCGCATCACGGACGGCGTCCACCAGCTCGCGTCCGCCGACCTCGAACAGGAGGCGAAGGAGCATCTCGAGCTTGTCCTCGTGCTCCATGTCGACGGCGTCGTCGGCCGCTATCTCTCCGCCCCCTCGCCGTCCGTCTCCCGCCACGAGCTGTGGCGCGCCCAACAGGAGCCGAGCCATCGCCTGACGGAGAGAGAGCGCGAGCGGAGAGTCCCGCTCGAGGTTGATCCCAATCGCCTGCGCAACGTGATGGAGCGAGCCGTACGAATCTCCGGCGTGCTCCCCGATCTCAATGGCCTCGCCGTCGCCAAGGGCTGCCTCCACAGCACGAATGATCGCGACCGCATCGGTAATTAGACACGCAATCGTCTCTTCCCCTTCGTCCTCGGCTAGCGCCCCAGCAATCAACAGGCGATCGAGTGCGTCGCTCAGGATGTCTTCTGGTCGCTTGGGAGATGCTCCGGGCTCGTACCAAACAGCTGGAATCTGAAGTTCCAAGATGTGGCTAGCCATTTGCCGCCACCTCCGCAGCCACGACCGGCCGACCGCTCTCCTGCTTCGAGAGCCTTTCGAGCGACCGGTGCAGCCCGCCCGCAATATCGTCTACGAAGCCGGCCGGCATAGGCTCCGACCGTTCAGCGCAGAGGAATGCTGCGTGGGACAGCATCTCTGCCGCCTCGGCGACCTCCGGCACCGAGGACAACGACACCGCCTCCGCAGGGACCCCGTCGATTCGGGCGATCGCCGCGCTCACAAGCGCCGCCACATCCTCCATCAAGGCCGAAGCTTGCGCGACGTAGCGTTCGCCTCCCGACTCCGCGACGAAGAGCCGAGCGGCTCGTAGCCGCCCGTCCGCCACCTGCAGCAAGCCCTTGGGCGTGAGGTCGTCCGGTCGATCGACCGGAAAGTGCACATCGAGGTAGTAACGCATTCATTCTCTCCTTCAGGGCGAAATGCCCGGAAATCACCGTGAGGACCGCAGGAGCGCGTCGATCTCGGCCGCGCACGCATCCGGGTCCCCATAGATCTCGCTCCCTGAGAAACGCAGCACGCGCATCCCCTGGAGCACCATTGCCCGGTCGCGCCGTCGATCCCGACACGCCTGCGACTGCGTGCGGTCGTGGAACTCGCGGCCGTCAGCCTCCACAACGATCAGCGGATCGACGCCCTGCCCCTTCGTCGAGCGGTAGACGACGAAGTCGGCGCGGTAGCGAGCGTTCGCGACCACGATCATCCGCTGCGGCTCGATCGAGACCACACGGCAATCGTCGCCACCGAGCGGAGCGTCCATTCCCGACCCAAGCTCGCGGACACGGCAGTCCCAGCGGGCCCAGAGGGCGGCCGCGAGCTGCTGCTCGATCGGGGATTCGCAGCGGGCGAGCAGGACGTGGATGGCGATGCGCTTCTCGTGCAGGACCTGGTCGACGTAGGCGCGGGCCTCGTCGCAGATCTTCGTCCCTGGTGCCTCGGCAACAGACATATCGGCTCGGTCAGCGCTGGTCATCTCACCCCTCTGGCATCGCCAACATAGCTCCGTTACGTTGAGCAGCCAACACACCTTCGTTACGCTCGTCCCATGGGGAAGAGTGAGGGGAAGACTCCTGACGGGGTCCGCTGGCGCAAGGTCATCCGTCGGATCGAGGTGCTCGAGCACGAGTGCCTGATCTGCGGCAAGTGGTTCATCGTGAAGCAGCCTGACAAGCAGCCGAAGACATGCTCGACGAACTGCCGAGTGAAGCTGTCGCGGAGCAAGAGATGAGAATCGACTACGATTTCCTCGGCACAGTGTTGGGGGTCTTCCTCGATGCCCCGGGCCTCACCGTCTCGTCGAGCGATTTCGACGACATATTTTCGACAGAAGAAGCGCAGCGGAGGCTTGTCTTCCACCTTGAGATCCTCGGAGACGAAGGGCTGTTGGAGGCGCCTCTAGCTACGAAGTCTCGGCTCGGCATCACATATGGCCCGACTGGCGGACACATGATCGCGGACACGCCCTGGCGTCTTACGGCGGCGGGCCACAACTTCGCGGCGTCCCTCGCGAAGCCTGACTTCGCCTCCCTCGTCCAAGAACGCGCGCACGACGAAGGGCTTGCCTTCGTGATTGAGCTTGGCAAGAAGTTCATCGAGAAGCAGGCTGAGCGGCTTCTTGGCGACCTTTAGCACCCGAGCTACTTCCGGGGACGCGGGTAGTCAGGCGGAGGCGCAGCGATGAGTCGATACACCGAGGCGTTCGCCCTTGGCCTGGCCGTCGCGGTCGCCTCTGCCGCGCTGATGATCCCGGCCCTCGATCCGCAATCACCCTACCGAGTGTTCAGCTCCTCACTGGTTGGCACGCTCATCGGTGCAGCCACAGGTGCGTGGATAGCCTTCTCTCTGGATCACTGGCGAAGAGCCGATGAAGAGCGGGAACGGCGCGAGAGTGACCTGAAACATGCGCAGTTCGTGCTCGCGACACAGCAGAACCTAATCCGGAACATACTCGACCAATCACTCGAGGAGCACCGCGACGATCCTCATCGACATGTTCTGCTCAAACCGCTTGGGATTGAGCCTCCAGATGTGCGATTCGACTTCGAAGCGCTGAAATTCGTGGTGCAGTCGAAGAATCCGGACCTGCTGCTCCGCCTACACACATGTTCGAGATGCGTCGACGCGGTCATCGGAGACCTTCAGCAACGTCACGAGATTCACCTCAGGCTTCAAGACGAGAATGCAACGGAACCAGGGGAGATCCTGGTGTCGGAGTCGATGGCCTCACAGCTCCAGGACCTCACCGATGCGATCTATGACAACGCAGACACCGCGGAACTCAGGATCCGAGAATGCCTCGCCGACATTGAGGAGTTCATGAGGCACGAATATCCCGGCGCGAAGCCCCTGAAGGTGGAGTACGTCAAGCCGAACGCAGATGCGGAAGTTGAGCCTTCGGTGGACCGGGAGCGGAACGCATGAGCAAGCGTACTCTTATCTTGGTCGACGGCGAGAATCTAGTAGCAGGCTTCGAGCGCACGCGTGACGCAGACAACTTCCTGCAGCCGCGAGCTGATGTCGTGCATATGCCCGACCAATTCGTGTGGCACTGGAAGCTCGGCGCGCTGGACCAGTTCGAGGACCTACTGCGAGTCAGCTACCTCACGACGATCGTTGGAAACGAAGAGAAGGTCAACGCGCTTCGGTCGTTGATCAGCATGGTGCCTGCGCGAATTCGAAAGGGGGCGGCAAGCCCCGAGACGCTGGTCCCACACGTCTTTGTGAAACCGAAGCGCGGCGGCAAGAACAAGAGCGTCGATATCAATCTCACGGTTGAGGCGCTCCGGCATGCCTACAATCGCACCGCTGACCAAATAGTGATCGTGAGCGGCGACGGCGACTATCTGCCGGTCATCCAGGAAGTAATGCGGCAGGGCGTGACCGTCTGGGGCGCCGCGTTCAAGGACGGCCTGAACCCACACATCCGCCCAGCTGTTGATGCGTTCATCGAGTTGGAGCTGCTGTTCTTTCAGGCTAGGGATCCTGGACCTCGTCAAGAGTACGCTGACTTGTAGTACTGCGCGGGCCTAGGGAGGCCACCCGAAGAGCCGGTTCCGCACCGGCCTGGCCCGCGCTTCACATCTGCGGTGCACCGAGCGGAGGTGCGCGATGGGCAAGGAAGAATTCGGCTACGGCCTCACACTCGAGATTCACGCCGAGATACTTCGCAAGACACGCGAGTCGTACGCTGAGATGCTTCGCAAGCGCGTCTCGGCCGTGCCCGCGGAGAATCTTGAGCTACTTGCGAGTCCCCTGTCTACTCCGTCTGTCGAGATTGACGAGCTGACCGACGACGATGATGACTGCGCTTCGGAAGCCACGATCCGGGTAGACGACCTGGACGGCCTGTTCCGAAGCGATATTCGATTCGGTGAGCTTTGCGACGAGCTTCTGGCCACGACAGATGCGGATCTCGTAGACCTCGCCGCCGCTGGAGACGTGCGGAAGCTGCTCGACGCGCTAGCGAAGCATCGGCAGATCTTCCTGTGGTGGGCATCGATCATCGTGCCGGCCCGGGCGAAGATCGGGTCAATCCCCATGCCCGCGCAGGATGTGCGAGATGCGATTTCCGAAGCCGCCCTGATCGACCTGGGCATCGCACCTCCGGCCGGCGAAAAGTACCACCCTTGGTGGCGGAGAATCTTCGTCGCGCATTACGGCGTGCGCTTCCGGAGGGAGTACCCGCACCTCCGCGAGGCGTGGTGGCGGAGCGAAACGTGCGGGACGCCCTTGTCCGAAGCCGAGAGGACTGAGATCAAGCTCGCCACTCACGCTGTCGCCGAGAAGCTGCTCAGAGATGCGGGCCGCTCCGACAAGCCATCCAGTATCAAGTCGATCTTCAGGCAGATCCGGGACGACGATGCCGGGCACCGGCTGCACTGGGGGCCGTTCCCGCCTGACATCGTGTAGCTCGTCAGCCTTTCTCAGAAAGCCACACGACGATAAGGGCCCCTACAGCGCCGCGGAATTCGCCGAGGTCTCCTATCAATCGAATTCGTTAGATCGAAACGATTTCGAAGGAGGCCGAGATGGAAAACGCGAAGAGTCGGCGGCTGAAGTTGATCAGCCGCGATTCCCGCCGAACGGGTCTGCCGCCGCAGACCTACAGGGCGGAGATCCGAACAGGCAAGATTCCTGCCTATCGGATCGGCGGCCGAGACTTCGTCGACCCGGACGAGGTTGACGACCGCCTGAGGGAACTGGGTCTCGAGCCGGGCGAGTTCGAGATCGACCTCGATCAGGCGGGCTCCTGAGGTGTCCCGTGAGACCATCGAGCTGCGCACCGGGATCGTCGCGATCCTCTCGCTGCCGACCACGGAAGATGCGCAGTCCAGCCTCTTGGACGAGGTGTTACGGCTCGTGCCGACTCTGACTCCCAGGGCCGCGCACGAACTCCTCTCCGAAGTGCTGCTGAGTTGGGGCAAGGAGCACTCGCCCGATGCGGCAGCTCATGTCATTCGAGCGCGGGCGGCGGGGATCAACGACACGCCCTATCTGCTGGCGGTGCTCGGCGCCTTCAGGTCGCAGCCGGCGAGCGACCAGGTCGACGTCGTACTCGCCTGGGCTCGGCAAGTGGCCCGGGAGATCGAGGCCGGGCGCAAGACCGGCGGCGCCCTGTCCCACGAGACGCTGAAGCACTGGGCCTCGCCGGTGCGACCTGACGCCGGAGACGACGACTGATGAGCGCCGACGATCTGCTCGAGACGATTGCGCTCAGCGGCGACTACCGCGACCGCGAGAACGCGATTCGCGAGATCTGTTCGGTCCCGTCACTCGAGCGCGAGACCGACCTCGGGAATGCACAGCGATTCGCCCGTCTCCATGGGCACCGCGTCCGGTACGTGCAGGCCTACAAGCGGTGGCTCGTCTACAACGGAACCCGCTGGGCGATCGACACAACCGGCGAGATCATGCGGCTAGCGCGAGACGTGCCGCCGGAGATCTACAAGCAGGCCGGTGCCTGTCCGACGGAGGCCGATCGCAAGCGTCTCGCCCAGCACGGGACGCGTACCGAATCGGAGAAGAGCCTGCGCGCGATGCTCTCTCTGGCTCAGTCCGAGCCGGGCATCGCTGCCTCGCCCGACGACTTCGATGCAGACCCGTGGGCGCTGAACGCACAGAACTGCGTGGTTGATCTCCGATCCGGTGACACGATGACCAATCACCCGAACGACATGTGCTCGATGGTGGCGGGCACCGTGTACGACGAGACGCAGCGATCCAAGCTGTGGGAGGACTGCGTTGAGCGATGGCTGCCGGACCCCGAGGTCCGCGAGTTCGTTCACCGGGCGGTTGGCTACAGCCTGATCGGCATGACGCTCGAGGAGGTGCTCTTCATCCTCTGGGGATCCGGGGCGAACGGCAAGAGCCGATTCGTTGAGACCCTCCGTGCCGCGCTGGGCGACTACGCGAAGAACACTCCGGCGGAGACGCTGATGGCATCCCAGAAGGGCTCAGGCGGCATCTCGAACGACGTCGCTCGACTCAAGGGCGCTCGGTTCGTGAGCGCCTCAGAGAGCGACGAGAACCGGCGCCTGAACGAGGCGAAGGTCAAGGCCCTCACCGGTGGCGATACGATCACCGCGCGATTCATGTGGGCCGAGCACTTCGAGTTCACACCTGCCTTCTCGGTGTGGCTCTCGACGAACCACAAGCCGGTGATCACTGGGCAGGATCTCGGGATCTGGCGGCGGATCAAGCTCGTGCCGTTCAACGTGACGATTCCGGAACAGGAGCGAGACCCGAAGCTCGCTCAAAAGCTGCATGCGGAGCTGCCGAGCGTGCTCGCTTGGTGCGTCGAGGGATGCGTCAAGTACCAGCTCGCGGGAGGCCTGAAGGCGCCGCAGGCGGTCACCGGTGCGACAGAAGACTACCGGCAGGAGTCGGATGTCTTCGGGGAGTTTCTCGAGGACCGGTGTGAGCGCAGCCCCAGCCTGTTCGCGACGTCGGATGCGCTCTTCCGAGCCTATCGGGACTGGGCCGACAGTGCGGGCGAGCGCGCCATGACGAAGGTCGCCTTCGGCAAGAAGCTGACCGAGCTCGGTTTCGAGAAGGCCAAGGTCGGCGGCAAGCGGGGACGTGAAGGCCTCGCGCTGAGGGGCGAATGACGGTCGCGGGACGCTTTGGACGCGTTGGACGCGATTTCCACTTCTTTTCGCGAGGGAGGAATTCCGGAGAACCTATGGGAAACGGGGTTCGAAGCGTCCAAGGCGTCCACGGGCTCGGGCTTGATCCCAAGAGCGACAGGGTCGCGCTGAGGGGCGCTTCACGCGCCGCAATGGCCCCCGGGCACCGGGCGGGCACCGGGGGTGGCCGTGCCTGATAGCTCTCGGAAGACACACGCCAACCTCCGTCCGCCGTGGGCCCCCGGCCAGAGCGGCAACCCCGGGGGCTCATCGAAGCGCCAGCGCGCGCAGAACGCAGTGAAGCGCATAGGCGGTTTCGCGGGCTCGATGCGTCGGCTCCTGGACCAGGGGGTGACCCCGGAGCTGATCTCCCAGCTCACCCCCGAGCAGGTTGCGCTGCTCGACGGGGACAAGACGTTCTCCGATGCCCTCGCTGCGAAGGTGCTGGCGGCCGCACTGTCCGCGTCGACCCCGGCGCAGCTCGAGGCGTTCACGAGGTTGATTCTCGCGGCGGAGGGGCGCGTTCCCGACGACGTCCTGTCGGACGACCGCCTCATGAGTGATCAGATCCGAGAGGCCCGAATGCGTGCCATGGCGCCGCCGCCCACTGTCGAGATCAGCAGCACCTTCGACGAGGCCCCCACGGTCGCAGCCGAGCCAGTCAGGAAACGCGCGTCGTCGACGCGGAGACCGTCGAGGATGGGACGGTCCACGCGCAAGAAGGCGTTGAGGAGATAGGAACCGAATGAGCACGACCGACCGAATGGCCAGCTACCGCGGCGGCCTCGAATTCCTTCGCCGGCAGCGGGCCGCAGACGTTGCCGCGGCGTTGAAGGACCAGGCGGCCGACTGGGACGAGGCGATGGAGAAGCTGCCCGACGCCGCGAAACGGCGCCGCGAAGCGCTCGAGGTGATCGAGAAGTTCGGCACGCCGGAGCTCCGAGCGTGGCTCGACGACACCAGCGTCGGGCGCCATCCCGAGTTGATCAACCTGCTCTCCCGCATCAAGCGCGAGACGCGATCGAAAGGACGAGGCAAATGAGCACGGAAATCGAAACGAGCACGCCGCGGGTCAGCTACGCGGACCTGGTTGTCCGAGAGCAGTCACTCAGGGCTGAGCAGCAGCAGGGCGAGCAGCGCTATGACGCGCTCGTAGCTACGTCAGTGACGGAACCCGGCGAGGAGGTCAATGAGGAGCTCAGGCGGCAGCGCAGTGCGAACGCAAGCCGCCAGCATCAGCTCGACGCCATCGAGCGGCTGAAGCGGCTGGCCGAGTCCGACGAATCGGAAGCTGAGCTGATCGCGCGCATCAAGAAGCGCGTGGGTATCGAGAAGGAGGAGGCTGCCCGAGCGTGGCAGATCTGCACCCGCCTCGAGGAGGCGGAGAACCACCTGGTCGGCCTCACCGAATGCCTCGAGTGGATCACCAAGAACGCACAGGAGTCGCGCCAAGTTCTCGCGTCGGTCGTGCGCCGTCGCAAGAACCCCTCGCTGCCGCAGATGACGTCGCTCGACTGCACGCGCGGGATTCCCTTCGACGGCGCCCTCAAGGGCCGCATCCTCGCCGCCGTCGCGGCGCGAGTCACGTACGCGCTCGGGGACAGGCCCGACCGTGTCGGAGACGAGATGAACCTCTACGAGGGGCTTCTCGAGCGAATCGGAGACGCCGCTCAGGCCCTCGAGGATCCGGATGTCGCCGCCTACGTCGAATCGGAAGAGCTTCAGGCGATCCGGAAGGCGCGTCGTGGCGAATCGGACGACGAGGACACGGAGCCCACGGACGAGAAGCTGAACGCTGTCGAGATCATCCGCCGCGAGACGCACGGAAGCACGGAGGGCTGATCGATGGCGCCGATCGTTCCGAAGAGCACACAGGGCGACCGAATCGCGGAGGCGGTCCCGCTCGGTCGCGTGCAAGCCGAAGACGTAGGTCTCGATGCGATTGCTCAGGGGCTCGGCGCGGCTGGCGACGCCGTCGGCGGAATCGCCATCGACATGAAGCGGCGGACGGATATGGCCATGGTGACCGACGCTCTGGTCGGAGCCGAGGCCCGGGCACTGGACGCCTGGCACAACGCGGAGACGGGTCTGCTCAACCGCCGCGGACTCCAAGCGATCGGGGGCGATGGATCGCCCGACGTCGCGAGCGTGGGCCGCGACTCGCTGGCGCGAATCCGTAGCGAGTTTGCCGGAAAGCTCCGGCAGGGCGTCCAGACGGAAGCCTTCGAACGCGCCTGGGGTATTCGCGAGGCACGAATGGTCGCCCAGCTCCAGCGCCACGCGGCGCGGGAGATGAGTGCGTACGAGGCGCTCACGAACCAGGCGTTCCTGAAGGTCGCCGCTGACCGCGTCGCACGAGCGGACACCAACGACGATCGAACGGCCGCGATGGCAGAGATCGTCGGCAAGATCGACGAGCTGGGCGACGCGGGAGGATGGGACGAGAACACCAGAGCGGTGCAGGTTCAGGAGGTGCTCTCCCCTGCCCTCGCAACGTCGATCCAGCGACTCGCTACAGTCGACCACGAGGGGGCGCGCGAGCTCCTCGAGCGATTCCAGTCGTTCATCCATCCTGCCCGCCTCGGCGAGCTGGCGAAGTCGGTCGAGCTCGACGGGATTCGAGGCCAGGCGCAACGGGTCACCGACTCAATCGTCGCAGGCCTTCCGACGCTCGACGCGCGCCTGGCGGCCGCGCGCGCAGTCGAGGATCCGAAGCTCCGCGACGAAGTGGTGAAGCGCGTGAAGACGCGCACGAACGAGGAAGCGTTCGCCGCGCGCCAGAAGGCAGAAGCCGACACCGACGCGAGCTGGGAGCGACTGCTCGATGGCGGGGGCGAAGCGGAGATCCTTCCCGGGGTTCCCGTCGCGCAGCGCCGCCGGATGCTCGAGTACCTCGACAAGCGCATTGCGAAGCAGGCCCGCGGCGAGGCGTTCGTCGACGAGACGGATCCCGCGACGTGGCGGAAGCTGGTCAGGCTCCGGCGCTCGGACCCCCAGAGTTTCGCCAAGACTGACCTCTGGCAGCACCGCGAGAAGCTGGCACGCCCGGACTTCCGGGAGCTGCAGGAGGCGCAGAAGGAGCTTCGGAGCCCGACGAAGTTCGAGACGACGCGTGCGCTGAAGGACGGCGACATCGCCTTCGCGCGGCGTCGCTTCCGGAGCGCGAAGATCGAAAACGAGACGGAGATCGACCTCATGCTCGACGCCTTCGAGCGAGCCGCTCGCCAGGAGCGGGAGGTGAAGGGCCGAGACCTCAGCGTTGACGAGCGCGAGGAGATCATCAAGCGAACGATCTCGGAGCGAATTCTGGTGCCGGGGGCCTTCGGGTGGACGTTCGCGGCCTTCGGCGAGACGAAGCGCGTCGGCGAGCTCACGCCGGCTGACACCAAGGCGCTCCTGCGCAACCCGCCGACCGAGGTGAGGACCCAGGCGCTGCGCGCACTCGTTCGGCGAGGCGTCGAGCAACCCACGGAGGATCAGGTCCGAGACACCATCGCCGGCATGCTTCGGCGGCTCGGCGCTCCCGCCGCCGCGGAGGACGCCGATGCCGACTGAGTTCGACGCTCTCTTCGATGACGCGGCCGCGGAGGTGCTTGCCACGCCCGAGTTCCCCGATCCCGACGCGCCCCGCGCCGACCTACTCGGCGCGACGCTCATGTCGACGCTCGGAACGTCTCCAGAGGCCATGGATCGGATCGACGAGATCAACCCGCGGCGGCTCACCGCAGAGGATCCCGTCACGGCAGGGATCGCCTCGGATCAGGACCTCACAGCCGTCGCCGAGCCCGACCTCGAGAACATGTGGATGATCGAGCGCATCTCGCGCGAGACCGCGGACGGCTTCAAGCGAGGCGAACTCGGGCGCCAGCTGGGGCGCCTCAGCTTCGACGACCTGGTGCAGGGTCCGGACGAGCTCCGGGAGCTCGAGATGCAGTACCTCGAGCGCCAGATCGGGGAGCGGCCCGACTTCGGGGTCCCCGACGAGGGCATCAGCGGCATCCTGCTGAACACGCCGAGCGTCGTCGCTGAGGCCCTGCCCCATATGGCCGAGACGCTGGTCTCCGGCGTCGAGGGGGGCGTGGTCGGCGCCGCAGGGGCCGCCCCGATCGGCGCGATGGCCGGGCTCCCCGCCGGGCCTGGAGGCGCGCTGGCCGGCGCGCGCGCCGCCGCCTCCGAGGGATTCAAGCTGGGGGGCTCTCTGGCCGTCTTCGCTTCTTCGGCGCGCGCGGAAGCCGGACACGCCTTTCGAGAGCTGCAGCGGGTCACGGACAACGACGGCGTCCCGGTCGACCGAGACCTAGCCCGGGCGATGGCGCTCGGCGTCGGGGGCGTCAACGGCCTGCTCGAGCGCTTCGGTCTGTCGCGTGTCCTCCGCGACGTCCCCGGGGTTGGCCAGATCACGGGGGTGTTCTCGCGCAAGGCCGCCACCGAAGCCCTCCGAAACCCAGCGCTGCGGCGGGCCTTCGCCGGGTTCGCGGGCTCGATCACGGAGGGGGCCGCCACCGAAGCCATCACCGAGGCCCTGCAGGAAGGCGTCCAGATCGCCTCGGTGCTCCTCGCGGGCGCCGCCCAGGGGCAAGGCGTCGACGAGTTCACCCACGTCCTAGAGGATCCTTCCACTGGCGAGCCGCTCGAACTCACCGGGTCCGACGCGGTGTGGGCCCGAATCCTGTCTGCGCTCGAGCAGGGGGCGCAGGCCGGGGGCGGGCTCTCCGCGGCGGGGCGCCTCTCCCGCGTCGTGGCGGATTCGTCCCTCGCCGAGCGCGCAGTGGAGAACGGTCAGAGGCTGCTCCGGCTCAAGGGGGCCGCCCAGCAGTCCACGCTCCGCGAATCCGACCCGGAGACGTTCCGTCGGCTGATCCGCGAGTCCGCCGACGCGGGCGACGGGATCGACGCCGTGTACATCCGCCCGGAGGCCGCCCTCGCCTTCCTCGATGCGGCTGACCCGACGGCACTCGACGCGCTTCGCGAGCAGGCTCCTTCGATCTTCGAGCAGATCGAGGACGTCCGTCAGAGCGGGGGCGATTTCGTCATCCCGATGGATGACTACTTGATGGGGATTGCACCCACGGAGTTCGGCGTCGCCGTGGCCGACCACACGGCGCTCGAGTTCGACGCCATGACCCCGAACGAGGCCCAGGCCTTTCGACAGGGCCTCCCTGATGCGATCGAAAGTCTCAACCAGGAGAGCGTCGAGCAGCAGACCGACTTCGTGACCGGGGAACCCGTCATCGCGGAGCTCTCGATCGACCAGATCGTCGAGGAGGAGCGGTCGCTTGCGGAGCAACTCGGTGTGCCGGTCATCCCATTCTCCGCGGCGCGCAGCGAAGCGGCCCGAATGGTGCGGAACACGCGCGTCCGACACCTTGAGCCGCATCGCCATAGGCTCACGGCTGCCCGCGAGAGTCGCCTGGCCGTCGAGGCGGCCGAGCGGGGCGATCTCCAAGCTGCCCAGGGGCACCGCCGGAAGCAGCTGCTGAATGCGTTCATGGAGCAGGAGGCCCGAAGCGCCCGCGAGAAGGCGAAGGCCGCGGCCAACTACTTCAGCCGCGTGCAGAGTCGCCCACGGCTCGAGCGGCTCGGCAAGGCCGGGGCGTCGGAACAGGTGCACGCCCTCCTCGCTCGATTCGACCTCAACCAGTCGCGAACGCTCCGCGAGATCGATCGCCGAAAGAGCCTCCGGGACTGGATCCTCGAGCGCGAGAGCGAGCACGAGTCGGTCATCATCCCCGACAGGCTGCGCGATGAGGCCTTCACGACCTCGTGGAAGGAGCTGACGCTCGAGGAGCTACTCGATCTCGAGAACTCGATCAAGAACATCGAGACGCTCGCTCGTCGGAAGCTCGAGTACCGCACGAAGAACGAAGCGCGGGAGCTCGACGATATCCGGTTTGAGCTGATCGAATCCGCCGAAGCGAACCTCAAGGAGCGGCCCAAGAGCGGGAATCTCAACCCGAGCGACTTCGAGGGCGTCAAGCAGGACGTCGTCGGGGCAGAGGCATCGCTCGTCCGGATGGAGTTCCTCTTCGACGAGTGGGATGGCCACGAGCCTGGAGGGCCGTGGCGCGAGCACGTCTTCCAGCCGATCGCCGACGCCGAGGCAGACCGCAACGATCTGAGCCGTGAGTACACGCAGGCCTTCGCCGAGCTGATGGACGAGCTCATGAAGGGGGATCGAGCCGGCTACGTCACACCGAAGTGGCATCCGCAGCTGCAGACGCGTGCCAGCAAGAGCGAGCTTCTCGCGATCGCGCTCAACACCGGCAACGAGTCGAACTTCCAGAAGCTCATGGAGGGCCGCGGCTGGACTGAGCGAGCGATCTTCTCGGTCCTCGACTCTGAGCTGTCTCGCGCGGACTGGAACTTCGTCCAGGCGACCTGGGACCTGATCGAGTCCCTGTGGCCCCGTATCGCTGAGCAAGAGCGCCGACTCGTCGGCGTCGTGCCCGCCAAGGTCCAGCCGCGCGAGGTCGTTACCGTGCATGGGCGCTACCGGGGCGGGTACTTCCCGGTCGTCTACGACCACAACGAATCGAGCCGGGCCTTCGTGAACGCCGAGAAGGATCTGTACGCGGGTCTCGAGACCCAGTTCAAGCGGCCGATCACGGGTCACGGCCACACGATCGAGCGGACCCGTGCCGTCGGCCCTCTCCTCCTCGATCTGGGCGTCGTGGCGGCGCACCTCGACCAGGTGATCCACGACCTAGCGTACCGCGAGACGCTGACCCAGATCGACAGGCTGTTGAAGGCGCCGGCGTTCAAGGATCGGCTCAACCAAACGGTCGGCCCAGCGATGACCGAGCTCTTCAATCCCTGGCTCACTTCGATCGCGACCGATCGGCACGTGGACAACCGTGCGCTGAGCGGACTCGCGAAGGGGCTCCGCGCAACGCGAGTGCATGTCACGACGTACACGCTCGGCTTCCGATACACGACCCTCGCCGCGCAGGTGCTCGGGAACCTCAACGCGATGGCGACGCTCCGCGAGCGTGTCCCGAACTGGACGAAGCACTACGCCTCCGGGATCCGAAAGGCCTACGCGGGCCTCAATCCCCGCCGCATGCAGGCTGTCTATGACCGGGTGTCCGAGCAGTCTGGCGAGATGCGGCACCGCGTCGGCCAGATCGACCGCGACCTCCGCGACATGCTCCGCCGCCAGGTCGGGAAGAGCGACTTGGGGGCGCGCGCGACGCGGGCGTCGATGGAGTTGATCGGCAAGGTCCAGCTCTACTCGGTCGACCTGCCCGTCTGGCTCGGCTCCTACGACGCCGCGACCGTCGAGCTCGGTCTCGACCACAAGCAGTCCGTCGAGTTCGCGGACTCAATCGTCCGCATGAGCCAGGGCGGCGCCGGGCAGAAGGACCTCGCGGCCATCCAGAGGGGCGACGAGGGGCTGCGGCAGCTGCTCCTGTTCTACTCGTGGCGCAACACGCTCTACAACCAGGGGCGCGCGAGCCTCCGGCAGTTCGCCAAGGAGCGCGACGTCGGCAACTTGCTCGCCTCCTACACGCTCCGCTACTGGCTCCCCGGTATCGGCGCGGCGCTCATCGCCGGGAACCTGTTCGAGGTCGAGGACGAGGGTGAACTCGCCAAGCTGCTCGCGACCGCGGGGCTGTCGGAGATGGTCGGGACCCTACCGATCGTCGAGCTCTCGGGCGTCACGCGGGCGATCACTGGCGTCGGGCCGCGGTTCCGTGGCGCGGATTCTCCCGTCCAGCGCATCGCGGACGAGTACGAGGACCTCGCGAACGCTGACGACGAGCTCGAGGTGTTCCTCGGGCTCGTGCGGTCCTACGGGATCACGTTCGGTCGCCCGCTCGATGCCATCACCAACCTGACCGAGGACCTGATTGAAGAGTTCGTCGAGGACTGAGGAGAAACGCATGAGCAGTGATTCCATGGGCAGAATCGGACGGTCGATCTACGGCGACCTGGACCAAGGCAACGCAGAGGCCGACGCGGCCAGCGAGGCAGCACAGGACGACGCGTTCGCGGTCGAGCCGAACGCCGCCCGGCCCGGCGAGTCGTGGGACGAGTTCCTCGCACGACAGGACGGCGAGACGCAGTCCGACGACGACGAGCCGCCCGCCAATGACTGGGTCCAGAAGAAGTCCAAGGGCGACCTGGCGGAGGGGGCGGCGACTGAGACGAGCGAGATCTCGAGCGACTCCCTACTCGAAGCCGCCGAGGCTTTCGTCGAGAGCAGCTCGAGCCCAACCCGAGAGATCAACGCCGAGGACGCGGCCCTGGCCGCCGAGGCTCTCGCCGGAATCGAGCTCTCGCCCAAGCAGCAGCTGCAGGTCGTATCGGCCGCCGAACAGCATGTAGCTCGCGCGCTCGAGGCACACACAGCGGCACAACGCGCCCAGTTCGAACAGGAGGACGCGGAGTGGCGCCGGGTGATCGACGCTCGCCCAGATGGTCAGGCAGTACGGGAGCGCGCCGAGGCCACGCTCCTCGAGTTCGGCCGAGACGCGGAGCTTCAGGGCCTCCTGAAGGACACGGGCCTCGGGGGCCATCCCGGCGTCGTCCTGATGCTCTCCAACATTCAGCTCGAGATTCAGAAGCTTCGCGGCCTGCGATAGCTCGCAACGTGGTTGAGGCCTGATGCCCTTCGAGCGATCCATCGAGCACTGGCAGGCGTTGCCCTGGCTCTCCGTGAAGGAGTCGGCGGCAGTGCTCGGTGTCGGGGATCGCTCGGTGCGGAATCTGCTCGAAGAAGGAAAGCTAGAGGCCCGCCGCGTATGCGGAAAGAAGATGGTGACCGTCGCCAGCGTGCAGCGATTCGCGGGCCTCGCGCGCGCGGAGGCACAGCAGGATCGCGCTGAGCCGCTCTCCCGCTCCGAGCTCGCCACCGTGCGTGATCTGCGAAAGGGCGTAGGCTGATGCACATGCGGGCGAAGGCGCGGGAGCTGTTTCGGAGGAACAAGGCGGGCGAGCGCGTCTCGAAGGGCTGGTACGTCGTCACCTATGAGGGCCAGAAGGAGACGAAGCGGAAGGCGAAGTCCCGGGAATCGGCGGAGCGAATCGCAGCGCAGGTGAACGCCGAGGAGGAGGCCGCGGACCACTGGATGGTGGGCGGTGCCCTGCCCTGCGACGAGGCTCTCCGGGGCTGGCTCAAGACGCACGCCTCAGAGATGTCGCCCAGCACCGAGGAGACGCATCGCGGATCGATCGAAGGTCATCTGGTGAAGTTCTTCCGCGATCGTGACCTGCGCGCCCTCACGCGCGACGACATGCGGCGCTTCGTCGAGGACCGGTTCGAGGCCGGAAAGTCGGCCGCCACGATCCGCAACGCACTGTCCGCCCTCCGCCGCGTCTACTCGCTTCACATCGAAGCCGGTCTCGTCGAACGGAATCCTGCGGCACGTTGCGGTGACATGGTTCGCAGGATCGGCCGCCGCTACGAGGGCCAGGGAGTGCGCGAGGTCGACGCCTGGACGCGCGAGGAGGTTTCGGTCCTGCTCGGCATCGCGAAGAAGCGAGAGCCGTACGTCTACCCGGTTCTGTTGGCAGCCATCTGCACAGGAATGCGCCGCGGCGAGCTTCTGGCACTCCGATGGGAGCACGTCCAACCGGACGGCATCCGCGTTCGCGACGCCCTCGTGCACGGAACGATCAAGACACCCAAGACGGATAAGGCTCGCACCGTACCACTGTCGCCGGAGGTGAAGGCCCTGCTCGACGAGCTCCGCAAGTCACGGCGCGATCGCGAGGGGCTGTGGTCGGAGCCCGGCTACGTGTTCACGACCGCGACGGGAGGACGGTGGGACGAGAAGAACTTCGGGCGCGCGTTTCGACGCCTCAAAACCAGGTGTGTCGACGATGACGGCGAAACGCTGATCCGCCCGCTCTCATTCCACTGCTGTCGGCACACCTTCGCCAGCTGGGCGCTCGAGGGCGGGAAGTCGATCGTATGGCTTCAGCACGCGCTTGGGCACGCGAGCCCCGACACCACTCTGCGCCGCTACTCCCACTGGATCAAGCCTGAGCAGGAGGATATGGGTTTCCTCCGGATCGAGGTTGTGCAGCATGGCTGATGGCCGCGGCCCGCTTCTCCCTCCCGGCGCCAGTCGCCCTCCCGCCGTCGAACGTCACCAAGCCTGGACACTCTCGGCATTCGCCGGATCGATAGCCATGGCTATCGCGATCGAGATTGGGCTCGGGTGGGTGGCTCTGCTTCCCGGCCTTGTCTTCGTCTTTGCGCTCTACAAGGGGATCTTCGTCCAGCTTCGAGAACGCGACGAAATCAGGGGACGCGATGACGCGATATGGACGGTCTACATGGAGGAGCTGAACCGGCGCATGGACGCGGAGTTCGAGCGCCGCGGAGAGAAGCTGACTTTTCGCGACGAGCAGCGAATCCGAGACGAGATGATCGGGGATGGTTGGTTTCCGCTCGATCGCTCGTAGGCCACCGCTACCCGGCCCACATCCGGCCCAGCCCGGCCCATTCGCTTGAACGCAAAGCGGCCACCACTCAGAAAGAGTAGTGACCGCTTGCAGTTAGGTGGTGACCCGGGCGCGATTCGAACGCGCGACCCCCAGCTTCGGAGGCCCGTCTACGAACGCCCTAACCGGCCGGAACGCCTAGGGAATCTGGCGAGGTTCGGTCAGGTGGCCTTCGCGCTCCTCGCCGCCCTCGCCCTCCCCGGCTGCGGCGTCGATCGAGAGCCGACGATCCACGAGGTGCTGCGCGCCTGCGAGGCGTCGTGCTCGGACGGCTGGCGCTACGACCTCGTGAACGCTGCCTGTGAGTGCGCCCCCTCTCCCCGCGAGGCCACCCCGCAGTGAGTGGGGCGAGCTGGGAATGCACCGTGATCGATGGCTGGCGATGCCGGAAGTGTGGCTTCTGGATCTCTGACCACGCCATGAACGACGAGATGAACGTCGCGTGCGAGGGATGTGCTCGGCTAGAGCGCGCCGCTCGTCCTACTCCGAGCGACTTCCACGATCACGCGGCGCTGGAAGCTGCGGACGATCTCGTCCGTGTGCTGCGCCCGCTCGACGGGACGACGCCCAGCGAGAACGCGGTCGACGCCGCTCTCTACCTGTTCCTGCATCACCGCTCTGCACGGTTCGCTCCCCCGCCCGCAGCGGAGCCCAAGGAGGAGGCGGAATGAGCGGCCGACTCGAAGCAGCCTTGAAGGCCACGATCAACAACGCAGGCGGAATCACACTGCGAGAGGCAGCGAAGTCGTCGGGGATCTCGTTCAACACGCTGTCTCGGATGCGACGAGGCGACTACGCGCCGCATTCGGTCGTCGTGTTCCTGAAGGCTTGCGAGTGGGCCGGAGTCGATCCGTTCAAGGCGCTGGCAGCGGAGCCCAAGGAGAAGACGGATGGCTGATCGAACACGAGGTCTCTTCGGGAAGTTCAGGGTGTCGAGGGTCGACGGATCCGATGAGCCGGGCGGGAAGCATGAGGGAGCCGACTACTTCGTGCTCGACCTCACTCACGACCCGCACGCACCCGCCGCGATCCGGGCGTATGCGGAATCGTGCGAGAGGGATGGATACGAGCTGCTTGCGCGTGATCTCCGGGAGAGGTTGATGCCTCCCGGCACAACGTGGCCGGAGATGGGGATGCACGGCGCGCGGTGCGGCGATTGCCGCGAGTGGCTTCAGGTGGTTCGCCCCGGCAAGTACCAGTGCGACAACCCAAATTGCCCCTCCCCGCCGCTTGGCGCGGGAGACAGCGAGAAGGAGTGATTGATGGCAACAAGAATCTACGAGCTGCGATTCGACGTGTGGTACGAGGACGAAGAAGGTAACGAAGTCGACGGGGGGACCGAGAGCCGCAGGGTCGCGGCCGGCTCGCTCTCCGACGCGATCAAGGCTGGAGAAGCCTACTGGCAGCAAGAGGGCGACTTCCCCGTCCGGTCCGAGCTGCGGGAGGCGGTCATCCTCGCCGAAGCCGACGATGCCTGAGTCCAATTCGATGCGCGCGAAGCGGAAGCTCCGCGAGGCCCGGGACGAAGGCCGGAAGGTCGCGAAGGAGATGCGTGCCGTGGGGCACCGGCTCCAAGTCTTCGGCGGCCTCATTGCCGAGCTGGCGAACTTCGCCGATCCCGACCACGAGGGTTTTGCTGGCGGCACGCTTGGCGAGACCGATAAGGACGAATCATGACCGCCCCCGCCGATCCGACGAAGGACTGGCTCGCTCGCTTTCGCGCGTGGTGGAAGCCGGAGATTCGAGTCACCGACGTACTCATCGACAGAATCGACGGCCGGCTCGTGTCGTGGGCAGAGGCGGAGATCGAGGGCCGCAAGGCGTTCACGTCGCTCGACTTGCATCGCTGGGCATGGGCGGACACCGGAGACCGACTGCCCGTGCGGCTCGCGAAGCGCGCGAACCGACTGGCCGTTCTCAAGGGGAATCTGGGGAGGCGTTCCGATGACTGACCCGAAATCCGCCGGCGACGGGGGCGAGGTGAAGCGGTACTGCGTGCGGTGCGAGCCCGGCGAGGTCCAGGCGGACCGCTTGATCGAGAACGAGTACGGCCCCGTGGTGCCCTACTCCGCGCTCGCAGAGGCGGAAGCAGAGATTGCCGATCTTCGCGAAGAGCTAGAGATTGAGCGCCGGTTACGAGTCATACCTGAGGACAAGAATCCATACGACAAGATCGCCCGCCTTCGCGCCGCGCTCGCAGAGGCGAAGGGGGAAGCAAAACTCCTTTCGGGCGGGCTGGACGTTGCAGTAGCTCGCGCCGAATCCGCCGAGTCCGAAGTCGCCCGTCTCCGCGCGCGGGTCGAGGAGCTGGAGGGCTCTGTTGCCCATCTCCGCGAGTGCGCGGACGGCTCTGCAACACGAGCCGAACAGTGGGCGGCTCGCTGCGATCAGCGGATCGCGGAGCGGGACGAGGTTCAGAAGGCTCTGGCCCGCCTGTGGCGCATGGCCCCGGTCGGGGCACTCCCGCCGGATCTTCGCGCGCTCGTGGATGCCGCTGTCGCGGCACATCCTTGGAACGACGAAAGGAACCCGTGATGAATGACGACCAGACCTCGCTCCACGAGCTTGGACAGGAAGCGCAGGCAATCGACCTCTGGAGACAGCGAGAGCAAGAGTACGAATCCACCATTCGCACTCTTCGCGACCGGATTTCCGAGCAGGACAACGCGCTCGACGAACGCCTCATGGCAGCCCACAACGTAACGGATGTGAAGCTGCTAAGTCGCAAGTACCGCGCGCAGAAGCAGCGCGCGGAGGCCGCGGAGGAACGCGTCCGCAGCGTCCAAGAGGCGGCCCGGAAAACGGGCGACCATAACGTTCGCCTTCTCCTCGAACGGGACGAAGCCCGCGCCAAGGTCGCCGACCTGAAGCAACAAGAGGACTTGCTAGAGCAGGACGTGGCGCGACTCATGCGCGAGAGGAACGAAGCACGCTACGTCGCCGCCGAGATGTACGACCTCTGGTGGGCGTATCAGCACGCCGACCGGGGCGCGCAGGCTGCCGAAGTCGACGCCGAATGGACCGCGATGGTCAAGCGTTGGCACGACCTCGAAGAGAATGCCGAAGCCTTCCGCTCGCTCGAGCCCCAGCCCGAAGAGATGTGTGAATCGAACCCGAGGCGTGAAGGCGAGAACCGTCCGTACAGAAACCTGTTCGATGATGACGAGCCCCAGCCCGCGGCGGAGCACGGAGGTCGGCCGATGACTCTCGACGAGGTTGCTGCGGCGGAGGGCGAGGCGCACCCGGACACCCTGAAGCTACGGAAGGTGCGCGAGCAGCTCTACGAGTCGCAGTGCTTCCTGAACGGCTGGCTAGGCGAAGCGATCAACGGCGGCAACCCGAAGCGGATCGTCTCTGATCTCGTCGAAACTGGCCCCAGCGTCATGCTCTCCGCCGAGGAGTGGGAAGAGCTTGAAGACGAGATCGACTCCGCGCGGGAGGCGGAGAGCGATGGATGAGAAGACGCGAGACGAGTTGATCGTCGCGACTGCGGAGGCCGTGCGAATCCTGCTCTTCGCAAGCACCGCGCACCGCGACGACTTCCTGACCGCCGATGCGCGACTCACCAGAGCAATTGAGGCCGCGCGGGAGGCGGACGATGGGTGACTGTCTGCACAGCCTTCAATGCGACGACTGCTCGAAAGCAAGGCGGAAGCGCCACCCCGCGCCGAAGGAGGCGGTCGAGGCCCTGATCGCGGCGGTTGAAGCCTACGTTACCCTCGACCGCCCGTTTGCTCGGGAGAGCGTCGTAGCAGCACTCGCCCGCGTGAAGGCCGCCACCCCGTGAGCAACCTCGGCCCCTGCGACCAAGATTCGTGGCGCCGCTACCACGCCGACCGGAAGCGGAAGGCTACGCGCGACGCCGCAGACGAACGAGCACGGAAGCGGCCAGAAGCGCGATCGGAAGCGAAGCCGAAACCGAAGGCTCCGGAACCGGCAGACACTCCGGATGCGTCATAAACGACGCCGTAGGCGATGCCTCGGCCCCCGCCCGAATCAGGCGAGCCCGCCACACAACACAGGTTCCCCCACCCGGCGCGTCGATGATCCCCTCGTAGATCGGCTGCTCGATCGTGTCCCCGGGCTGCCAGATCCGCTCCAGCGGCGTCGTCGCGTCACCCGGCACCTGCATGTGCAGGATGTATTGGAACGGCGGACGGGGCGGCGGAGGCGGCGGACACTCGAAATTGGCGGCGTACTCCGCGAGGTCATCGAGCGTCGGCACGCCGCACCTCGTCGGCCTCATCAGGCCAACAATAGGAAATGACCCTCGCCACCCAGCGCACCGCCGGACGGTCGGGATCTGCCTCGACGATCAGCGCGTAGTCGTCGATCTCGGCCGTGTTCGGCGCCGGGCACCGGATGGCCCCCACCGGGCTAGTCGTCGCGCAGGCGCCGAAGAGCATCGACAGACTGAGGCCCAGACAGGGGAGCACGTGCCGCCCTCTCCGCTTCGCTGACCGCTTCATCGCGCTCCTCCTCGGCCCGCTCACGGCGCTCTAACGCGCGACCGTGCTTCCGGACCTGCGACCACCCCAGCCCGCCGAAGAGCGCCACGAGAGCGCCTCCCACGAGCCCGAGGACCCATTCGAGGCTCACTCGGCATCGTCCTGGAAGATCGGCGTGCTCGTCATCGCGCGAAGCGTCGTCATCACGACACCGATCCCCATGAGTACCCAGCCCTGCGTGCTCGTGTCCATCTCGACGCTCTCGAAGAACGTCTGGAGACCTCCAAAGATCACGATCAGCAGCGCCACCAGCGCAGTCTTCCATCCCTTCATCTCTCTCACCCCTTGTATTTCGCCACCCACCAAGCGGGCAGCGGCCCCGGCTGAGTGCCCTGCACGTGCAGGTGCATCCCGGAACCCTTGTCGTGAACCAATGCCCAGAGCCCGAGACTCTCGGCGAAATCCTCGGCCGCATGGAGCTCCTCGAGCGTTCGCGCGCAGTAGTCGCGGGCCATCCCGATCACGTGGTCGGATTCCGGGTGCCCGCCGACCTCGGCGTTCCGCTCCGCGCTGCGGTATCCGCTCGTCTGCCAGAGCGCCGGGAAGGCGGCCTCGATCTCGCGGCAGTCGGCGTCGAACTCGGCCGGCGTCTTCGCTTGTCTCATGGCCTCACCTCGTTCGTTCGCAGGCACGCCTCCGAGAGCACGCGCGCCACCTCGACCGTCTCGCTCTTCGCCGCCTTCGCGTGCCGGTACTCGACCACCGCCACGGCCAGCGGCACCAGGGCGACGACGATGGCGGCGGCTTGCTTCACGGCTCGGACTCCCACGGCTCGCGCGTCCCCAGCGTGTCCGATGAGCAAGCGGCCCCGGTCGCCCGGCAGAGCGCCGCTACGTCGTGCTTGAAGAACAAGCTCATGCGGTTGTTCTCGACGACCAGATCCCGCAGCTCGAGAGAGCGTTCGGAGGCCGCAAGCGCGCGGTCGAGCAGCTCGTTTCCCAGCGTCGCGCTGCGAAACCACGAGTATCCGGAGAGAGCCACAAGCCAGATCGCCAGGAACAGGATCACGAGATCCTTGACGAGCGGCCGGTCAATCATCGTTCCGAACCGTGTAGGGGTCGGCGCAGATCCAACCGTCATTCTTGCGCTCCGTCCGAAGGCACCACACTTCCATGTCCGGCTTCTTCCACGAGAAAGCCGAATCGTTGGCAGCCTCGATACGATTCACCGTCGTTCGGATCGACGAGATGCTCTTCTCGATCGACGGAATCTTGTCCGTGTCCGCCTTGATGACGCTCTGTCGCTCGTCGAGCCGCGTGATGTCCTCCTTCACGTCCAGCGTGAAAGCGCCCACCGCCGCGGCCAGCGTGAGCGCGAGTCCGATGCTGATTCCCGTCTGCTTGTCGATCACCGGGCTACCGCCCATCACTTCTTCCCTCGCTTCTGCACGCCCAACACGAGCCCGAGTAGCCCCACCGCGAGCGCAGAGAGCAACCCCGGCTCCGGCACCGGGCAGAGACACACGCCGTCGACCGAGATGTTCTCGGCGCTCTCTGCACAGCGGTACTCGCCCTCGATCGCGCCGAAGCCCGGCTGACTTATCCACTCGACGTTCTTCCCGTAGAAGACGACATCGCCGGGGAAAATCGCCGCGTTGTGGATGATGCGGTTGCTGTCGGTGATCTTGATGTTCGGCAGGTCAGGCTGACCGTTCCCAGCCCACCACCCCTGCGGCGTGAACGGCAGGATGCAGGTACTCGATCCGTTCAACAGACCGTTGTCACCGAACCCGTGTGGCAGATTCATCGGCGAAGGAGAGCGGAAGCCCACCGGGCCCATGCCGCAGTCGTAGAACGGGCCGCCGATCGTGGGCGGCGGGTTCGGGACCTTCGGCGATTCGGGGCAGGCGGACATCACGAAGGCCCACATCCGAGGGTTGAGCAGTCAGGAGGCGATCCGTTGTAGGGCGCATCGTCCAGGTCCAGGTCTCGGTCTCCGCTCGTGTCTTCCGTGTAACCGGAGCAACTCGCCACGGATTCGACGTAGGTCGCATCGTTGCTGCTGATGAGCTGGTTCCCGCTCGAGAAGAAGTCGCCGCAGGTATACGGCCCGGGGCCGCCGCTGCCCGCCGCTTGCCCACCGAAGACGGAGGTCACGCCGGACCATGTTCCGGAGTAGAAGTGCCGATTGTTGAGGATGTGGACGTTGTCGATGTCGCCCCGGTGATCCGTCGGGCCGCCAACCTCTCCGGTGGAGTAAATCTCGAACGCGGCGAGACCGTTCACGTTCACGCAGACGTTGCCGGCCATGAGCGCGTTGACGGACCCGTCGTACATGCGGAAGCAGGACTTCAGCCCCACCGTATTGAAGGCGCGATTCGCCAGATAGGTCACTCCGTCGCCGTCCTGCACGCGCACGCAGGCTTCGTCCGTCGCCGTCGCGCAGGTGATGTCGTTGTTCACGACCATCAGGTCGACGTGATTCGGCACCGCGCCGGGGTCCGCCAGGACGGCATAGGATCCGGCGGATATCTCGTTCGACACGATCGAGACGCGGGCGGTCGGTCCACCTCCGGAGTTGCCCACGTAGAAGACCGGGCCGCTCGTCGAGGTGTAGACGCCCTGCTCGACCAGAACGTCGTCGCCGTTGACCGTGGAGAAGACGGTCCCGACGTTCGCTTCACCGCCGGTGATCTCTACGTTGCTGATCGCGGTGTTGATGATGTACCGGCCCCAGAGGAAGGCGGTCCCCTGCATCTCGAGCTTGGTGTTCGACGCGAACGTGAGGACGCAGGGTGTCCCGGAGCTTCCGATCGTGACCCCGGTTTCGATCACCGAGTGCCGGCCAGCGATGCCGACCGCCGTCTGGAGGCCCGAGCAGTCGGTCTGCGCGGTCGGCCCGCTCGTGATCGTCGGCTCCGTCGGCCACTCCGGCCAGTTGGCGGGGCTGCCGTGAACCGCGTTGAGCTCGCTCGCGTAGACGCTCAGGTCGAATGGATCCTCGGACGCTGCCTGTATGCCTACATAGGGGACCAGGCTCCATCTCCGGAATCACCGGACGGATCGCACTTGCACACGCTCTGTGCGGTGCCACCGCCGTCGAGAACCCCGTCGGCTCCCGCATCCGTGCAAGCGCCGATGGCCGTGTCGTCGTAGACCGCGACGACCGATCCATAGCTCATGCCCTCGCAGTCCCCGAATGCTGCGGCGGCGCCTTGCGTGTACGGAAAGTCTTCGGCCGGCACCCCGTTCAGACGGTTGTTCTGCATCCGGGGTCTTCGGCTTGCCGTGCGGAAATCAAGCGTGTCGGCCGCGTCGAAGTTGGACGAGCTGTCCGCGTTCATAAACGAAACGAGCGCACCCGACGCGGACGTAAGGCTCGAGTTCAGAATCGACACCTGGTGCATGTACTCCTCGACGCCCAAGTCAGTCGCGGTCGCACCTCCAGCCGCATTGTCGTCCCCCGCATCGAAATGGACGAGGATCACCTCCGGCAACGTCGATTCGACCTTGATCGCGTCGAACACGATGTCTTCGAGCTCACCCTGTTGCTGGTCGGCGGCCACAACGGACTGAGTGACCGCGATGAAGCTCTTCGATCGATCGGGGCCGAAGCTGCTACTGATGATCGGCGCAGAGTGCCCGAAGGCGTTGATTTCGCTGAACGTCAAGCCGCGAATCTTCGTCTCGTCCTCGGCGCCGATCACAGCAAAATGCCCTGCTAGGCCGCCGACCTGGCCGTGGTCGATCGTCCAGTTCACGGGGTTTCGGAGGCGAAACATGCCCTGATCGAAGTACCCCCCATCGAGCGTGAAGTCGCAGATTTGGACGTTCTTTGCGTAAGACCCGCTGACCGCGTAGGCAGCGCGGACGTTCCGCATCGTGAAATTGCAGACCCGCGATCCAGAAACGAAGATGGCGAACAGACCACCGTCCATCGTCGTGTCCTCGATCAGAGAATTGTCGAAGTCCCACCGAGACAGGTCCGCGATCAATCCCTGCCGTGCGTCGGACGCGACCCAATCATGGATCTTCGCTCCGAGACCGGGAACCTGACCGTCGAGGCAAGACTTGGAATCGTCCTCGGAGCATCGGATGTATCGGCTGGATCTGTGCCCTCCGCCGTCGGCCGACATGAAGCCGATTAGCGGGCGCTCGTCACACGCAGCCTCGGTGCCGAGAAGACAATCGGCCGAAGCGAGAGACGAGTCTCGACCCAGGGGGTTGTTAGGCATGAATCCGAAGTTCTCGAATGCATAACCAGGACCCATGTCGCGTGCGTCTTGGTCGAGCAAATCGACCTGGTTGACCGTCAGCGCGCCTTCGCAGACCCCGCCGCCGTCGCAATGCGAATCCGTGTAGCAGAGCTCGCCTGCATCTGTTCCGCCCGAGCAGAGGCCAGAAGGTGAAATCTCGTCGGTCATGTACGGCCACAGTCTGAACAACGGCTCGTCGCCGTCGATTCCCAGGCGAACGAACGCGCCTTCGTCGACATTGGCGCAAGTGCCGCCGCCTTCACATTGGCCGTTGGTGTCGCACGGTTGACCTGCGTCGTCTCCGCCCTCGCACGTCCCCTGCCCGCACGTCCCAGCGATGACCGATTCCACCGGCAGCTTGTGGAACTGTTGGCCGTTCGAGGCCGTGCTCCCGTCCTCATTGAAGTTTGTCAGCCTCAAGCCGATGTAATGTTCTTCTCCGAGAGTCTCGACCGCGTGCTCGATGTAGTCGACGAACCCCTCGCACGGCCCCAGGTCGCCACCCGCTCCGAAATCGCATCCTCCCGTCGTCGTCGTGAGTCTCGAGCTCGACCCTGCAACCGTGCAGCGAATGCGCGGGTCTCCTCGGCAAACACCTTTCGTTGTCGCCACCGAACTCGTGATTGCGTTGTCCAGGCAAAGCGCCCCGTATCCGCCGTTCCCGGAGGTGCTAGGCGTGATTTCGTCCACCGAGGAAGAGACTCCGGCTAGGGCGTGAGTCGGCATATCAAACGGGGCGACGCCCGCCGCATCCACGTCGCAGGTCGGATCCGTCGTGCTCGTCGGGATGCAGTACCTCGCCTCCTGGTCGAGTCCATGCCGAAAGACCCAGGATCCGGACTCCGTGCCATCGTCGGTGTTGTCGACCAAGCAGACGCCCGTTCGCCGATCAGTGAGTGGATCGACTCGGCACGGGGTCTCGGCGACGAATCTTCGGCCGTGGGTCGCCGTGATGTAGGCCGTCCGGTTCGGCTGATTCTTTCGGCGGTCGCTGTACCCCTGCTGGATCAGTGGGCAGTCGTCACCGTCGCACTCCTCGAAGACGTAGATCGCGTGGTCCTCACCCGCGAACAGAGGCACGTAGATCGTGCCGCCCGGCAGCGTCGCATCGTGAGCCAGCATGAACGCCTCGAGAGTCTCGTCGACCATCGGGCGCTCGCCGTCAGCCCAGCATCGCCCGTCCGTCCCGCTCGTCGTCGAAGCCTCTCCGTCGCAGTCCAAGAAAGTCGTGCCAGAAGTCCATGCCGTGCCTGCGCAGGTCCAAGCATACTGACCCGTCGCCGAATCGAATCCGCCGCCCCTGACCCCAGAGCGGCACGAGTCGAAAGGGGTAGTGCCGCCGCCCCCCACCTGCTGCACCCTCGAGCACTCGATCTTCATCACGGTGTCCGGAGAAGCCGTCGTCGCGATGGCTTTGACGCCGAACGTGCCCGGAGCGAACGTCGTCGCAGTCGTCGTCGAAGTCGTGAAATCGGAGCCGACCTGCGTTCCGCTCGTCGCTGCGACGCTGCTGTCGGCGACCTGCCAAAGTTCGACGGTGCCGGTGCCACTGTGGTTGACGCGCACCGAACACTGCCCGCCCACGTCCAGGAACTTCGACTCCGACGTGTCCCCGGCGAAGAAAGTGATCGTCCATTCGGTGATGCCACCCGAGATCCGCCCGCCGTTGGCCTGCGGCGCCGACCAGCCGGGCACCGCGAACAGCAGCGCGAGGGCCACCGCCAAGAATCGAATCGTTCGTGCCATTGTCATTCCCTCCCCGCGATCAGTTGGCCGACCGCGAAACCTCGATCCAGTTCGTGCCGTCGCAGACGAGTTCCAACACATCGTCCGCCGTCGCCGAGAAGTTCCCCGCGAGCCGCAGGTTCCCCGTCCCGTCCGCCACCGTGAGAGACGCCGCGAAGCACAGGCGAACCGACTGACCGTCGAAGCCCGCGGTCACGTTGTTGACGTTCGTCGTGCCCGTCACGCGCACGTTTCCGCGGCCGTAGGGGATCGCGATCGTGCTCGCCGAAGCGACATCGACCCAAGCGGCATCTGCTACGTCGAGCTCGGCGATCGAGGCCGGGTCGGCGATGCTGTAGAGCGCGCTCACATTGCCGCCGCCCGTGACGCCGGACAGGTAGACCTCCGTCGCTGCCGACTCGATTCGGACGCCGACCTGCTGCGACGCGATCGGGTCCACGTCGCATCGAAGCGCTTGGATCGCGGCACCCGAAAGGTCGGACGGAAAGGCGCTTTCAATGATCCCGTTGGCCGCGTCGTCCACTCGGATGATCCGGCGATAGACGCCGGCGGACTCCACGAACGTGCGGCCGATGATCTCCGTATCGAGCGCCGTCCCGGACACGCCGTCGAGCTCGGCTCCCGTGGTGTCGAACGTGCCCGAAAGCGTCGTCAGGTTGCCGGAAGACGAGAAGGTGAATCCGCCGCTGATCTCGACCGTGATGTCGTCCAGGTACTTCGCGACGACCTTCGCCGTCGCATCGACCGCGGCGCCGCCCGCATCATGGATCAGGATCCGCTGCCCGAGGTTCACGAGGCCGGGGTCGATCAGGCTCACCTCGTACTGATCGCCGACCGTCGCGCCCGGCTCGAAGGACGCATTGTCGGCCTTCGTCGACCAAGACTGGGTGTCCGAGACATCCACGCCGATGATCGAGATCCGGTCCACGTCGTTCACGACGACGCCGCATCGCGAGTTCGTCCCGGCGGACGAGTCCTGACCGTTGTTGACGAAGAGCCCGCCCACGATCGAGACATCCTGACCCTTCGTGACGCGGACCCCACACTGGCCGTTGTTGACCGCGACGCAGCCTTCCAGCGTGACGACCGCGGTGGCCGGGATGGGGGGATTGACGAAGAGCGCGCTCGGCAGACTCTCGTTGATCCGGAAGCCGTCCAGGTCGCACCCAATCGCCATGCAATTGGAAAGCGAGATATCGCCCGACTGGATGTGGAAACCGTGGTCCGCGGCTCCCGTCACGATCACGTTCGCGATGCGAAGGTTTCGGCAGGCCACGTTCGCACGCGCGTTCTCGCTGACGGCGCCGAGGCTGATCGGCGGATAGAGGCCGCCCGTCCGCACCTGGAAGCCGTGATTGCTGGAGCCCTCGGCGTTGTATTCCATCGCGATATGCACGTCGCTGATGGAGCAGTCCATGAGCGAGTTGCACGAAATGCCCCGGTCGTATCCGCCCTCGATCGTGATGTGCGCGAACGTCGAGAGCTCGAGGGAATCGAGGTCCATCCCGATACCCGGATTGCCGCCCGTGCCGGCGAAGCCCGAAATCACGAGGTTCTCCGCCGTCAGGTTCTTCATGCGCTGGAAGGCGATCGCGTTCGGCGTCGGTTCGAGTCCGGAGCCGTCCGGCGCGAAGCTGACGACGCGGAGGTTGCTCACCTTGAAGTGGTCGCCGTCGCGGATCTCGACCGCGTGCTGGAAGATCGCCTTTCCGTTGTTCGCTGCGCCCTCCACGGTGACGTTCTCGACACGCCCGGCGACCGGCTGCTGATGGACGAAGCCCTTCCCGCAATCCTTGATGTGGATGTCCCGGAAGACGGAGAAGCTCCCGCTGCCGAACCGCCACGCCGCCCACAGGAAGTCGTGGATGTAGGTGCGCTCGATCGTGATGTGATCGGGCGCGTTGATGACGCGGATCGCCATCATCTCTTCGTCCGTGTGCGACCCGGTCAGCGCGGCGGCGTTCCCGTCGAACTGCCCGCCCTCGAAGCTCGAGTAGTCGGAGCCGGTCGAGAAGTAGAGGATCGCCTGATCCTGCGAGGCAGTGAGCGACCGCTGCCGTAGGATGGCCTGCGGGTCGGCGACGATGTGCACTTCGTTCGTGATCTCGACCTGATCGAGCAGGTAAGTGCCGGGCGGAACGAAGATGTGCCCGCCGGCGTCGACGGCCGCCTGGAAGGCCACGGTGTCGTCCGTGGCCCCGTCGCCGGTGGCGCCGAAGTCCGTGACGCTCTTGGTCTCCCCGAGACGCGTCTCGAGGTCAACGTCCGTGCTGCCGGTGTCCCCGATCTGGTAGCGGTAGTCCGCGATCGTGTAACCGATGCCCAGCGCAGTCAGGACCGTCACGTCCCCAACGGAGAGCGCCGCGGCAATGGCGGCGTCCACGCTGCCCTTCGTGGCCGCGTCCGTCGTCTCGACCGGTGTAGCGAGGTTCACGATTCGGTTCGAGTTCGCATCGTAGCGACCGTCCGTCCCGTCGAGATCGCCTTCGTAGAGAGTCGGCGACCGCTCTGCGATGTCGACGGCGCGCTTCGAGAGCGTGACTTTGCGGTCGAGCGCGGACTCCACGGCTTCCGATAGAAAGGGCCCGGACTGCGGAAGGCTCGCAGTCTGCGTCAGAGGAGCGTTGATGTAGATCGTCACCCGCTCTCCGGAGGCTGGAGCCGACAGGAAGTTCACAACGCCACCCGTCTCGCCCGCCGGCGAGCCGGTGAGCGTGACCGTGTAGTCGGTCGTGAGGACCTGCGGCGTCTCGACGCCCGTCGCGGTCGCGGTCTTCAGCACCGCGATGTCGGTCTCCGCCTTCACGGGTATGCCGAAAGGGAAGGCCACGGTCGATCCGTCGCCGTTGCTCTGCGCACGCTTGGTCTCGACTGATACGGTCATCTGAACAGCCTCACTGTATTCGGGTCGGCAGAGACCCCGTACTCTTCGAGCCAGTCCTGCTGGAGTTGCTCGTTCACGGTTTGCTGGATCTCTGGGAACTCGCGCATCAGGTCGTCCTTCGCCTCGTCGTTGAACGCCTGAAACACGGAACGGATGAAGGCGATCTTGGCCTCGCGTCCCATCTGCTCGTACCAGCCTGAAAGCGAGTGCGTGCCGGAGACGAGCGAGTTGAGTTCCTGAAGGCGGGTGCCGCCGTCGCTCACGTACTGACCACGCTGGATCATTCCGGGCGCCTCGCCGGTCAGGCCGTCCCCAGCCTGCTTGACGAAGTGCTGGTAGGCACCCGGGTAGCGGGAGAGGTCGACCTGAACACCGTCGATCTGCTGTTTCCAGCTCGGGCGGGCGCGGTGCATCTCGAGCTTCTGCATCTCGAGATCGATCGGCTCGGGATCCCACTCAGAGGCGTACAGCGGAGACAGGATGTCGTACGTCCGACCGTGCGGTCCCTGCCGCGTGAGTTCGCGTCCGTGCAGGTCGTGCACGGCGGGCATGCCCTCCGAAAGCCCCGGTGTCCGCGCTCGGATCGCATCCTGCCAGTCCGTGACCTCCCGATAGACCGGATCCATCGCGTAGGTGAACGTCGCGGCGCCTTGTGGAATCAGGGATCCGGCGAGCCGGTTGAAGTAGTCCTCGCCATGCAACTCGGGCTGGTTCATGGCTTCGAGGATTCCGGAGACACCCTGCATGTAGTTCGCGGCCGTCATCTGATTCGCGATGGCCAGCGACGACGCGATCACTAGCTCGTCGAGTTCCGGGTCGTCCTCGTGCGCGGCGGCAGCGAGGATTTCAGTGGTGTTGGCAGCCATTCCGAGCAAGCCTGCTACAGGCTCCAGGCCCCGGTAGCTGTAGAAGCGAGCCGTGTCGTCCTCGACGCTGCCCAGCATTATCGAGTTGGGGCGCCACCCCATCCGTCGCAGGTGCGCACGCTCCTTCGAGTCTGGCGGGCCGTTCCCGGTGAGTCGCCCCTGCAACGCGAGATCGGTGAAGACAGCTAGAAGAGCTGTTCCTGTGAGCATCTGCGCGCGGGCGAGCTCGGCTTCTCGCCCTCCAGCCTCGATCGCATCCCGGTAGGAACGCATGGCGAGAGCGATCGGCGTACGGCGAAAGGTGAATCGTCCAATGTTGTAGGGCGTCCGAACGAACGCCATCGTGACTCGCCCGACGACAGGAATATTGGCGAGCGAGCGCATCGCGCGATGGATCGTGGACCCTCGCGGCGGCGTGTTCGTGAACGTCGACTCGTCCGCGAACTGCATCGCCTGGAGCCGCATGGCCTTGTCGGGCTCGTTCACGAGGCGCGTCACCTCGTCGAGATAGTCGTCCGGCGCGATGCGGCCCGCCTTGACCTCAGCCGCGACGCGGCGCGTCGCTTGCGCGTGGAGCTCGGCCATGAAGTTCGCCGTCTTGAAGATCTCGTCGCCTGCGGCCAGCGCGCGCGTCGGCATCGCAGTCGCGGTATCGAACACGGACATCACGGCGCCCATCGGCGTGGTTCGCGACATCTCCCACTTCTCCGGGTCAAACGCCCCGAGCACCCGTTCGTCGACCTTTCCGGAGCCGAAGCCGGAACGACCTGTCGCGAGTGACTGGTAGAAGGTCCCGAACTCGTCGGCATTCTCGCGGATCGCGTCCCCAGCGAACGCCGGCTGCTCGAGGCCGTCGCGGAGCACCTGCCGACCGGCGGCGGAGACGCGGAGTGCCTTCCGGATTCCCTCCCACATGCCCGTCAGCATCGCCGCCGCCTCTTCGGTGGCGACCTCGCCGCTCCCTCCGTGCTGCGAGAGGAAAGACGCCACGCGCCGCTCCATGACCTGGAGGGGCAGAACGGTGGTATTCGAGATGAAGTTTCGCGCGTGCGTGTGCGGCCCGGAGAGCAAGCTCAGATACCAGAGCTGGGCAATGCCATCCTGCGTCTTAGCCCAGGGAGTGCCGTAGACGAATGGCGCGATTGCGTCCTGCCTTCCCATGCGTTCGTACCGCAGCACCCGATCAGCGATGTCGAGGGTGTCGGTCCCGGTGGCGTAGAGGCCGGTCAGCTCTTCCATCTGCTGCATGAACTCGGGCGTGTCGCCGACAGGGATCCGGCGAGCCGCGAAGGTGCGCGCGGCCGCTGCCTGATCGGCCAACGCCTCGGCCTGGATCAGGTTGTGGATCGACATCATCTTGCGAAACGCGATCTGGTTGATCTCGGACCCGGGATCGGCGCGCACCGCCGCCGCGAGCTCGCGCACCTTTCGGCCTGACGTCACGAACAGAGCGCGCAGGGCGGTGGCCTCGGCCGGGGGAAGAGCCGCGCCATTCAGCTCGCGGCGATGCTTCAGCACCTCGAAGGCGTTCATCTCGCCCGCCTCGGCCTCGACCTGGGCGAAGCGCATCTTCGGTCCGCGGACTGCGTCGATCTCTTCCTTCGACGCGTTGGCGATGTCCTGCATGATCGCCTTGACGTCGTCGGCCTCGTCGATCCGCGACCAGTTGATCACGTACTCGGCGCCCTCTTCCCCCTTGGCGCCGCGGGCGGCCGCCGCCGGGGCCCGCGCGGATCCGGTCGCACCGCTTTCGGCGATCTCGTCAGGGGAGACCCGGGCAGGCGTGATGTCGAAGATCGGGGCCTCGGGGTCGCCGAGAAGCTCGTCGAATCGCTGCTTCTGGAGCGTGACCCGCTCGTCGAGCACCTCGACCTCACGCGCCATCGACTCGAACGGCTCGGTGACCTCGGCCGCGCCGCGCCTCGCGTTCCGGATCGCTCGGACGCCGAGGAAGAGCCCGTCGAGCGCGACGCCCAGACCGAGCCCTTCGAGCGCATTCTTGAAGCGGCCTTCTGCCTCGCCGTCGTCAGGATCGGCGGCGAGGTACTCGGAGACCGGGTTCTCGAGGGCGGGGAACTCCTGAATCAGATTCGAGAGCCGATCCTCGTGCGGGTCGAACACCGCGAAGTCCGCCACGGCGCCGCGAAGCGCCGCGGAAGTGATCTGTCCGGTTCGCCCAGCCGCCGCGAGCTTCTCCATGCCCGGGAGCTTTCGCGTGAGGGCGAACCCCGCGATGAACTGCGCGATGCCGCGCGCGGCCGCCCCGCCGCCGTCCTCTCGCTCTTCGATGTCGGGGACGAGCGCCTGAATCGCATCGACAACGTCGTGCCGGATTCCCCATTCTTCGTCTCCGACGATCGCCCCCATGTCGCCCGGCAGGTTGAGCTTCTCGCCGAGCCAGTCGCTCATGTCGACGAGGGCCGCCGGGGCCTCCTGCGCAGCGTCGAGCAGCGCCCCCGCGATCTGCGTCGGGTAGGGGACGAGGCTGTGCGCCACGCCCCCCGCGCGGCTCGCGGACTCCATCGCCCCCGGCGCGTGCTCGCCGTGCGGTCCGCCCGAGAGGGAACCAAGGTCGAACGGCTTGTCGTCGTCGTCATCGCCGTCACCGCCGCCGGGAGGTGCGGCGGGTGCCGCTTCGGCTGCGAGAGCCGCCTGCCGCTCTCGGTATTCCGCAATCATGCGCTCTCGGCGAGCGGCCTTGCGCTGCGTCTCTTCGCGCTCGGCATGGGCCTGCATGACGTTGGCGTGGGGTTCGATCGGAGTGCTCACCGATTGCCCTCCGTCGCGTCACGCTCGACCGCGCGCGACTGCTCGGCCCGCTGCGCCTCCATGTACGCCTCGTACTGATCCATCGCGCGATCGAACTCGTCCTCGTCCATGTCGCCCGAGAGAAGACGCTCGGTGAGAGCCTGTTCTGTCTCGTTCGCCCGCATCGTTCGCCCGTCTTCTTCGAAGACCGCGAACGGCGGCGGCAACTTGGCGACTCGCATCTTGCTCGTGTCGTAGATCTGGGCGCGTTCTGCGATCTCCCGCGCTTGTTCCAGGGCGTCGGCGCGGGACGCCTCCGGATGGTTGGCTGCCCAGAGAACCATCTCTGCCTTCGCTTCGTTGACGCGCTGCCGGGCGGGTCCACGCGTGAATTCGGAGATCGCGCCGTCGAGATAGTCGAAGGCCGGGTCGAACCGGTCGTCGTTGATGGTGAGCAGCGCGTTTCGTTCGGCCGGCCCGAGGTTCCCCGCGACCTCCTCGTCGAAGATCTCGCCCGTCACGTCCTCGCCAGACGCCGCGCGCGCGCGGAGCGCCTCAAGGACGTTGGGATCCACCTTCGTCCGCTGAATGCGCCCACCGGTGTTGACGGCCCATTCCATGAGCTCGATGGCCTTTTCGCCGCCCAGGAGATCGGCGTTGTCCCGGATGAAGTCGACGCTCACGCCCTCTTCGGTGCGGGCCTCGGTCGCGATCGAAACCATCACGTCGCGCGCCGCTTCCTTTCGGGCTGCTTCGGCCTTCCGAATCCGCGTGAGCTCCATCTGGTCCGCGCGCAGGATCCGGGACTCGACCTCGTTGATCGCCCGAGTCCGCATCTGCTCGATCTCGGCCGGCGTGCGCCCCACGGTGAGCCCTGCCCCGGGCTCCTCGAGCAGGTTGTAGGCGTGGACCGGATCCTCGCGGAGCTTCTGGACAAAGACGGCGTCTCCGATCATGCGGTCGAAGCCCCGCAGAGACTCCTCGATACGCTCCGGCGTCTGCCCGAAGTTCTCGCCGAAGTCCTGAATCGCCTTCCGACCCTCGCCATGGGCGGTCATCTGGTCGAGCGGATCGTCCGAGTTCGCGACCGTGACGGCGGCTTTTCGCAGGATCTCGTTGGTCTCGATCTCTGCCGCCTGGAGTGCCGCCCCTCTGGCTCCCGCACGCACCGTCACGGCGTGCCGGTTCCGGGCCTGCGACAGGATCCGCTCGAAGTCGACACGGCGACGCGGGGTGAGACCGCGCCCGAGCTCGGACCGGAGCTCGGCGGCCCGCTCGAGGAAGACGCGTTCGCGCGATTCGAAGTCGGGATTCTGCTCCTGCTCCTCGGCGAAGCGCCGGAGCTGGTCCTCGGCGTCGAGGCCCCGCGACGTGGCGACCTGTTGCTGGTAGCTGTCGAATATCTGCGAAGCGAGCTGCGCCGTGCGCCCCAGTTCGTTCCCAAGCCGCTGGACAGCGCGTCCCTCAGCGGCCCCGAACTGCTCGCCGGTGGGCCGCGGGGCGATCGGCGTCTCTGCGGCGATGAGTCGCTGGATCCTCATCGCTGGATCCGATTCCGATACAAGGAGTTGGAGTTCGCACGCTGCGCCGGCGTCTGTTCAGGGCGCGGATCAGTCGTAACCCCACTCCCGGCACCGCCGGGCGTGCCAAACATGCTGTAGGCGATGGATCCGGCGTTCGTGACGCCCTGAAGAACCCCCAGCACCTTTCCGATGCGTGCCGCTTCTTCGATGCTGTCGGCGCGGGCCTCCGCGGCTTCTGCTTCAAGCTCGCCGAACCGCTCGATGTAGATCGCGGTCATTTCCAGTTCTTTCGCGTTCTCCGTTAGGAGATCGATCTGTGACCCCTCGAGCGACACGCCGCTTCGGCCCACCATGCCCCGCTGCCACGCGAGCGTGCGTGCCGATTGCCGACGTGAGCGCGCGGCCGAGACGCGCGTCCGCTCCCGTGCGATCAGCGCTGCGAGCTGCTCGGCTTCTTCTTCTGCCTTGGATCGCTTGCCGAAACCGATCGACGAGAAGACCGAGCTGCCAATACTCGACCCCACAAGAAGCGATCCGACGCCAAGGGCCACCGCGGCCATCTACCGCGCCTCCAGGCGCGGGAACGCGCCGACGATGGTGCAGGGAAGCGGCGCCCTATGACGGAGCGCGACGGTGCGCCGCTGCTCCTGGTGCGCCGGCATCAAGAGATCGTCCTTGTCCCCGTCGAAGACCGGGACAGGAGTGTCCATCGCGTCACCCACTGCACGGATCGGGACGACTCTAAGGTCATCGTCGTCGAGCGTCCGGCCGTAGAAGAGTCCCTCGCCCGTCTGGTAGAGCCGGAGCATGATCCGTGCGATCGAGCCGAGCTTGCCCTGCGACGTGCCGTCGGCTGATCCAGCCTCGATCGGCATCGACAGATAGTCGGCGTCGTAGCCGTAGCCGACCGCCAGCTGCGACGCGGCAGTCGAGATCGAGAACGAGCCGTCCGCGATCGTCACGTCGTCCAGTCGGACACCGTCCGCGAGAACCCAGACGGTTTCACCTTCCAGATGGTCGAGGCCGGAGAACGTCGTCGCGGCAGCACCGTCGTAGGTCCACGCGCAGTCGACGAAGACGCAAGTTTCGAGCGCGTCGCCCTCCTCCCAGAAGGGGTTCATGCGCTCGATGTACTGCTGCGCGGATCCGTTGATCGTGCGCTCCGTGATGGCCCAGACCTCGTCCGACGAATCCGTGTCGGACGGGAGAATGCAGTGAGACAGAAGGGTGGGACCGCCCCCTAGCTCCACGTCCTGCCACGCCGCCACAAGCTCCCGTTGGTCGTAGGTCAGCGCCGTGATCGAGCCGTCGTCCATCCGATTCCAGATGACGTTGTAGGGCTCCTGCTGGTACTGCATCTCGGCGAGCTTCTTCTGCGTCGACTCGCGCGAGAGCTTGGTGAGATCAGAGGCAGTCACCTCGTTCAGCTCGATCCGGTACCGAAAATCGTAGGCCTTCCGTCCCGCGCGGTGGACGAAGATCACGCGATCGTCGACTTCGACCGCGTCGGCGCCATCCCGAGCCCCCCGAGCCGACCTGCGCCGGGCCTTGATGTTCCCGGCCGCAATCGCCGCCGTGGAGTCGATCGAGGTCACCGTCTGCTCATCGCTCGCGGTGCCGACGATGAGCACCTCGTCCATGCCGCGCAGCCAGCGCACCTCCTGATTTCCACCCTTCTGGAGTCGGAAGTGAAGGGCACCCACATCGGTCGCGTTGCGAGCGAAGGACTCCGGATTCAGGATCGATCCGATGCGAGAGGCCCAGATCTGGCCCTCGTAGCCTTCGATTCCGCTGAGCCAGAGACGATCATCGAAGGAGGCAATCGCCGTCGGGTTGCCCACGACGCTCCACGCCCATCGCGTCGTCGGCGAAGAAACGACGTTCGCGTCGAGCGTCGAGCGCACGGTCGCAGAGGCGGTAGTCGATGGGGGTGAGGTCACCGAGTCGATCTCGACGAAGCCTTCACCCCCGGAGTCTTGATCGACCGTCCCGATGCCCGTGGTGATGTCGGTCAGCCGAACGGCTCGCCCCACGTGCTCGGCGGTGAAGATCGCAGAGGAGGCCGTGAGAGTGATCGATCCCACGGTCGCGGACGCCTGCATGGTGACGCCGGAGGTCGAGTCGAACTCGAAGAGCGGCCAATCGTTTCCGGCGAAGAGACCGTCGAACTCCCAATCGTTGTGGGCGTTCGGGCTGTACCACGTCGGCGGGCGACTCGAGTGGACGAGGTAGAGCACGTCCTGGTCCTGCTCCCATTGGATCGTTCGGAGATCGCCCGTCAGGAAGGGACGAACGTGGTACGTCTTCGCGGCAGTACCTCCCGCCCCGGTCGACCTTCCCGTTCCGTCTTCTCCGTCCAGCGTAAAGGCGTTCAGCCCCGTGACCGTGATCGAGAAGTAGCGGCCGTTCAGCTCCGACATTGCCGAGCCCGCGATCAGCACCTCGTCACCCGTCGAATACCCGTGCGACGTGAGCGGAATCGATACGGGGTTCGCGGCGGTCGGCGATCCGGTGAGAGACTGCGCCGTCTCCGCCGCTGCAACGCCGTCCTGGAGAAATCGGACCTCGCAGTCCGAGGTGGAGTCCGTGCCGCTCACCTCGAGCACGAAGCGGCTCGCAGCGTTGTAGAAGGGGACGAGCTTGAAGCTCGTATTCTGGAGGTGCGCGGGCCGGATGTAGACAAAGCCCGGCCGCTTGATGATCGGCCCCTCGACCATCGCGATGAAGTTCTTGAGGACCTGTGCGCCTGCGTCGTAGAACGGGCGGATCTGCGGATCGATGCGTGCACCGACCTGCGGAGAGAGCTTCCCGGCGTTCATCCGGGTGATGGCGGGGGCAGCCCGGGGCACTACCAGACCCACGCATCCCAGACGATGGTCGGATCGATCGTGCCGCCCGTGTAGTAGCGGCTCGTGATCCAGACTCCGTCGGCTTCGATCATCTCGATGGACTCGAGAGCATCGGCCGCGATCGCCTGGGAGTAGACGCGATCGAGATCGCGCTCGATCAGCTGCTTCTTCGTGTTGCTCTGGGTGAGCGGCTCGCAGAGATACGCCGCGAGGAGGTGCGAAAAAGTCTGAGCGAAGAGCGGATCGAACCGCCCGGCTTCGGTCACGTCCTCCGCGTAGAGGATGTTCAGGGGTGCCGACGCGTTGGCGAGGACGTTGTCCCCCTCCACGGTCCACCGGACGCCACGCGTTGCGTAGCGCCCGGCGTCGACCGCGAAGACGTGCAGGCAGTCGGCCGGCTTGGGGAAAGCCGCGTCGTACCCGAAGAGAGGGGCGGTGCTGGAAGCGGGCAGAGCTTCCCGCTTCCGAGCGAACCGCCACAGATGAGTGCGCAGGAGCTCTTCACGAGTCGCCTCGTAGAGGTCGCTACAGGCGCGAGCCGCCTCGGAATCCTCGTCGAGGGAGACGATTCTGCCTGCCCCGATGAGTCGCAGCGCGATATTGCAGATTCCGACCTGTGACGGCACTTAGAGCCACCCCTCCTCCGTGAGGACCTCCAGGGCACGGGTGAGCGCCGCTCGCCTCGTGGACTTGTCGTCCGAGTCGTCGAACTGGATCGTGATGATGTCGGTGCCCGGGTCGGAACCCGCGGCGACCGACGCGATCGTGCTCATGTCCTGCTGACCGGTGACGGCCATGAGTCGTGCAGCCATGACGACCCCCTAGACGCCCTGCTCGAGGAACTCGGCCGTCAGCAGGAACTCGACCGCCGACGCCGTCGTCCAGCCCGTCGCCGTGGTGACGGTGATGTCGTAGAGCACGCCCGGGTCCTCGGAGAGACCCAGGAGCTCCCACAGCGCCTTGCCGCGGTCGAGGTTCGTCAGGCTGGCGCCCGTGAACACGTCCGCGAGCGAGAGGCCCGACGTGACCGACTGACCATCTTCGAAGAGGTCGGCATCGACGACCGCACCGTCGTGGTTGAACCCCGAGAGGTGCAGACCGACATCGATGTCGCCCGCCGAAGGCGTCGAGGCGACCTGAGCCTGCATAGACCAGATCCGCGCGTCGGAACGCACGTTCGGGATCATGCGGAACACGTCGGCCGCGGTGGTGCCGTCCGTCGTGAGACGCGCGACGACACGGTTGCCGCCTCCGCCACCCTCACCCTTCGGGATGCGGTAGCCCGTCTCCGGAGAGGCCGTCTCCGTGCCCGCAGGCGCGAACTGATTCGAGAAGAATTCAGCCATGGTTCTCTCCTCCCCTTACGGGATGGCGCAGACGATCTCGTTGACCTTGCCGCCCTGGAGCCGTGTGGCGTCGAAGGTCGCGATGGTCTTGATCTGCTTGGTGTTCACGAGGTCGGGCCGGTTCTCGACCTTGACCGAGACGCCCTTCCACTTCTGGAGGGCCATCCCCGACTTGCACCACATCGGGATGCGCTGGTGCCCGGAGGCGTTCAGCGCGAGCCGCTGGCTGTCGATGACCTTCGTTCCGAGGAACGAGACGATCTCGTCGTCCTCGAGACGGGGCCGACTGGCGTAGTCGAGGTTGATCAGCTGCGTCTGACTCATGAGGTCGTCGTGCTGCTGCGCGGCGATCGCCATGATCACCATGTCGCCCTTCTCCAGCGCCTCGGAGGCGCGGAGATTGGTCTTGCCCGACCGCATCTTGTCGATGGTCATGCCGGTGGACCCGACGGCGACCGTCTGCCCGCCGTCCGCGGCGAACGTGACGGTCGTATTGCCGTCCTCACCGGTCATCGCGTCGGCGAAGAAGCCGGTGATGCATGCATCGTCCTGCTTTCGCTTGATGCCGGCGACCTGCGACTTCTGGTAGTTCCCCGTCGGATCGGTGAGCCGACGCTGCACGTCGAACTCGTCCACCGGCGAGTTGATGAAGTAGTCGCGGGGCGTCACCCACCGAGAGTCATGCGGGACTTCGGTGAACGTCGCAGCCTGATAGCGCTGAGTGACCTCGGCGGCTTCGACCTGCCCGTACTGTTCGACGATCATCTTCTTCTTCCCCGTGGCAGTCTCGGGGATGAAGACGTACGGCTCGAAACGAGAGTCCTCCTGCTGAAGGAGCATCTCGGTCCGGCGTTCGTACGAGTAGATGGCGCCAGCGTCGATATCGGCCATGTTGGATTCCTCGTAGAAGGTTCACGCTTGGTTTGCGTGGCTTCTCCGGGGAACCCGGGACCACGATCGCTCGAAAGCAACCGCAGGACCGCCGATAGAGCGGCTTCTCTGGGACTCCGAAAAGATATACGCAGCCTTTCGGGTACGTCAATCGCAGTCGGTCAGATCGACACCTTGCCGGGCCGCGCGATCCGCGAGAGGCGATCGATTTCGGATCGCACTTTCGGATCACTTTGGTCGGCACCCGACGCTTCGATCTCGTCGAGCCGAGCCTCGGCCTGCTTCGCCGTCAGGAAGCCGCCATCGCCGCCGCCTTCCGGCATCGCGCCATGATCGGTGGGCTCTCCCATGCGGGAGCCGAGCAGTTCGAGCCGCTTGAAGAACTCGGACACGCCGCCTTCACCCTCGAGCGCGATCTTGTCGGCCTGGGAATCGTCGAGACCGAGCAGCTTGTAGGCCTTGCTGACGTTCGCCCATCGCTGCTGCGACTCGCCGCCCCACTCGCCTGTGAGCTGGTCCTTCGCCTGAGCGAACTTCGCGTCCGCCTCCTCCTCGGCCGCGAGCGACTTCGCCGCATAGGCCTGCGCGATCGCATCGACGAGGGGCGCCGCAGCGTCCCCCGGCACGCGCGCGGCGTGCAGCGCCTCGGTGATCGAGTCTCGGATGTCGACGGCCCCTTCGGGCAGCGTCACGACCGAGAGATCGTATTCGGAGGCCTCGCCGGGAACGCCGAGGTGCTGCGCGAGATAGGCCTTCGACTCGTCCGAGTCCGGCGACCCGGGCAGCTTGAGGAGTCGATCGGCCGGAGCGCCCTTCAGCGAGAGCAGGTCGTTATAGGACTTCACCGCCTGCCCGGGGTCCTGCCACTTCGCCTCGCGCACGACGGCCGCCAGATCGGGCGAAAGCTCACCGAAGCCCGTCGGCAGGTCGCCCCCCTCCGCAGCCCCGCCGCCGCCTCCGCCACCCGCGCCGCCCGCGTCCTGGATCACACCCGCGGCACCGCCGCCACCGCTTCCACCCTCGGGCTCTGCCGCCGCCTGCTGGTACACGTGTCGTCGAAACATCTCTCACCCCTCAAGAGTCCGCGTAGCCCTCTTCTGACGCTTCCCCTTGCGCCATGCGTTCCACGCGGTTGATCACTCCGTAGGCGTCCTGGACGCCCAGCTGAAAGACATCGAGCATCTCGAGGACCAGCCTCCGCCGGCCTTCGCAGACACCGCGCTCGAACTCCGTCACGGGTCGAGCCATCTCGTTTTCGATCCTCGAATCAGGAAGCGCATCCAAGACGTGATTGCCGACGATCAGCGCCTCGAGCAGCCACGCGCCCTCAGGCGTCTGGAAGAACGCATGAAACGCCTTCCGCTGATTCTCGTCGACGAACGTCAAGCCGTGGCGACCGCTTCAGCCTGGGCCATGTCCTTCATCGCCCGGGCCCGGTTCGGGAGCGCCTCGTTCCGCTCGGCTTCGGCCTGCGCCGCCTCGATCTGATCGACGGCCGCCTTGACCTCGCGCTTGGAAGACACGACCTCCGCCGGCACCTGCCGGGCCTCGCTGAGCCACCGCGCCGCCTCGTGGCCGTTCGCCACCATGCCCACGGTCGGATCCCCGGTCACCGTCTTGATCAGCTCGAGATCCTCGAACCACACGCGCACCCGACCGGTCTCGGCCTCGCGCTGCATCGTGGTCGCCTCGGACTCGTATTCGATCAGCACGTCTTCGCCGGCCTCAGCCAGCGCCGGCGGCGGCTCCGGGATCCGGTTCGGGTGGCCCTCCGGGAGCCGGGCGAGGATGCCGAGCTCGCGCATCGTCATGGGTCCAAGACGCTCCGTCTGCTGGCGGGCGATCGGCGGACCGATCAGCGCGCCCTTCTCGCGGGCCCGGATCAGCGCCTCGGTCGCGGTCATCTGCGGATTGTCGACGAGGATCTGGAAGAGCGTGACGAGGTGCGCGTCGCGGATCGTGTTCCGCTCGTCTTCGATCATCTCGCGGCCGATGTCGTACTTGAAGCCGTTGTCGAACGGCCGGACGCGCGGGTTACCGGACTGGTCGAGCCACCCGGGGTTCATGGCGTTGGCCCGCATGTTGAGCGTTCCGCGCCCGTCGCCCTTGAACTGGAGCGCGTGCGAGAGCAGAGGCGGACTCACGGCCTTCTCGCCCTGCTTGATCACGGACCGCTTCATCGACTGGAGGGTCAGGTTCGTCGGCGTCGTCCACATCGCCGGGCCGCGGCCGTACTCCTCCTGCGGGTTGATCGTGAAGCGCGAGTAGATGTACGGCTGCTCGAAGTAGCCGTCGCTCTCCTCGTCGCTGCGCGTCTTGATGGGCGCCTTGTCCTCGAGCGAGATTTCCCACGACTCGAACCGTCGGCCCTTCGCGTCGAGTCGCTCCGGGTCGTACTGCCCCAGGTCCCGAGGCTGGACGACATGGAGGTACTCGTGCTCCTCCATGAAGTCCTTCTCTTCGATCGCCTTCTTCGCGCACCGGGGAGCTCGATCGCCCCACATGCGAACGGCGGCGAGCGCCGTGAGCGGCCGCTTGTGGTAGATCGTGTCGGGAAGCCCGTCCTCGTTCAGCGCGACCCAGACGTTCCCGACGTGGATCGACCGGTAGGTAGGCAGGCCGGTGATCCGGTTGGGTTCGACTCGCAGGCACGCGTCCCCCACGCAGCCGAGCGACTTGGCGTCCGTCTCCTGCTGCGGGTAGAACATCGAACTTGGCGAGTTCCGGACGCGGAAGAGCTTCTTCGTCATGTCGGCGAAGTGCTCTTTCACCGTCGGGTCGTCGTTGAGCTCTTCGACGTTCGACTTGAGCGACTGCCAGATCGAGTTCTGGGGCGTCGTGAGCGACTGCCAGATCGCCGCGAACCGCTCGAGCGAGATCACGCCCGTGGCGTCGTAGACGGACTGGCTGCGGACGCCGCCCTGCGTCTGGTGGACGATGAAGTCGGCGCCGTCGGGCCAGAAGATCTCCTTCGTCACCTGCCGGATCGAGTCGAAGTTCACACGGCGCGTCGCCATGTGCTCCTGCGTCTTGATCAGGGTCTCTATCGAGGGGGAAGCCACTACCCGAGCACCCCCCGCTGGCCGAGTGAGCCGATGGTGGCGGCGGCGCGACCGAGATTCGCCCGGTCCTGAGACGGGCTCGAGAGAGTCGACGCGCCCTGGAGCAGCGCAGCGGCGCGCCCTCGTCGGTTTCGACCTGCGCCGCTTCGAAGCCGGCTACTCTCGGCCGTTCGCGCCGCCTTGCGCTCGGTGAGGAACTGGCCCGCGCGCACCGCGTACTCACGCCGCGGCCTCTTGTCGCGCTGGAAGAACGAGCTGATCACCCGGCGCTTCTCGGCGAGGGGAGCGTCACGGACAGAACGCAGGCGCTCGGGACGGCTCCCGCGACGATCGAAGTCGTCGACCAGTCCCAGGTCCTCGTAGGTCTGGATGACCAGCTCGAACAGATCCGGGTCTTCCCAAGGGCGGATCTTCCGGGGATCGACCTCGGGATCGTAGGGTTCGCGCTCCTCCTCCATGGCGGCCCCCTTCTAGCCTTCGGCGAAGTCCTGACTCTGGGCGCCCGGCTCGACCTTCGCGCCCGGGTTCGGCGACTTGTTCTGTTCGCCGTAGAACTCGGCCATCTCCTTCGCCGCGGCGGCTTCCTCGGCCTTGAGGCGCTGGCGCGCCTCACGACGGGCGAGCACCTCGTCGACGTACTTGATGCACTCCTCGCGGGAGAAGCGCAGGTCGCCCGGCGAGAGCTCGTGCGCCGAGGGCGCCGTCTTGCCGGCGTCGCGGTAGAGCGCGGCCGGATCGAACATGAGGTACTTCGCCCGATCGTTGATGAGCCGACAGGCCTCGACGGTCGAGATCAGGTCGCCTTCGCCACGGCGTGGCGCCGTCTTGAGCGGGTTGCGCCGGCTGCCCGGGACCTGATCCTGCTCGTTGAAGTAGCGCTCGACCGAGAGTCCGCCTTCCTGCGCGCCGCTCGGATCGGGCGTACCCTCCTCTTCGACCGGAACATCAGCCTTCGACTTCTTCGCTGCCATCCAATCACCCCCTACTGGATTGCGTATGGTGAGATCGGCTGCGCGTGCGGCGCGAGTTCGCGCGGCGAGGCCGACTCTCCCAGACCGAGCTCGAGATACTCCAGCGCTTCGACCAGATGGCTGTACTCGTTCTTGTCCGGCTTCTCCGAGTAGTGTCCGTCAACCGTGCGCAGCTTTCTATAGCAGTATCCGCCCATCAGCCCTTTGCGGAGCATCCGGCAGTCGGGCGACACGAAGAGGGAGGGCAACCCGTCGAACGCCATGCGCTTGAGCGGGCCGCGCACGGCACCGCGGCGAAGCAACGGATCGTTGGTCGGCGCCGGCTCGATCGGGATGCCGTTGTCGCACATGATCTGGATCGGCGTCAGGTCCGTAGACTGGTTTCCGTCGCCGCCAGCGGGGTCGCCCCACCCTCCCCCGATCGGGAGCCCCTTGAACTTGCGGTCGAGCCAGAGCTTGAGCTCGGGCGCGTAGCTCTGGGCCGAGATGTCCTCGTCGTAGAATTCGGCGATCGCCACGGTGCGCCCCTGGGACTCGTCGAACTGAGCCACGACGGTCGCCGGCGTCCGACCGTAGTCCTGTCCGAGGAAGATCGGCGCGTCGCGGACCTCGGGCGGCTCCTTCAGGCAGTGGACCGAATCGACGTACTCGGGGTGGACGGGCTTCCCATCGACCGTGAACCCGTACTCGTTGCCGAGCTTCACGCGAATCCAGTCGTCGTCGATGCCCTCGAGGCCGTCGAGGTAGTAGTCCTCGCCCACGTTGGCGAGGTTCTCGGCCTCCGAGTTGATCACCCACAGCGACTTACCGAGCCGACCCTCGCCGGGCTTCTCGATGAGCGCGCCGGGCTGGCGGAAGAACGTCCAGCCGCGCGGCTTGTCCTCCTCGGCGAGCTTGTAGTACCAGTGGCTCTCGTCCATGGCGTTGGTGTCCAGGAGGACACCCTTCCAGGTGCAGCGCACGCCCCCTTCGGTCGGGAGCGGGTAGCGCCCCACCCGCTTGCCCAGCGTGTCGAGAATGGCCTTCGCGGTGCCCGACGCCTCATTCACCCACGCGCCGGTGAGCTTAAAGCCCGCGATCATCTGGATCGCCGTCTCGATGTGATCGAGCGCCACGAAGATGATCTCGCCCTTGGATTCGGTCCCGTCCGGGTTGCGCCAGTGGTACAGGAACTTCGGCGGCTCCATGCCCGAGCCCAGCTTCATCTGACCGCAGCCGCGGAATAGGTTCTCCACGTCCTTCATCGTGGTCGACGTAAGCTCTTTGTACGTGGTCCGCGTCGCCAGCCAGCGCGAAGGACGGATGCCCTCGGAGTTCGGCTCCTGCTCGACCATGTGCGCCCGGATGCGGTGGACGACACCAGTCGTCTTCGCGGACCCATACGGCCCCATGATCGCGGCGTAGCGCGACCGGTCCTGGACGAACCGTTCGACGGTCGGCGCGTTCGGGAAGCCGACGGTGACTCGGATCTCCCTGTATCTTTGCTGGCCGTCGTCCCGGCTACGGGCGCTCATCGAAGTACCGAATCAACAGCGGCAACATCTCTTCGTTCGCAAAGCACGCCCCGCAAACCCAACCGACCCTCTCTACCTGCTTCCAACCCAGCGAATGCAGCAGGTCGACTACATCCTGCTCGCTCTTGATCTCTGGCTCGCGCGTGAGCGGAAGCTCCTCGGCGCCACATTCCTCCCGATCGCCGATGCAACCCACCGTTCCGTATCCGGCGCACACAGCATGCCAGGTGATGCCGATTCCTAGCTTCCCGGACATTGCGACCGCTTCGGGAGTCCCCGAGCGCCACCGTCTTCCCTCACTGCTCATGATTCCCCCTCCTCCGTGTCCACCTCTGCCACGTTTCCCGTCACGAAGTTCTGATCGAGAACGAGCGTGGGAACGCCGTCGACCTTACCCTCGATCTGGTTGGGGATCAGCTTCCGCACGAGCGACACGAAGAGCGCCGGATCGTCCTTCGCCAGCTGCTTGAAGTAGCCCTCCGCGCCGTCCTCGTGGGCGCCCTCGAGCGCGTCGCGCAGCGCGTTCTTCACGGCCTTGGTCGTCTTGTTCTGCGAGCCCTTCTTGCGCCCGCCTGAACCCTTGACGAACTGTCCCTTTTCGTTTCGTTCCGCCACAGACGCCCCTAGACTAGGGAGATTCCCTACGCCGCCACCTGCCCCGGCTCCCAATTCGAGAGCCGAGCGAGCATCACCGACGGATCGATGAGCGCGACGTGCCAGTCGTCCTCGTCGTCTCCAGCGATCCGGACTTCGGTCTGCTCGGCGTGGTACCGAATCAGGACGAAGTCCCCGACATCGACCTTCGCCTGCCGGAAGTGGTTCGATCCCGTGCCCGCGTCGAAGAGCATGTCGCCCGGCCCCACGGCCAGCACTTCAGCCACGTTCTTGCCGTACATCTTCGCCGTCTCGGGCACGATCAGGCCCCCGGCCGTCTTCCGCTCGTGGAAGATGCGCACGAGCACCATGGCGCCCAGCGGTTCGATCTCATCCGTGTTCAAGTCCATTGCTGTTTCATACCTTTCGTTCTACGTGGAACACCCTACGGTGTCGCTTCGATCACGACGACACGCACGTGACCCTTCTTCGCGGGCGCCGGCTCCCAGAGCAGCTCCGGCATCCCGATCGTCTCGCGGTTGTCGTCGGCGAGCACACCGCACTCGACCAAGCCGTCGAGCACGAACTTCGCGCCCTCGCCCAGGTTCGCCGGGTCGGGCTCGACCGAGCTGCAACGCGTGATCGTGACCCGCGCACGGGACAGAGGAGCCGGCGGCTTCTTCCCGACGACCTGGGCCCAGACGAGACGCTTCCAGAGCTTTCGCTTCTTCCCGCGCGTGCTCCAGTGGAGTGCGTCCGCGGAGTTGATCGGCGGCAGGCCCGGCAGGTCGATCTCGAGGCGGTACGGCTCGCTCATCCCGGCATCCGATCGGCCTTGCGCTGATTGCACGGCCCACAGGCGACCACGAGGTTTCCGATTCGGCCGGATCCTCCGGCGGCCCGCGGGATCACGTGGTCGAGCGTCGCCGCCGTGAGCGGAATCGACCGCCGGCAGTAGGCGCACCGCTGCTTCTGTCGCTTCCAGAGGCGCTCGCGCTGCTTCTGTCGGTGCGGGACGTCGCCCTTCCGCTCCTCACGGCGTCGCTTCAGGCGTCGCTTCCGCGCGCGCTTGCTCTCGGCCATCACCGCCCCCCCTGCCGGAGCGACGGGCGATCGAGGATCACGACGCCGGGCCCCGGGTCTCCGGTCAGGCGGTCGTAGGACCGCGGGAGCTTCTGCTGGAGCGTCTCCGAGCCCTTCCCGCTGGGGTTCATGTTCGTCGTCACGATCGTCGGACGGCACTCGTCCCAGCGGCGGTCGATCACCGCCTCTAGCTCGGCGAGCGGCCACTCGTGCTCGTAGGCCGTCCCCCAGTCGTCGATCACGAGCGCGTCGCAACGCTCGACCTCGCGGATCAGCGCGGCGTTCTTGTCGAAGACGGCGGCGTAGAGATCGCGCGTCTTCACGATCTTCGCCTTCGGGATCTCCCGGCCCTCTCGTGACCACCGCTCGTAGAGCGCGCGTAGGCACCACACGGCCGCCGTCGTCTTCCCCGTGCCGGGCGGCCCGGCGAGGATCATCGCGGCGCCCTGGTCGGCCAGCGCGACCCACTTCCGACACTCGGCGGGAAGGAGATCTTCGGAGGGCTCGAGCCGGCGGAACCTGCTCGACACGCCGTAGCCCTTCAGGACCATGTCGACGGCCTTCGGCGAAAGACGCCCATCGAGCCAGTGCTGCCAGCGCTGCGCTGCGTCCTCCGCGCTCGGGAGATCGCGCCGGAGTTCGCTCACGACCTCCGCCACCGGGGTCATCGGGGCGGGTCCTCGAGTCACCCGTTCTGCCATACGCCTACCCCCCTGCGCGGCGTTGCCTTTGCGCCACGCGTGCGCTCCGGGATGTCGCGCGGGCCCATGCCCGCTTCGACTCGATCCGAGAAGCCGTCTTCCTTGAAGATCGTGCCGGGGCGGAAATACCTCCGCGGGTTCCAGCCGTTCTCGCAGACCTCGAGACCCTCGTTCTCGATCACGTACCCGTGGACCGCGGCGACGAGCTCGGTCTCCGTCGCCCCGTCGCGGATGCGCTTCGCGATCAGCTTGAGCCGGTCCCCGGCAAGGGACTCGCGCACGTCCTTTCCGTACTCGGCGAAGGCGGCGCGGATCGCGGGCCATGCCTGCTGGGCGAGCGCTTCGGGCTTCGGCTTCTCGTTGGCCGCGGCTTCGTCGAGGAGGGAGGCCTGCTCGGGAGCAGACTTACTCTCCTCCGTCTTAGTCTTAGTCTTAGTCTTAGTCTTAGTCTTAGTGTCCGGAGTGTCCCCGGAGCTGCGTCGGAGTTTCGTCGGAGTGAATCCCTGTATTTTCGGCCATTTAGAGACGCGTATCGTGAAGTGCTTCCCGTCTCGTCTGAAGGTGCACAGGCCGAGCTCCGCCGCTGCTCGCAGAGTCCTCTCGGCGTGCTGCCGCTGTCCTCGCATGGTGCACCCCATGAGCGCGAACTCGTCGAGCTGCAACTGCCCGTTTCTGCTCTTGGTTCTGTTCAGCATCGCGAGCAGCCGGACGTAGAACCGAAACACCTCGGGCGACGCTTCGGTGAGCTTCTCGTCGTCGAGAATGTCCTCGGTCAGCTTGAACCAACGTCGGTGATCGCTCGGGTACTTGGGGCGCGCCATCGCTACGCGCCCTCGTTGACGACGCGGAGCGGCACGCCCAGGCTGGAATCGGACTTCATTCCGTCATGCCCAGGCACGACGACGTCGAAGCGCTCGTTCCAGATCTCGAAGTCGAGATCGGAGCCCTGCACGTCGATCGATCCCAGCGTCACGGCCGGCGCGAGTCGCACGGCATCGACAGCGGCCCAGGTCACACCGGTACCGATCAGCGCTCCGCAGACGACCTCGTCGTAGCAGGTCTCCTTCGAGCGCTTCTCTTCGCGCAGCCCCGCCATGTACCGCGCGACCTGCGCCAGATCACTCGCTTCGATCTTCCGGTTCTTCAGCTCGACGATCAGCCATACGACGGCCCGCACCCGGTCATCTTCGTCGACGCAGGGAAGCTCGAACACGAGGTCCGCCGGCGCCGGTCCCGAATGGTCCTTGCTCGCGTTCCGAATCGTGCGCTGACGTTCGACGTGCGCATCACCAGTGAACCGAAGGCCTTCCGGCGGTTTGATCGCGAACCGGAAGATGTCCAGTTCCCACCAGTAGAGGTGGAGCCACTCCTCGATTGCTTCCTCATCGCGCCACTGAATCCAGTCTGTCATCCCCACCCCCCCCGTGGAATCTGCGCTGCTACGCGCCGCCCGCAATCCTCTGCTGCCGCTCCGCCTGGTTGCACTCCGCGCACGATGCAGCGAGGTCGGAGAGACGCTCCTTCCAGAACCGCTCGTAGGTCAGGTGGTGGACCTGATCCGCGGCCTCGCCGCAGTTGCGGCACGTGAAGTCGTCTCGGTCCAGGACGCGCGCCCGAAGCCGTTTCCAATCGGACTGCCTGAAGCGCGCCTCGTAGTTCAGGCGCTTCGAGTTCCCGTTGCCGCCGAGGCCGGTCTTCCCGCGCTTCTTCTCGGCCCACCGGATCTCCCGGGGATGCACATCGAGCTCGCTCGCCTCGAGCTTCCGCCCCACCCTTCGAAGGCAGTCGGGACACTGGAGAGCGAAGTACGAGCCACCCGAATACCGGAAGCGGCGGATCGCTGTGTCGTCCGTGTTCTCGTGCATGCAGCGCATGGCGAAGGCCTCCTCAGAGAGTCGGGGCACAGTCGGTCAGCCGGTGTCGGCGACGCGCCCGCCGGGACGCACGAGCCGCGGCCGGCGGCGCTCCTGGTCGAGCTCGGCGGTCAGCCGGTCGTGATCCCGTTTCATGCGCGCGGCGGTGCCGCGGCGGTGCGCTTCGATCGCCTGATCGAGCATTTCGTCGTCGCCCGTGTCCGCGAGCACCTCGAACCACACGCGCGCCTGAAGCGGCGTCTGCGCGTCTCGCGGGTTCAGCTGATTGGAAAGCCGGCGTTTCGCATTGGCCGGCGTCCAGCGCGGCCACCATTCGGGGCGGACGCGGTCGATGATGCGCGCGAGGCTGACCTCGCGGGCGGCGGCGCGAGACGCCACCTCCTCGATCTCTCGTTCCATGGGGAGTCTCCTGGGGGGTGGAAACGGCACACCCGCCACGGGTCGGGGAATCGTGGCGGGGGGTGAAGACGAGGCGAAGGCGGTCGTGGCGGGTGGTGGCGGATACTCGCGGGGCAAGCTGAATTCCCCGGAGGTGCGAATGACGAATACGGAAGCCGCGGTCACGTTCGCCGCCCTGTTCGGCCCCGTGGCTCTGACCGGATGGGCCAGACGGAGGTACGACTTGGGCTGGTTCACGGTGCTCGCGATGTGGCTCGCGCTGAACTGCATCGCGATGGGCATCCGTGTGGTGGCCTTCGCGGAAAGCGACGCCGACTACGCGAGCGGCGAACGAATGGTCGTGGCCGGCTTTTGGCTGGGCGTCGGGCTCGTGGCCGCATGGGCGATCCGAAAGCACGAGCGAGCGGCGATATCGATGGAATCCGGCGAGGTGGTAGCCGGAGCCGCTCGGCCTTCCGTGCCCGCAGACGGACACGACGACCGCCAACAGAGCGGGATCACCATCTCGCGCGACGCGTGGGCACCGTTCACGCTCGCTCTGGTTTTCGCCGTCGCTGTGTTCTTCTGGGGACTCACGCAAAGCCAGCGCGCCGACACTGCTGAACTGAGACTCCTCGAAGTCGAGAGACAGCGCGACGACTTCGCGGCATGCCTCGATCGATACATCGGGCGCGAGGCCTGCGGCTACTAGCGGCCGCCTCACGCGGCCGCTCCCCCGGCTTCTTCGTTGACGACGAAGAGTCGATGCACCTCTCGCGCGACAGTCAGCTCGTCGCTGTCAAAGATCCAGTCCGGAGGGCACTCCATGAGCGCGCATAACGCGACCTTCGCAGGGAACGCGATCGTCTTTCCGGTTTTCTCAAAGTGACGGATCGCATCGCCGCTCAGCCCAATGCGCTTGCCGAGCTCGGCTTGAGTCATCTTGGGCTCTTGGCTAAGTCGCCATCGCCGCACTCGTTCCCCGGGTCGGATTCGCTTCGGCATGCTCGCCATATTTCGGGAATAGTTCCCGACAGTCAATGGCATTTTAGGGGAAATTTTTCCCGATACCTCTATCTACCCGGAAACCGGTAGATTTTCCCGGATGGGATCCCTCGGGAAGACGATCAGCCAGAACGTAGAGACCGCTCGCTTGCGGGCGGACGCCCGATCCCGCGAGGACGGCGGACCGAAAGTGACCTGGATGGAGCTCGCGCGGCGTGTAGCGTATCGCCTCGACGCAGAGCAGGCGGGCCACCCCTCGACCGGCAAGGCGTTCCAGACACAGGTCTCCGATCAGATCCGAGCGGCGCGAACCGGCAAGACTCGATGGCACCACGACATGATCGAAGCGATCGCCTCGTCGCTTGGAACGCTTCCGGAGCGCCTCGTCGCGGAAGACTACGAGGCAGGCAAGGTCCCGGAGGCCGATCGCGGCGAGTACCTCGCTCGAGCGTTAGGCCGCTCCCTAACCCTCGCTGAGGTGCGGCAGACAGTTAGGGCGCTGAACCTGTCGAAGGAAGCCCAGGACGGCAGCTGGGCACTCCTCTGGAAGCTGTTCGATGACATCCGCACCGCGAGCACCGGCGAAGAGGCCGCATCGCGCGCCCATAACCGAGTGCTCCAGTGGTGGCGCCGGCAAGAGAAGCCCGCGAAATCACAGCAGGAATCAGAAACCGGGAAATAATTCCGAAAAAAAGCTTGCATAAACGGGAATAGTTCCCGATAGTCGAGTCACCCACTCAGGGAGACCCGACATGGCAACCATTCATTTCGTTTCCTGCGGCTCTGTTTCCCACGCCGCCCAGCGCGCCGAGGCCCACGAGCGCGAGTCCCGCCTCGCTGCCGTCCACGATGCGATGGAAGAGCTCCGGAGCGATCTCGACCGGGCGCAGGATCAGAAAGCGCGGCTCAAGCGCGAACTCGCCCGCGACAGCCGCCGCATCCAGAAGCTCGCGAAGGAGCGCAACGAGCTCCGCGAGGTGCTCCGCATCGCCTCGATCGAGGACCCGGAGACGGCCCAGCAGGCGGCAATGGCGATGGCCGCACGGGCGACCTTCGACCGCGATCGGGCACAGCGCGACGCCGACGTAGCGAATACGAACCTGGATCAGCTCCGCCTCGCCTTCTCGTTCATGCGCGACGCCCTGGAGGGGGCGCTCCAGAAGCTCGACGCCCCCAACTGCGACGAGTGCAACGGCACCGGCAAGTTCGGCGCCGAGGAAGAGTGCGACGAATGCGGCGGGATCGGCCTCGACTGGGAGGCCGCGTCGTGAGCGTGTGGGCCGACCCCGAGCTCGACGCCGACGTCTACCGGCAGCTGATCGACCCGACCTTCGATCCGGCCGCCGAAGCCGCTCTCGCCTACGCGCTCGAATCCGAGCGCATCGAGGAGCAGGAGCGAGTGGCCCGCAGCGAGAAGCACCGCCGGATCTTGGCCGGATTCCGGGCCGTGGTGGTCCCGATTCTCGGCGTCATGGCCTTCGGATCGCTCGTCTGGGCGGTCCTCACCTTCACCCACTAGGAGAACTCCCATGCCCGACTACAAGGATCTGTTCCCGAAGAGCTTCAAGGCCCGCGACTTCCGCAACGCGCCGAAGGTGCTCACGATCGCGAGCGTCGAACCCCGCCAGATGGAGAATCGAGAGGGGAAGGTTTCGACGAAGCTCTGCATCAAGTTCGAGGAGACGGCGAACTTCTGGCTCGCGGGCAAGAAAGAGGCCTGCGCGTCGATCGCCGAGGCCGTGGGGTCCGAGGACGTCGACGTCTGGATCGGCTGCTCAATCGAGCTGTTCGAGGACGAGACCGACTTCGGCGACGACCGGGTCGACTGCGTCCGGGCCCGGCAGCCGGAGGGTGGACAGCGCCGGAAGCCGGACAGCGCCGAGCCGAGGTCGCCGCACGAGGACACGCCGCTTTTCCCGCGCATCACAGGCACGACCCCCGATGGTCTCGTCCTGATTCAGCTCCGCGAGGGCGGCACCGTGTTCGAGATCCCGCCGGACGACCTCGAGGGCGTCGTGTCGGGCGAGATCACGCTCGACGAAGAGTACGACCGATTCGGTTCCGAGTCCCCGGACGTTGACGACGAGCAGGCCAACGAACTCGCGGCGCTGCACAAGCGCCTCGCCGAGCTGAAGGCCGCGTCGTGAACTACGCGGATCTCCTCGACGACTCTTCGACTGGGACGCGGCCGCATCGCCAGTCGGGGGGCTCCCCCGGGCGCGATACGTCGGGCTATCGCGTCCGGGGCGAGCGCGTCCCCTCCGTGACCGAGGTGATCGACCTCGGCGGGCTGTCCGACATCGAGCAGTTGAAGCGCGTGGCCGGCGCCGACGTGGTCGAAAACGCGTCGCTCCGCGGGCGCATCGTCCACGGCTACTGCGATGTGATCGACCTCGACGAGCAGTTCGACGTGGAGGACGTGCCCGAACCCTACCGAGGCTACGTCGCGGCCTACGTTGCGTTCAAGGCCGAGACCGGGTTCGAGCCGATCGAGATCGAGCTGGCGGTCACGTCCTCGACCTACCTCTTCGCGGGCACGATCGATCGGATCGGCATGTATCCGGATGGGCGGGTGACGCTGCTCGACCTGAAGACGCCGGCACAGCCGAGTCCCACGTGGCGCGTCCAGACGGCCGGCTACGCGATCGCCGCGAACGACGTGGGTATCGAGCCCGACGAGCGTGCCGCGCTCCGCCTTCAGCCGAACGGCAAGCCGCGGCTGCTCTTGCACGACGACCCCGAGGACCGTCGAAACTTCTTCGCGGCGCTGCGCGTCGCGCACTATCGGCTGGCCCAAGGGCTGGCGCATCTGGAGGACTGAACGATGGCCGCAGCCGAACCCCTGACCGATTCCCAGATCGTGATCCAGCGACCCGACGCCGAGATCGCCGAGCTCCGACCCGCGGTCGACGCCGATGTCGCGCAAGCGCGGGCGCTCGTCGTGGACAGCGACGCCGCGTTCGAGCGCGCCGCCGAGTTCCTGAAGCGCGTGAAGGGCATCCAGAAGCAGATGATCGAGATCCTCGCGCCCCACATCCAGCGCGCGAACGACGCCCACAAGGGACTGACCCAGCTTCGCAAGGAGCAGATCGCGCCGCTCGAGGAAGCCGAGTCGCTCGTGAAGCGGAAGATGGGCGACTTCATCGAGGCCGAGGAACGCCGGGCCCGCGAGGAAGAGCGCCGCCGGCAGGAAGAGGCCCGGAAGCAGGAAGAGGAGCGCCGGCTCCAGGAAGCGGCGGAGGCGGAAGCTCGAGGTGACACCGCCGAAGCCGAGGCGATCGTCGACGCCCCGATCGTTCCCCCGCCCGCGGCACCCGCCCCCGCGAAGCCGAAGGCCGAGGGCGTGTCCACGGTCAAGCGGTACTCGGCCGAGGTGGTCGACCTCGCCGAGCTCGTGAAGGCCGCGGCCCAGAACGAGCACCTGCTCCAGTACCTACTGCCGAACGAGAAGGCGCTGAACGCGCTGGCCCGGTCGGTGGGCGAGTCGATGAACGTCCCCGGCGTGCGCGTGAAGGCGACGACGACCGTGTCGGCGAGGGGGCGGTGATGGTCGAGGGAATGCACTTCGGAGGTGGCGTCCCCATGATGGAGATGAACACCGGCGCCGAGCCTGCCGACGTTCCGGCCGGCGAGATCACGCAGCGCAGCCTGTCGATCGAGCAGGTCGCGAACGGCGTCGTCGTCACCGAGACGGCGTACCACACGACGCGCGGACACGGCTCCAAGCGGTGGGCGTTCACCGATTCGGGGGCGCTGCTGCACTTCCTGTCCGAGTGGGCGCTGGAGAACATGACCAGCGCGGAGGCGCCGTTCTGATGGCGCGCGTCGACTCGTGAAGTCGCTCGTCGTCGTGATCGTGTGCGTCGTGATCTGCCGCGCGCTGCTGCGGCTGAGGGCGGATCAATGAGCGCGCCGTGCCCCTACTGCGACGGCTCGGGCGAGGTTTTGAGCTGGGGCGACCGGCTGCGGGCGGCGCGGCTACGCGCGGGCATGAGCCAGTTCGAGCTAGCGACGGCGCTCCGCCTTTCAGGACCGAACGTCGTGTGTCGCTGGGAGACAGGACAAGCGCAACCGCAGCCCCGGAACCGGATCGCGGCCGAGAGGCTCCTCGGAATGGAAGCCAACACATACAAGAGGAGCGCCTAATGCCCCGCCTCGAAGATATGACGGAAGAAGAACAGGACGCGCTGCGGGATCGATACGCGATGGCCGCCCTGACTGGTCTCTGTGCGAAAAAGTGGACGGGATGCCCGCCGAGCGCGAAGAATCTCGCGGATAAGTCCTACGAGATCGCCGACGCCATGCCCGAAGCCCGCGACGCTAAGGGGGCCTCGGAATGAGCAACGAGACGTTCCACACAGGCGACAAGCTCAAGGGCGTCTACTTCGGAGAGGACGCCTCCGAGGGGTACACCGTTGGGCGCATCGGTGTCGAGTCGATCGAAGTCGTACAGATCAAGGGGCCGATGGATTTTGTTCCCTCCGCTCTCATCAAACATGAGAACGGGAGCGAGTACATCCTGCCGCTGTACCGAATGACGCTGATCGATCGTGAGGGGGAATCTCGTGGGTGAGCCGGTAGCCGATTGGGACAAGCGTATGATCGTCCTGCTGGAGATGGCAGAGCGATTCGAAGGTGACGGGACGACGGACCACGCGGAGTTCTGCCGTGAGCTGGCAGCCGGGGTCGAACGCCTGCGTGATCGACTAACAGGCGCAGAGAACCTGTTTGGCCAAGCGTGCGGAGATTACGTGAGCGTCTTGCAGCGGGCGAAGCGCGCCGAAGCCCGACTCGCGTGGGTCTTGAAGCAAGCAGAGCGCGGTGATGGGATCGAGGCAATTAAGGGTCCGCTGGGGGCGTGGATCAACCGACCGATCCTGGAAAACAACGGACTGCGCGACCGCAAGAGGATCGCAAACGGAGACAGCTACGAAGAGGCGATCGACCTAGCAATGGCAAGGGAATCCGATGAGTGAGGGGAAGTACGGAGAGCCGTGGACGCTTTACGCCACGCACTTTAACGGCGAGAGGCACCCGAGAATTGTTTCGCTCGATGAGGACTCCGAAGGGGCCATCTTGCACGACATCGGCGGAATGCCCGAGGAGATGGCCCATTTCCAAAGGGCAGTCGCCTGCGTGAACGCATTCCAAGGCATCCCCGACCCGAGCGCCTACCGCACCGCCGTCGAGGGGCTCGTCAACCGAGTGCGGGTCGTCTTGGAGAATAATCGCCTGACCGACTGCGATGGCGGGGATTACTACGAAATCAACGCCGACGAGATCGACGAACTCCGCGCCTCGCTCGCGCGGGTCGAGGGAGGGGGAGAGTAGTGGGCACGAACTACTACTGGCGACCGAAGTCGGAGGAGCCGTGCGAGACGTGCGGCCATGTCGAGTTCCAAGACGATCTCCATATCGGCAAGTCGTCGGGCGGGTGGTGCTTCAGCCTTCACGTCATTCCGGAAGAGGAGATCCACAACCTCGACGATTGGCGAGAGCGATGGGCGCTCGAAGGCAGCACGATCGTCAACGAATACGGAACGATTGTCGCACCGGAGGAAATGGACGTAATCGTCACCGAGCGAAGCTGGGGTGGTAAGCCGCCGCACAGGCACATGATTGACAATCACTGCATCGCCCACGGCGAGGGCACCTGGGACCTCTGTGTCGGAGAGTTCTTTTGACCCCGCCGGACATCGGAGCCGAGGGGAGGGGCGCATGATCGAGCGCACCCTGCTCCACTGGCGCGAGCTGCCGGACCTCTCGCTCCGCGAGGCGGGCGCGATCCTCGGCATCGCCCCGGGCACCGTCCGCGCCATGGTCGATCGGGACGAGCTCGAGCACCGGACCCGGGCAGGCAAAATCTTCGTCACCGTCGAATCCGTGCGAAGGGTCGTCGGTGAGTCCCCGGAATCGCAAGAGAATCCGTCCGCGCCGCGCGTGCGGCTGTCGAGCGCGGACCGAACCGCGATGCGTGCGCTCCGGGGAGGTGGCTAGCGTGTCGACCATGAGAGCCAAAGCGCGCGAGCGATTCAGGAAGCGGAAGGACGGGACCCGCGTCTCCGAGGGGTGGTTCGTCTTCGTCTACGAGGGCAACCGAACCAAGGGGCGCAAGGTGAAGGATCAGGCCACGGCCGAGGCCATCGCCGCCCAACTGAACCAGGAGGGGGAAGCCGCGGACCGGTGGTTCGAGGGCGGGCCCATGCCGCTCGACGAGACGATGCGCGGGTGGATCACGATCCACGGAAAGACGATGGCCGACTCGACCGAGGAGACCCACCGCAACAGCATCGAGACGCACCTGATCCCCTACTTCGGGTCGCGCGAGATTCGGGGCATCACCCGGGAAGACCTGATCGAGTTCATCGATGACCGCTTCCGCGCGAAGAAGAGCGCAGCCACGATCAAGAATGCGCTGTCGGCGCTGCGCCGGGTGTACTCGCTGCACGTCGAGGCGGGTCTCCTCGACCGGAACCCGGCGATCAACTGCGGCCAGCTCGTCGCGCAGATCGAACGGAAGTACGTCGAGGAGGGCGTGCGCGAGGTCGACGCCTGGACGCGCGATGAGGTCGAGCAGCTCCTCGCGAAGGCGCGCGACCGGGAGCGGTTCGTCTACCCGGTGCTCTTCGCGGCCCTCTGCACGGGGATGCGCCGCGGCGAGCTCCTCGCGCTTCGCTGGGAGGACGTGGGGCGCGAGGAGATCCGGATCCGCCGGGCGCTCGTGCGAGGTCGGATCAAGGCGCCGAAGAGCGGCAAGCCGCGCACGGTGGCCCTCTCGAGCGACTTCCGCGCGCTGCTCGACGAGTGGCGCGCATCCCGGAAGAAGCGCGAGGGCGCCTTCTCAGAGCCCGGCTGGGTGTTCACGAACGCGAACGGGGATCAGTGGGAAGAGAAGAACTTCGGGCGCTCGTGGCGCCGCCTGCGGACTCGCTGCGTCGACGACCAGGGCGAGCCGACGATTCGCCCCCTCGCCTTCCACGCGACCCGCCACACGTTCGCGAGCTGGGCGCTCGACGCGGGAAAGTCGATCACCTGGGTGCAGCACGCGCTCGGCCACAGCGATCCGGCGACCACGCTCCGCCGGTACGCGCACTTCGTCCCCGAGGAGACGCCGGACATGGGCTTCCTTCGTCTCGTCCACCCGACCGAATCCCGACCGAGCCCGACCGAACGGAGTGCCGATGCCTCGTAACTGGTTGAAAAATGGTGACCCGGGCGCGATTCGAACGCGCGACCCCCAGCTTCGGAGGCTGGTGCTCTATCCAGCTGAGCTACCGGGCCACAGGGCGCGTATCCTAGCAATCTCGAACGCAAAAACGAACGCGAACGGATGGAGGTCAGAGGGGGGCATGGGCCAGACGGGCGTGCGGCGGCCGCGAGGGGCTCGGGCCAGGATCCTGGGGATCGGCATGGCCTTCCTCGCCTGCGTGGACGGATCGGGCGGGGAGGAAGTACAGGTCTTCGAGATCGCGGAGCGAGGCCGACTCTCGCTCGTCGAGAGCGACCTCGACCGAGGAGCACCCGTCGCCTTCCGCGTCGTCCTCGACGACGGCGGCGCCGAGCCGACGCGCACGGCGCGGGTCGTCACCGAGGACGGCCGGCGACTGGAGACCCGCGTGGAGCGCGTCGCGGGAACCGAATCGACGTTCGGGCTGGAACTGGACGGGGCTTTTCTCCGACCGGGGCGATACCTGATCGAGGTCGATGTCGAGGGGGTCCATGCGCTGAACCTCCGGCGCTACGTCGTTCAGATCATGGGGGCCGAATGATCGACGCCGGCGCGGTGAGGCAGGGCCGCTGCAGCCGGAAGGCAGGAATCGCGCCGATCCCCCCGTATTTTCGTGACCGGAACTGCATTCGCCGACATCGGGTTCGCCCCTCGACGTATGATGGCCGGGTGCTTGGATCATCGATCTGGAGTCTTCTCATGCTGCCGCTCTTTCTGCGCGTTCTACGCCTCCTGCGCCCGATCTCCGCCCTGCTCGCTGTCGCGACCGTCGGCGGCTCGATCCTGATCCCCTCCCCCGCCGAAGCGCAGGTCCCCTTCGTCGCTTTCGAGAGCGGGCACGTGCGGCCGGTCGCCCTTTCGCCGAACGGCGCGCGCCTCTTCGCCGTGAACACGCCGGACAACACGCTCGAGATCTTCGACGTCGTGTTCGGCACCCTCGAACACGCGGCGTCGGTCCCGGTCGGGTTGGAGCCGGTCGCGGTCGCCCCGCGAACCGACGACGAGGTCTGGGTCGTCAACCATCTCTCGGACAGCGTGAGCATCGTCGATGTCTCGAGCGCGACCCCGCACGTCACCCGCACCCTCCTCGTCGGCGACGAGCCCCGCGACATCGTCTTCGCCGGCACGGGCGGCAACCGCGCCTTCATCACCACCGCCCACCGCGGCCAGCACCGCACGCACCCCTCGATCGCCGGTGTCTTCGGCCCGGGCGACCCCGCCGATCCCCGGTTCACGACGCCCGGGATCGGACGCGCCGACGTCTGGGTCTTCGACGCGCTCGCGCTCGGCACGACGATCGGCGGCACCCCCGTCGACGTGCTCACCTTCTTCGCCGACACGCCGCGCGCCCTCGCCACGGACGGCACCCACGTCTACGTGGCGGCCTTCCTCTCGGGCAATCAGACGACCACGATCGCCGAGCAATTCGTCCCGAACGGCTTCGACAGCGCCGGGCCGAGCGGCGGCGCGCCGGGCGGTGTTCCGGGTCCGAACGACAACGCCGCTTCCGACGCCGCCCCCGAAACCGGCGTGATCGTCAGATACGATGGCGCGAACTGGCAGGACGCCGCCGGCCGATCCTGGAACGCGCTGGTCCCCTTCGACCTGCCCGACCACGACGTGTTCGTTCTGAACGCCGACACCCTGGCCGCCGGTACGGTCTTCGATTCCGTCGGCACGATCCTCTTCAACATGGCCGTGAACCCGACGAGCGGGAAGGTCTACGTCACCAACATCGAGAGCCCGAACCACATCCGCTTCGAAGGGCCGGGTGTGCACGGCGGATCGACCGTACAGGGGCACCTGTCGGAGTCGCGCATCACGATCCTCGACCCGTCGGGGCCGACCCAGGACGTGCAGCACCTGAACCAGCACATCGACTACGACGCCCTCCACACGGACGCCGGCGCGGACCACGCGGCCATCGACGCGCAGATCACCCACAGCCTCGCGACCCCCCTCCAACCGACGATCTCGGCGGACGGCGAGACGATCTACGTCCCCGCCTTCGGCTCGTCCAAGGTCGGTGTCTTCAGTCGCGCCGAGCTCGAGGACCCGGCGTTCGAGACCAACTTCGACCCGACGGCCCAGAGCGCCGACTACCTCGACACGATCGGGGGTGGCCCGTCCGGCGTCGCCGTCGACGAGACGAACGGCAAGCTCTACGTGATGACGCGCTTCAACAACGCGATCGAGGTCATCGATCTCGTCTCCCGCGAGACCTGGGCCGTCCACCCGCTGCACAACCCGGAGCCGGTCTCGCTCGTCGCGGGGCGCCCCTTCCTCTACGACGCGACGATCACCTCGGGCAACGGCGAGAGCTCCTGCGCGAGCTGCCACATCTTCGGCGACTTCGACGCCCTGGCCTGGAATCTCGGTGACCCGGATGGTGGGGTCGGGACCAACAACCAGCCCCAGCCGGATCCGCTGCTCGAGGCAGCTCAGCCGAGCCAGCCCTTCCATCCGATGAAGGGGCCCATGACGACGCAGACGTTGCGAGGCATGTCGACCCACGGCGGCATGCACTGGCGGGGTGACCGCGTCGACGGCTTCTTCGGCACGGATCCCTGCACGCAGCCGGGCTACGCCGAGGCGAACGCGACGAATGCCCCCTGCGACGAAGACCTCTCGTTCCGGAACTTCATCGTCGCCTTCGAGGGACTGATCGGGAAGGAGGGCACGATCACGCCCGCCGAGATGCAGCAGTTCGCGGACTTCATCCTCCAGGTGCAGCTCCCGCCGAATCCCGTGCGCTCCCTCGACGACACGCTCCGCACGGCCGCAGCACCCGCTCCGAGCGAGCAGCGCGGCAACGACGTCTGGTTCAGCTGCGGCCCCGGCGCCACCGAATGCGCCCCTCTCGACCCCAACGCGACGGACACCGTCGAGGACTGCGACGGCTGCCACACCCTCGATCCGGTGAACGGGTTCTTCGGCACCGGCGGCGAAGCGAGCTTCGAAGGCGCGGTGCAGCACGTGAAGGTCCCGCACATCCGGAACATGGTTCAGAAGATCGGCATGTTCAGCGTGTCCGGCGACCAGGTGCGCGGCACGGGCTTCCTCCACGACGGCTCCGTCGACACGCTCAAGACCTTCTTCGAGTCTCCCGTGTTCGCGCTCGACAACCAGCAGGAATCCGATCTCGAGGCGCTCATGCTCGCCGCGCCGAGCGACGTCGCGCCGATCGTCGGGCAGCAGGTGACGATCACCCCCGCGACCTTCGAGGTCACCGACGTGAACGCGCGCATCACCCTCCTCGACGACATGGCCGGTACGGCCTTCGAGTCGGCCGTCCTGGGCGGGGCCGTCACCCAGTGCGACGTCGTCGTGAAGACCGTCGAAGCCGGCGTCGAGAAGGGCTGGGTCAGCACCGCCGGCGGGACCTATACGCCGGACGACGGCGGGGCGCCGATCACCGAGGCGGCGCTTCGCGCCAAGGCCGACCCGGACGGCGATGCGCTCACGCTGACCTACACCGCCGTTCCCCCCGGATCCGGCCAACGCATCGGGATCGACCGCGACCTCGACCTCGTGCTGAACGGGGTCGACAATTGCCCCGCTGCCCCGAACGGCCCCGGCGGCGGGACCTGCACCGCGGGCGAACCGGACCTGCGCGGCACCGCGTGCACGCTGCCCACGGACTGTGGCGCCGGCGGCTTCTGCTCCCTGGCCCAGGAAGACGCCGACGTCGACCTCCAGGGCGACGCCTGCGAACCCACCCTCGTCCCGGAGCCCAGCGGCCTCCTCCCCCTGCTCACGGCGCTGGGCGCCCTCACCCACCTCGCCCGCCGCCGAACCGTCTGACCCCCGCGCCTCGACGAAACGGGCAATACCAAAGCCCTCAGCGCGAGAAGGCCTCCCCGAAAAGGGGAGGCCTTCGAGAGGCGCGCAGCACCGCGCCAGGAAATCGAGCCCTCAGCGCAAGAAAGCCACCCCAGATAAGGGTGGCTTTCGAGAGGCGCGCAGCGCCGAACAATGCTGGTGGGGCGTAGTGGACTCGAACCACCGACCTCCGCGGTGTGAACACGGCGCTCTAGCCAGCTGAGCTAACGCCCCACGAGGCCACAGGTTTTAGCGGATTCCGCCGGGGCTTGCCGCCCTTGGGAGGTCCGTTCGGAAGGCCGCGGCCGGGCTCCCCTGCGGCGCCTATTCCGGCTGGTCGGCCGGCGGCTTCGGGGGGTCCGTGGCCCGCTTGCTGGCGGCGCGGACGAAGGCTTCGAAGAGCGGGTGCGGGTCGAAGGGCTTGCTCTTGAACTCGGGGTGGAACTGCGACGCCACGAAGAAGGGGTGGCTCGGGATCTCGATCACCTCGACCAGTCGGCCGTCCGGGGACGAGCCCGAAAAGAGCATGCCGGCGGCCTGGAACCGGTCCTTGTAGTCCTCGTTGAACTCCCAGCGATGGCGGTGGCGCTCGCTGATCTGGAGCCGACCGTAGGCCTCCGCGGCCTTCGAGCCGGGCTGGAGGACGCAGGGGTAGGCGCCGAGTCGCATCGTCCCGCCGAGGTCCTCGACCTCCTTCTGCTCGGGCAGGATGTCGATCACCGGGTGCGGCGAGTCCTCGACCATCTCCGAGGAGTTCGCCCCTTCGAGGCCGACGACGTTGCGACCGAACTCGATGCAGGCCATCTGCATCCCGAGGCAGATCCCGAGGAACGGGATCTCGTTCTCGCGGACGTACTGGATCGCGCGGATCTTGCCCTCGATTCCCCGCGAGCCGAAGCCGTGGGGGACGCAGATGCCGTCGTAGCCGGCGAGCTCGGCCGTGTCCTCGAGCTTCTCCGAGTCGACGTACTCGATCACGACCTCGTTGCCGCAGGCGAAGCCGCCGTGGTAGAGCGCTTCGTTGAGCGACTTGTAGCTCTCGGTCAGGTCGACGTACTTGCCGACCATCGCGATGCGGATCTGCCGCTCCGGGTTCTGCTGCACGTTGAAGAGGCGCTCCCAGTGGCGCAGGTCCGGGCGTCCGGTCCACATGTTGAGGACCTGGGCGATCTTCTCGTCGAGGTTCTCCTTGGCGAAGGCGAGCGGGACCTCGTAGATCGAGCTCACGTCCTTGGCCGTGATCACGGCGTCTTCGTCGACGTTGCAGAAGAGCGCGATCTTGCTCTTGATGCCCTTCTCGAGGAAGCGGTCGGTCCTGCAGAGGATGATGTCCGGGGCGAGGCCGACGGTCTGCAACTCCTTCACGGAGTGCTGGACGGGCTTCGTCTTCACCTCGCCGGCGGTCGACTGGTAGAGCACCGGGGCGACGTGGATGAAGCAGCAGTTCTCGCGGCCCGCGTCGGCGCGGAACTGGCGGATGGCCTCGAGGAAGGGGAGCGACTCGATGTCGCCGACCGTGCCGCCGATCTCGACGAGGATCACGTCGCAGTCCTGGCTGGCGTTCCGGATCGCCCCCTTGATCGCGTCGGTCACGTGGGGGATGACCTGGACGGTCCCGCCGAGATAGTCGCCGCGGCGCTCCGCCGAGAGCACCTGGTCGTAGATCCGGCCGGCGGTCATGTTGTTCACCTGACCGAGGACCGTCGTCGTGAAGCGCTCGTAGTGACCGAGGTCGAGGTCCGTCTCCGCGCCGTCCTCGGTCACGTAGACCTCGCCGTGCTGGAACGGATTCATGGTCCCCGGGTCGACGTTCAGGTAGGGGTCGAGCTTCAGGAACGTGACCTTGAGGCTCCTCGCCTCGAGCAGCGCGCCGATCGACGCGGAAGCAAGGCCTTTACCAAGAGACGACATCACGCCGCCCGTCACGAAGATGTACTTGGTCGGTCGCGGACTCATACTCGTTCTCCCCCCGGATGGCCGCCTCTCGGTCGGCCCCCTGCTCTTCCCAAACCTATCGAATCGCGGCCGCGGCGCGCCTGGCCAGTCCGTCCTCGATCCGGATCGCGTGGATCGGCACGAACGGCTGCGGCAGCGCGTCCGCCGCGAAGAATCCCATCTCCAGCGTCTCTTCGGGCGTCGTCATCTCGCCCGCTTCGACCGCCTCCGCGTGAAAGCAGAGGTTCACGATCTGCACGCGCCGCTCCCCACCGTCGGGGTCGGCACCCTTTCTCGGGCCGCTCTTCTTGAAGGAATAGTCCACGACGTTGGTTCCGGGATCCGAGTAGACCCCGATCAACCCGCCGACCTCGACCTTCCACCCGGTCTCTTCGGCGACCTCACGGCACGCCGCCTCCGCGACCGACTCGCCGATCTCGACGAAGCCCCCGGGCAGGCCCCAGAAGCCGTTGTCGGATCGGCGCATCAACAACAGTTCACCCTCGCGCCAGACCATCGCCGAAACGGAGAGACCCAGCTCCGTCGGATCGGACGCGAAATACATCGAATCGCCCTGGCTCGCGCTCGTGTCCGAGCTAAGGGCTGCTTTGTCTGCCGGGGATGTCACCGGGGGAGCTCCGCCGTCGACGTCGTGGAAGGGCTTCTCACGACGTTTTCTTCCTGGTTTCCTTCGACCCCGAAGGTCAAGGGAACCATGGGTGTGCCGTTTTTCGATTCGGCACGACGGAGCGCAGCGAAACGGTCGCTGCGGAGTTCGTTCGCACTCACACCTGCTTCGACCGGGGGGGTCCGGCTGTTTATAGCGGGCGCCTCGCCACGCCGTCAATCGCGGCCACGCCCGGAGCCGTCTCCACCTCCGGGATCGCGCGCGCGCAGGCCGGGACTGTGTCTTTCGCGGCCACATCAGGCGCGCGGGCACCACCCAACCCCGGAGGTGCCGGTGAAATTTCACGACTCGACCCGTCCCGCCCTGCGCCTGGCCGCTGCGCTCCTCTTCCTCGCACCGAGTGCAGCGCTGGCCCTCACGCAGACGTACGTCCTCTCCGACCTCCACGGCCATTACGAGCGTGGCCTCCGCGGAGAACCGCTGCCCGAGTCACCGGAATCCCGGCGGATGACCGTCGACCTCGGCACCCGATGGAGCCGCATCGATTCGATCTCCGTCTCGGTACTCGGCGATGGGCGCCATGCGCGCGTCGGCTACGCCTCGGACCCGAAGGGCGCGCACGAGCGGCTCCCGCCCAGCCTGTTGATCCAGCTCGGCCGCGGCGACTCCGAGCCGATCCGGCTCGTCTTCGCGGACCTCGCGTTCACCGATCACCCGACCTGGCAGACCACCGTCCTGGACGACCCACGCGGGGAACCGCCGTACGGATTCGCGCTCGAGGGCCGCCTCGATCTGAGCGTCTTCCTCGGCGGGTTCCTCGTCGCGGGAACGGACTACAGACAGATCTTCGAAGACAGCAGCCTGTTCGTGAAGCAGTTCGAGCTCACGGTGACCGGCCAGCCCATTCCCGAGCCGGGCACGGGCCTGCTCCTGGTCGGCGGCCTCGCCCTGCTCGCGAGCCGCAACCGCGCCTGACACCGCGAGCGCGTTCCGCCCCTCGCGACGCCCGAGTCCGCGGCCCCGAACGCAGAAGCGGCCGGCCCCCATCGGGAACCGGCCGCTTCGAATCGTCGACCGTCGTGAGCGCCGACGCGGCGGAAAACATCCGACCCCGCCGAGCGCCCGCAGGCGGAGGATGAGCCGAGCGCTCGCAGGCGGAGGACTCGCCGAGCGCCCGCAGGCGGAGGATTCGCCGAGCGCCCGCAGGCGGAGGATCAGCGCTTGCTGAACTGGAAGCGCGCGCGAGCGCCCTTCTGTCCGTACTTCTTGCGCTCCTTCTTTCGCGGGTCGCGCGTCAGGTAGCCGGCGCGCTTGAGGGTGCCGCGCTGGGTCTCGTCGAGCTTCTCGATGGCGCGGGCGATGCCGTGGCGCAGGGCGCCGGCCTGGCCGGCGACGCCACCGCCGCAGAGGTTCGCGTCGATGTCGTAGCGGCCGACGGACTCGGTCTTCTCGAAGGGGCCGCGGACCAGGATCTGGAGCGCTTCGCGGGGGAAGTACTCGTCCATGGACTTGCCGTTGACGGTGATCTGGCCGGAGCCGAGCTTGAGACGAACGCGGGCGATCGCGCTCTTGCGCTTGCCGGTGGCCTGGATGACGGCGCCTGCGGCCGGTGCAGAGCTAGACATTCGGGAGTTCCTCGGGCTTCTGAGAGGCGTGGGGATGATCGGGACCGGCGTAGACGCGCAGCTTGGAGAGCATCTTCCGGCCGAGGCTGTTCTTGGGGAGCATGCCCCGCACGGCGTTGCGCACGACGCGATCGGAGTGGGCCGAGGCGAGGAGCTTGTCCGCGGTGATCGACTTGATGCCGCCCATGTAACCGGAGTGGCGGTAGTAGGTCTTCTGCTCGCGCTTGCGCCCGGTCAGCTGGACCTTGTCGGCGTTCACCACGATCACGTGGTCCCCGGTATCGGAATGGGGCGTGAAGCTGGGCTTGTGCTTCCCGCGCAGGACGGTGGCGATCCGGGTGGCGAGGCGGCCGAGGACCAGGTCCTCCGCATCGACCACGTACCACTCGCGATCCACCTCGTCGCTGCTCACGCTCTTCGTCGCGGCAAAGGCTCGATTGGCCATCGGGCTTCGTTTCCTTCTTCGTTCACTCACCGGTCGGCGCGCGCTCGCGATCCGACCGGTTGAAATCAAGCCGTCCTTCTCGCCAGGACCGGGCGCCTGCGCGCGACCGGGCGAAGTCGAGGGACTCGGACTGTTCCGGGATGTCCAGCGCGGTCGGCGGTCGCCGAATCACGCGCGAGACATACCTGTCGCGCCCGGGAGGGGCGTCCAGGAAAGCGAGTGTTTACCCGACGGGACCGTCGCAGTCAACTGGATCGACCTGCGCGGCCGGGGCCGCCCCCGCCGGGGACAATCCCCCATCGTCGTCCACCCGGATCAGGCAGAGCCCGTGGGCGGGCGCCGTCGGGCCGGCCTGGCCGCGATCCCGGCTGGTCAGGATCTCCGCCGCCCGTTCGACCGGCCAGCGGCCCCGCCCGATCTCGACGAGGGTCCCGGCCAGATTCCGGACCATGTGGCGCAGGAAGCCCTCGCCCTCGACGTCGAGCCGGACGTCGCCGCGGGTTTCCCCGAAGACGGCACAGCGCGTGACGGTCCGGGCGGTCGTCTTGACCGAGGAGCCCGCCGCCTGGAAGGCCGCGAAATCGTGGCGCCCCTCGAAGCCCTGGGCGGCCCGCTCGATCGCCTCGAGATCGAGCGGCTCGCGAACCCACCAGCAGGTGCCGGCCCGCAGCGGTGAGCGCTGGACGCCGTTCCAGATCCGATATCGGTAGTGCTTGCCCCGCGCGGCCCTGAGTGCGTCCCAGCCTGGCGTGGCCTCGACGAGGCCCCGGACGGCGACGTCGTCGGGCAGGCGTGCGTTGAGTGCCGCCTGGAGCCGCTCGGGGACGAGTCCGGTCTCGACGTGGACGCTCGCGACCTGGCCCTCCGCGTGGACGCCGGCGTCGGTCCGGCCGGCGCCCCGCACCCGAGGCGTCCGTCCCGTCACGGACTCGAGGGCCTCGGCGAGCACGCCCTGGACCGTCCGCGCGGGCCGCGCCCCGGCCTGGACCTGCCAGCCCTCGAAGCCCGCGCCCTCGTACTCGAGGACGAGACGGAACGTGCGCGTCCCGCCGGCGGCGGCGCTCACGCGGCGCCGAGCCGCGCTTCCGCGATCGCGAGGGCGTGGTCTGCCGCCACCCGAAGCGGGTCCATCGTGAACCACAGGCGGACGGCGCGCCCGCCTTCCCGTGCCGGCTCCGCCTCGATCCGCCCGACGAGGACGCCGGACTCGCCGGCCGCGTCCCGCATCGTCGGTCCGACGGGCGCGACCTCCACCTCGTCGATGGCGACGAGCCCGCGGCTGCCAGGACCGTCCGCGACGACCTCGAGCAGAGCGTGGCCCGCGAGGCGCTCGGTGATCGCGGCCAGATCCACCGGCGCATCGAGCTCGACCAGGAGCGACGTGGCCTCCCCCACGAAGGTCGGCACCTCGGCGCCCCCCATCGCGATCTCCGCCTCCCCGCCGAGCGAACGCCGGAGCTCGACGCGGGCGCGCTCGAGGTTTCCGCTCGGCAGCACGTCGAACGCGACGCCCTGTCCGGCCGGCCCGGGCGCCGGACGCTCGGACTGATTGAAGAGCGCGATCGACTCTTCGGATAGCGCGACCACACCCGCGCGGCCGTGCGCCGCTGCGCTCGCGAGCACCGTTCCGGTCGCCCGCACGATGGCGCCCTCTCCCGCGACCGCACGCAGGACGGCGTCCCAGGCGAGCGCGGTCGGACTCGGACACGAGAGCAGCGGGGCCTCGACGGCACCCTCCGTCGCGGAGAAGACGAGCGGGACCGCGTCCTGGCCGCTCACGGCGCCGGTCAGGTCGATGCACGCGACCTCGGCCTTCAGACACTCACGCACGACCTCGAGCGCCTCGACGGCGCGGGTCGCCAGGAAGACCAGATCGGCCCCCTTGAGCGGCGGCCACTCGCCCACCACGTCGAGGTCCAACCCGCCGAACGAGAACGTCGTCCCCGCGGAGTCCGGCGAGGCGACGCCCACGAGCTCCGCCACGTTCCATTCGCTCTCGTCGAGGCGATCGACGAGCTCCTGCCCGATCTGCCCCGTGACCCCGAAGATCACGATCCGTCGCGGCGTGCCGTCGCCCATCGATGTGCTCTCTCCTCGTTCCGTACGGGGGCCCTACGCGAGGGCCTCCAGCACGAGCTCGCCCATCCGCTTGCAGCCCACCGTTTCGCGCGACTCGCCCGGGAGCAGCAGATCGCCGCTGCGATGGCCGGCGTCGAGCACGTCGGCGACCGCCTGGCGGATCGCCCCGGCCGCGTCCTTCGCGCCGAACGCCGTCTCGAGGAGCATCGCCGCGCTCTGGATCGCGGCGAGCGGGTTCGCGAGATCCTTGCCGGCGATGTCCGGGGCCGAGCCGTGGACCGGCTCGAAGAGGCCGAACCCGCCCTCGGCGAGCGACGCAGAAGGAAGCATGCCGAGGGAGCCGGTGATCATCGCGGCCTCGTCGGACAGGATGTCGCCGAAGAGGTTGCCGGTCACGATCACGTCGAAGCGCTTCGGCTCCTGGACGAGGAGCATCGCGCAGGAGTCGACGAGCTGATGCGCCAGCTCGACGTCCGGGTAGTCCTGGGCGACCTCGTCCACGACCTCCACCCACAGCTGCGACACGTCGAGGACGTTCGCCTTGTGCACGTGGGTCACGTGGTTGCGACGGAGCCGCGCCTGCTCGAAGGCGACGCGCGTGATGCGCTCGACCTCGTGCTCGTCGTAGACCATCGCGTTGATGGCGGATCGGTTGCCCTTCTCTCCCGACCGACCGCGCGGCTCGCCGAAGTAGATCCCGCCGGTCAGCTCCCGGACCACGAGCATGTCGACGCCCTCGACGATGTCGGGGCGGAGCGCCGACGCGTTGACGAGAGCGGGCATCACCTGCGCCGGGCGGAGGTTCGCGAAGAGTCCGAGCGCCTTGCGGATCCCGAGCAGCCCCTTCTCGGGACGGATGTCGACGGGCATGTCGTCCCACTTGGGGCCACCGACCGCGCCGAGCAGGACCGAACGGCTCCCTCGGCACTTCTCGATCACCTCGTCGCGCAGCGGCGTGCCGTGGGCGTCGATCGAGCAGCCGCCGATCAGCTCCTCCTCGAACTCGAAGGAGAGGCCCGCGGAGGCGCCCGCCTTCTCGAGGACGAGGCGCGCCTGCTCGGTCACCTCGGGGCCGATGCCGTCGCCGGGGAGCAAAATGATCTTCTCTGCCACGATGAACCTCGCTCTGCGGGAGTGTCGCTGCGGGCTCGGTTCGCCCGCGCGGGCGCGGATCCTAGCGGATGCGGGGACGGACCGTCGGGTCGAGCCGGAGGCGATGCTCTACGATCCGGTGGCGAGGACGGACGGTCCCGAAACCGGTCCGTCGACCGATCCCGCGAACGCGGAACGAGGACGACACGACCATGACGATCGAAGGCGAGGGGCGGCGCGCGGCAGAGCTCGGACCGCTCGAGGCCGCGGTGATGAATTCGCTCTGGCGAACGCCCGATGCGCTCGACGTCGAGTCGGTCCATGCGCAGGTGGCGCCGCAGGGGCGCCCCGTCCGGAACACCGTTCAGTCGACCCTCGAGCGACTCGTGAAGAAGGGGCTGGTCGAACGCACCAAACACGGCCGCGCCTACCGCTACGCCGCGCGCGTCGAGCGCCGCGCCTGGTTCGCCGGCGCCGTCGGCGCCCTCGCCGACGCGCTTCGGTCCCGACCGAGCCAGGACCTCCTGGCCGGCTTCGTCGACTTCGCGGAGCGAACCGACCCCGAGGCGCTGGAGACGCTTCGGCGTCTCGTCCACGAGCGCATCGACGAGCGAGGGGGCGGATCAAGCGGAGGGGAGGAGGAATGACGACGACCCTCGCCCTCGCAGCCCTCGCCTGGCTCGTCGTGCTCGGCGCGATCGGATCGTTCGCCCGCTTCGCCTGGCCTCGACTCGCACGCCACCTCGCCGACCAGCCTCCCACCCGCCGCTACCGCGCGGCGCTGTCCTTCGCCCTCGCGCCGCTCCCGCTCGCCGCGACCGTCGTCCTGCTCGTGCTCCTGCCGGGCGTGCTCGGCCTCGCCTGGGCGGGCCTCGACCATTGCCTCCATCACGCCGACCACGTCCATCTCTGTCTGGTCCACGGCTTCGAGATCGCGAGCCTCTGGGTCGCCGTCCCGGTCCTCCTCACGATCGTCTGGGTCGGCCTGGCGACGCTCGATCGCCAGCGGAAGGACGCGCCCGCGAACCGCGCGCTGCGCGCCCTCGAGTCCGTCGCAGGCGCGGGCGACGCCTCCTCCCTCTGTCTCGTCGACACCGCCGCCCCCCTGGCGTTGACCCACGGCCGCTGGCGCCCGCGGACCCTCGTCTCGCGCACGCTCGCCGGGGCCCTCGCGCCGGACGAATGGGATGCGCTGCTCGCCCACGAGCGAGCGCACGTCCGCCGCGCGGAGCCCTTCTGGCGCTGGCTGGCGCAGCTCGGCGCCACGGCGCTCCCGGCCTCGACCCGAAACGAAGTGCTCGACGCGCTCGTCCTCGCGAGCGAACAGATCTGTGACGCGGAAGCAGCGCGACGGACCGATCCGCTGGCCGTCGCCCGCGCGATCCTCCGCGTGGAACGTCTGATGTCCGCGACGCCCGCGCCTTCGTTCTCGACGGTCGGGATCGCCGACGGCGGCGTCGCCGCGCGGATCGACACGCTCCTGGCTCCGGAAGCGCCGGGCCCGGCGCCCACGGCCTCCGCCCCCTGGGCCGTCGGCCTGGGACTCTTCGCGCTCGCCGGAGGGCTCGGCTCCCTGCTCCATCACGTCGCCGAACACGCCCTGTCCCACGCCCTCGGCGGCTGAGCCCGACGCGCGTCCGTCTCAGAAGCGCGCGGTCACCGTCGCGCGCACCTGGCGGGGCGGCACCGGGTGGAAGTGGACGTCCTCCTCGGGCGCCGCCTCGGTCTGGAGCTGGGACTCGAAGAAGTACTCGATGTCGCTGTCCTTCGAATCGAAGAGGTTCAGGACGGAGAGGCTGAAGCGCAGCTGCATCCAGTCGTAGTGGCCACCGAGGTTCACGAGCGTCGTGCCGCCCGCTCGCTGGGTGTTCCCTTCGTTCAGCGGATACGCCCCGAAATGACGGACGCGCAGGCTGCCCGACCAGGGCCCGTTGGTGAGCGTGACGCCGGCGGACACGACCGTCTCGATCGCCCCCGGAATCCGGTCCATACCGCTTCGCGTGTTCCTGAAGTCGGCGTTCGACCAGGCGTAGCTGCCGTCGAAGGCCAGCCAGTGGAGCGGACGCAGGAACGCGGTCAGCTCGACGCCGTAGCGACGGCTGCCGCCCTGGGGCTCGGTGAAGCCGCCGTCGCCGACGAAGACGAGCTCGGACTCGGAGTGCAGCCACCAGAAGGCCCCGGTCACGTGGAAGCGGCGATCGGGCTGCCAGCGCGCACCGGCCTCGGCGCCCCACTGACGCGCGAGGGGATCCACCGGGGAGACGATCTCGGGGGTCGGCGTGGCCGGGTCGATCCGGATCGTCGTGCCGCGGGCGTCGTTCGAGTGGAAGCCGCCCCCCGCGTTCAGGTAGATCTCGAAGGGCTCCGCGGGCCGCAGCGTGAGCGAGAGCTTGGGGCTGACCAGCCCGTCGACCTCGCCGCCTCCGTTCGTGAAGGCGCCCTGCCCGGCCTTCGTGTCCACGTCGAAGCCGAAGAGGTCGCCGCGGACGCCCGCGGTCCAGGTCATCCATTCGACGGGCGTCCAGACCGCCTCGGCCCAGGCGGAGCCGGACACTTCGGTGACCTCGTCCTCGCGAACGGTCTGGAAGCGCTGACGCGCCTGGCTCCGATAGAGACCGACCTCGGGAATGTGGTCCAGCCGCGTCTCGGCGCCGAACCCGAAATCGACGGTCGTGCCGAGGAAGTCGGCCGAGAGGTCGCGCTCCGCCCGCGCGCCCCAGGCGATGCGTTGGTCGCGCTGCGCCAGCTGGTCGCCCAGCCCGTCCGGTTCCAGGAAGTACGTGAAGTTCGAGAAGAGCTTGAGCCGGTAGTAGATCAGGTAGGTCGAGAGCCGCAGCGGATCCTCGCCCTCGCTGGCCCATTCGAGGTTGGCGCTCACGCGCGTCGTCTCGCCACCGAGGTCCGGATCGATGAAGCCGAGCCGCGAGACGTCGCCGGACTCCACCGCACGTCGCGGAATCTGGTCCGTCGAGAACCACTCGGCGTGGTAGCCCAGCAGCGAAGCGCGGAGCGTGCCGTCGCCGAGGGGAACCGTCCACTTGGCGAACGCGTTGATGTGCAGCAGGTCCGCGTCGAGCCGGTACGGATCGTCGTAGGTTCGGCCTTCGAGGGCCACGAGGGCCTCGCCCGTGGGCACTTCGAGGTTCGCCGCGACCAGCCCGCGGACCCAGCGATCCTCGCCGATCGTGAGCGACGCGATCGACTCGGGGAGCTGGTCCCGCGAGCGCAGGAAGGACGCGCCCGCCGAGGCGAAGTCCCCGACGTCGGCCCGATACGGCCCCTTCCGGAAATCGATCGTCTCGATCAGCTCCGGGATCACGAAGTTCAGGTCGAGATAGCCCTGGCCGTGGCCATGACTTCGGAAGTTCACGGGGACACCGTCGAAGTGCGCCGCGAAGTCCGTGCCGTGGTCCAGGTTGAAGCCGCGGAGGAAGAGCTGATTGCCCTTGCCCGGCCCCGAGTGCTGCGTCGCGATCAGGCCGGGGATGACCTCGAGGAGCTCACCCGTCCGTGCGAGGGGCCGCAGCTCGAGATCGGCCCCGGCGATGCGGCCCTCCGAGGCTGCCCTCGCGGTGCCGAGCTGCTCGTCCGCTCGTCCGAAGACGACCATCGACTCGACGCCGTCCTCGCCTTCGTGCGCGGAGGCGGGCCCGATCACGCCCGCCGCGGCAAGCAGGAACGCCGTCAGAGCAGGCAGCCATCGAGAGGCGGGGCGATCGAAGCAGGTCGGTCGGGGCGCGTGGGTCGACATGGCGCGCACGCTAACAAGCCACTCGAAGTCCGACTATGGATCGGACTTCGCGCGCGTAGGCGCACGCGCGGCCACCGCGCGCTGCGCTCCCGTGCGCGACCCGGGTCGCGCGTCACGCACGTGGCCGACGCGACGAACCGGCCTCAGATGCCCTTGGGCTCGTCCGGCGTGTGGCGCGCCTTGTGCCACTCGAGCTTGTTGAGCGCGTGCACGTAGGCTTTCGCACTCGCGACCATCACGTCTTCGTGGACCCCGTTGCCGATCACCCGACGCCCGTCCTCTTCGATCGTGACGGACACCTCGCCCTGGGCATCGAGCCCGGCGGTGACCGCGTGGACCTGGTAGCGGATCAGCTCGCTCCCCGTCCCCGTCAGATCCGAGATCGCCTTGAAGATCGCGTCGACCGGACCGACGCCGGAGGCTTCGGTCTCCTGGCGTGCGCTGTCGATGTCGAGCACGACCCGGGCGTTCGGCGGTGCGTCGCTCCCGCAGGTGAGAACGAGCGTGGCGAATACGTAGCGGTCGCCGGCGGTCTGGACGCTGTCGGCGACGATGGCCTCGAGGTCCTCGTTGTAGATGACCTTCTTGGCGTCGGCGAGCGCCTTGAAGCGCTTGAAGGCGCGCTCGAAGTCCTCTCCCTCGACGGCGAAGCCGAGCTCTTCGAGTCGATCGCGGAAGGCGTGGCGGCCGGAGTGCTTGCCGAGGACGAGCTCGTTGCTGGCGCGTCCGATCGACTCCGGCGTCATGATCTCGTAGGTGATCGCGGCCTTGAGCACGCCGTCCTGATGGATGCCCGCCTCGTGGGCGAAGGCGTTGTCGCCGACGATCGCCTTGTTCGGCTGGACCTGGACGCCGGTGATCGACGAGAGGAGCCGACTGGACGGATAGATCTCCTGCGTGTTCACGCCGGTATCGAGTCCGTCGAACTCCTCGCTCCGGGTCTTGAGCGCCATCACCACCTCTTCGAGGCTGGTGTTCCCGGCGCGTTCACCGATCCCGTTGACGGTGCACTCGACCTGGCGCGCGCCGGAGCGGATCGCGGCGAGGCTGTTGGCGACGGCGAGACCGAGATCGTTGTGGCAGTGGACCGAGAAGGTGACCTCGCCGCCCCGGGTCACGCGCTCCCGCAGGAACGCGATCAGATCGCCGTACTCCTTGGGCGTCGTGTAGCCGACCGTGTCCGGCACGTTGAGCGTCGAGGCGCCGGCCTCGACCGCCGCGGAGAAGACCTCGACCAGGAAGTCCCAGTTCGAGCGCGTTGCGTCCTCGGCGGAGAACTCGACGTCGTCGACTGCGTCCCGCGCCTGGCGGACGGCGCGCTCGACCTCGGTCAGGACCTGCTCCCGGGTCATGCGGAGCTTGTGCTCGAGGTGGATGTCGCTGGTCGCGATGAAGGTGTGGATCCGCGCCTGGCGCGCGGACTCGACCGCGCGGGCGGCGCGTTCGACGTCCATCTCGCCGGTTCGCGCAAGACCGCAGATCGTCGCGCCTTCGATCTCCTTGGCGATCGCCTGGACCGCCTCGAAGTCGCCGTCACTCGCGATCGGGAACCCCGCCTCGATGACGTCGACACCGAGCCGCTCGAGCTGGCGCGCCAGGGCGACCTTCTCCTGCAGGTTCATGCTGCAGCCCGGGGACTGCTCGCCGTCGCGCAGGGTCGTGTCGAAGATGCGAATCTGCGGTTCGCTCATCGTCGGTCTACTCCGAGGGGGCCGAGGGGGTGGAAAAGCGGGACCCTAACGTCCGGCGTCGCTGCCGGACACATGGTCCGAGATGGGGGTGACGTTCGGCGAGGGGGCGGCCTCGTCGGCCGGGGCCTCCGCGGTGTCGTCTTCCACGGGGATCAGCTCGCGGCCGGTCCGCCAGCGCCACAGGTAGCCCGCCGGTCCGGAGATCACGTAGACGACGCCCACGAGGAAGAAGTTGAGGCCCGGCTCCAGGATCAGAAGCAGGAGCACGATCAGCGAGATCACCGTCGTGGAGTAGCTCTGGCCGAAGCGCAGGTTCTTCCCGCTGTGGTACGGGATCGGGCTCACCATCAGCAGACCGAGGAACGCGACGCCGATCGCCGGGATGATCGACGGCAGCCCGAGGCTCACGGTCGGGCCGACCAGGAAGTTCTTGAACCAGACGGTCGAGACGATCATGCCGGCGCCCGCCGGCGTCGGCACCCCGTCGAAGCGCCCCTCGAAACGACCCGACTGCACGTTGAAGCGCGCGAGGCGGAGCGAGGCACAGGCCGTGTAGGTGAAGGCCATGACCCAGCCGGCCCAGCCGAGACTCGCGAAGTCGCCGGCGTAGAACGCGAGGATCGCCGGGGCCACACCGAACGAGACCGTGTCCGCGATCGAGTCGTACTCGGCCCCGAAACGGCTGACGTTGCCGGTCATGCGCGCCGCACGGCCGTCGAGGATATCGAACAGCGCCGCCACGAAGATCGCGTAGGACGCGATCAGGACCCGCCCGCTGCTCGCCATCACGATGGCGTAGAAGCCCGCCGCGAGATTCCCGGTCGTCAGCAGCTGCGGCAGCAGCGCCGCGAACCCCGCCCGATCCGGATCGTCCCGTCTGCGCCGTCTCCGCCGCCGTCTCCGCTTCTTCTCGGGCTCGTCCGTCACCGCTCGAACCTCCGACCCGTCGTCCTTCCGATCAGAGTAGCCGTCTCGTCCTGTCCTTGCGGCCGAAGGCCGCGAAAGAAAAGAGTCACGCACGGCCGAAGGCCGTCCTGCGTGGATCGAGCGAGCGAGGCCGCCTTCCTAGTTCTTGCTCTTGTCGACGAGCTGTCGTTCGGAGAGCCAGGGCATCAATCCACGCAGCCTCGCTCCCACCTCTTCCAGCTGATGCTCGGCGGCGGCGCGGCGACGCGCGTGCATGCCCACGTTGCCCGCTTTGTTCTCGAGGATGAAGCGCTTGGCGAACTCCCCCTGCTGGATGTCGGTGAGGACGTCCTTCATGCGCGCCTTCACGCTCTCGTCGATCACGCGCGGGCCCGAGATGAAGTCCCCGTACTCGGCGGTGTTCGAGACCGAGTACCGCATGTTCGCGATGCCGCCTTCGTAGATCAGGTCGATGATCAGCTTGGTCTCGTGGATGCACTCGAAGTAGGCCATCTCCGGGGCGTAGCCCGCCTCGACGAGGGTCTCGAAGCCGGCCTGCATGAGGGACGTCAGGCCACCGCAGAGCACCGCCTGCTCGCCGAAGAGATCCGTCTCGGTCTCTTCGCGGAAGGTCGTCTCGATGATGCCCGAGCGGCCGCCGCCGATCGCGGAGGCGTAGGCGAGCGCGATCTGCTTGGCGTCGCCGGAGGGATCCTGATGGACGGCGATCAGGCACGGCACCCCGCGGCCCTGCTCGTAGTGATCGCGAACGGTATGACCGGGGCCCTTCGGCGTGATCATGATCACGTTCACGTCCTTGGGCGGGATCACCGCTTCGAAGTGGATGTTGAAGCCGTGGGCGACGGCCAGGTAGTTGCCGGACTCCAGATTGGGGGCGACCTCGTTCTCGTAGATGTCGCGGCAGAGCTCGTCCGGGACCGTCAGCATGATCAGGTCCGCCTCGCGGCTGGCGTCGGCGACCGTCGCCACGCGGAGCCCGGCGCCCTCGGCCTTCTGCCAGCTCGACGAGTCCTTGCGCAACCCGACGATCACCTCGACGCCGGACGCGTGGAGGTTCTGGGCGTGGGCATGGCCCTGGCTGCCGTAGCCGATGATCGCGACCTTCTTGGACTGAATACGTCCGAGATCCGCGTCCTTGTCGTAGTAGATGTCGAGTGCCATGTGAGGGTCGGTCCTTGGGTTGCGCTGGCTCGGCGCCGAGTGGGGCTCGGTCGCCTGCGGCGGCTAGGGAGAAACGGTTTCGAGAGCGGGAAGCGGGCCCTTCGGGTGCCTCTGCGGGCGCCTGATCCGGCGATTGATTGCGGGACGGCGGAGCCCGGTCGAAGGGGCGACGTCAGGGGTCCAGAGGACCGCAGAGCGTGCCCGGGCGCACTCCACCCCCGACGGGCGGGAAGCGCTAACCGCGCGAGATTACGCGACGTTTTGGGCCGGCGCCAGAGACCGGCAGCGCCCCGGGGCTCACTCCCTGGACGGCGCCACCCGGGCCACCTCGCCGCGCTCCACGGGCCCGCCGAGACGCTGGGCCTCGGCCTCCGCACGACGCAGATAGCGCGCCGAGAGCGCCTCGACCGGCTGGCCCTCGCCGCGCGCCAGGGCCTCGAGACCGAGCCGGGCCACGCGATCCGCCCGGGGACGCGCCGCCTCGCCCTCGATCCGAGCGGCGATCTCGATCCCGGCGGCCTCGAAGTCCACGTGCCAGCCGAGCCGGTCCGGGCAGCAGAAGGTCACCGGCCCGTCCAGATCCGAGGCCATCGTCGCCGGGTCGTAGAGCCCCTCCAAGAGGCCAGCGACTCGCCCGCCGTCCTGCCTTCGCCAGCCCCCGGCGTACCACTCGCCCCGCCGCGCGTCGAGGAGCGGCACGACCTGCGTCCCCTCCTCCGCCTCGTCGAGGACGCCGAGCGCCATCGCCTCCAGCGTCGAGACGCCGACGCCGAGCCAGTCGCGCCCGAAGGCCAGGCCCTTCGCGCTCGCCAGCCCGATCCGCAGGCTGGTGAAGCTCCCGGGACCGGCCGAGACCGCGAGCGCATCGAGCTGCGAGACCGACCAGCCCACGTCGGCGAGCGCCGCGCGCACGAGCGGGAGCAGCTCGGCGGAATGCCGACGGGTGCGCGCGGCCTCCTGGACGCACACGACGTCGTCGTCTTCGGCGAGGGCGATCGACAGCCAATCGGTCGCGGATTCGAGGGCGAGGAGTCGGCGGGGCATCGGCCGCGGATCAGGGGGCGCTGCCCGACAGCCAGTCGACGAATCTCGACCAGAAAGGCGTCAGGTCGTTCCAGAAGGCGCGGCCCATCAGCAGCACGAGCACGGCGAAGCCGAAGGAGTTCGCCATCTCCCGCGCCCGCATCGAGAGCGGCGAGCGCATGATCCCCTCGATCGAGTAGATCAGCGCCTGGCCTCCGTCGAGGATCGGAATCGGCAGCAGGTTCAGGATCCCCAGGTTGATGCTGATCAGCATGATCCAGAACAGATACTCCTCGAAGCCGCGATCGAGGGAGTGGCGCGCGATCCGGGCGATCCCGATCGGGCCCGAGATCTGGTCCGCGCCGACGCCGCCGTCGAAGACCCGGGACAGGCCTTCGAGATACCGGACCGTCATGTCCCAGGTCATGGCGAACGCTTCGGGGACCGACTCGAGCGGGTTGCGGATCTGCTGTTCGAAGACCGGGCCGGCGAGGAGCGACGGCTGCGGCGCGAGGCCGATCCGGTAGATCTTCTGGGCCATCGCCTCGATGTCGTAGCGGCCCTCGACGAGCTCCTCCTCGGCGCGCAGCCGGGTCGTGCGCAGCTCGCCCTCCCGCGAGTAGGTCAGCTCGAGCTCGCGGCCCCGGCTCGTCTGGATCAGCGCAACGAAGCTCCGGAAGCTGCCCACGGGCTCGCCGTCGGCCGCCAGGATCAGGTCGCCCCGCTGGAGACCGGCGCGGGCGGCGGGCTTCCCCTCCGCGACGCTGCCGACGAGGATCGTGGCCGGCACGACGCCCAGCTCTGCCAGGTCCGCCGTCCGCGGAACCTCGAGCGTGAGCTCGTCGGTCTCGGTCTCGACGCGCTCGCCCTGCGCGAGCTTCGCGAGGGCCGCCTCGTCGAGGGGCCGCGGGCGCTCGATCTTCCAGGTCGTCCCGCCCGTCGCAGCGCGCGCGTGGGCCGCCGCGAGCGCCTCCCAGCCCTCGATCGGAGCGCCGTCGACGGCGAGCACCCGGTCGCCCGATCGCAGCCCCGCCTGCCCGGCGACGCTCGCCGGATCCGGCAGCGCGATCCGCGCGTCCCGGCGTTCGTGGGCGAGCCCGATCCAACCGATCTCCTCGTTTCCGCCGAAGCCGTCGCGCACCTCCTGGGAAGCGACGTCCACGTCGAGGGAGAAGCGCTCGCCTTCCCGTTCGAGCTCGAGCGAGACCGTCTCTCCGGGCTTGCGTTCCCGGATCGGCGTCACCGCCTCGCCGTAGTGTCGGACCGTCTGTCCGTCGACGGACAGGATCCGGTCCCCCGGCGCCACGCCGGCGATCGCCGCGGGCGATCCCGCGTCGACCATGCCCACGACCGCGTCCGGGCGATCGATGCCGTTCCAGAGGATCCCGACCAGACAGACGACCGGAAGCAGGAGGTTCATGCCCGGCCCGGCGAAGACCACGCAGAGCCGCTGCCAGACGGGCTTGCGCTCGAGGAACTCGTCGTCCCGCGCGTCCTCGGGAATCGGCGGGCCCATCGTGTCGTCGCCGGGATAGGGCTCGCCGAGCATGCGCACGAAGCCACCGAGCGGAATCCACCCGATCACGTACTCGGTCCCGTTCCGCTCCCAGCGAAGCCGAAGCTTGCCGATCCCGATCGGCGCCCCGAAACCGACCGAGAACTTGAGCACGCGCACGCCGACGGCCTTGGCGACGAGGAAGTGTCCGAGCTCGTGCACCACGATCAGCACGCCGAGCATCGGGATCACGGCGACCAGCGAGTCGATGAACGCCATCAGTCGCCCGCCCCGGGCGCGGACTCGCTCTTCGCGAGCCACTCGCTGGCGGCGCCCCGCGCCCAGGCGTCCGCGGTGACCACTTCCTCGAGCGCGTCGACGCGCTGTCCCGCGTGGTCGGCCAGGTGGGCCTCGAGCACGTCGCCGTTCAGGCGCGCGATGTCCGGGAACGCGATCCGCCGCCCCAGGAACGCCTCGACGGCGACCTCGTTCGCGGCGTTGAGCACCGCCGGGGCCGCCTCGCTCCCGGCGACCGCTCGATACGCGAGATCGAGGCACGGGAAGCGCTCACGGTCCGGCGCTTCGAAGTCGAGCCGCGCGAGCTCGACCAGGTCGAGGCGGGGCACGTCGAGCTCGACCCGGTCCGGATGCGCCAGCGCGACGGCGATCGGGACGCGCATGTCCGGCAGGCCGAGCTGGGCCAGCACCGAGCGGTCGCAGTATTCGACGAGCGAGTGGACGATCGATTGGGGATGGACGACGACGTCGACCCGGTCCGCCGGCACGTCGAAGAGCCAGCGCGCCTCGATCACCTCGAGCCCCTTGTTCATGAGCGTCGCGGAGTCGATCGAGATCTTGTCGCCCATCGACCAGTTCGGATGGGCGAGCGCTTCCTCGACGGTCGCCGCCTCGATCCTTTCGGGCGCCCAGGTCCGGAAGGGTCCCCCCGAGCAGGTCAGGATCAGGCGCTCGATCTCGTCGGGTCGACTCCCGACGAGGCACTGGAAGATCGCGCTGTGTTCGGAGTCGATCGGGATGATCGCAACATCGCGGGCCGCGGCTTCGCGCCGGACCATCGCCCCGGCCATCACCATGACTTCCTTGTTCGCGAGTCCGATCGCCACGCCGGCGCGGATCGCGGCGAGCACGGGCTGGAGTCCGACGGCCCCGACGAGTCCCGCCACGACGAGGTCCGACGGCTCGGTCGCCACGCGATCGAGCCCGGCGGCGCCGGAGACGACCTCGACGTCCGGACCGAGGGCCTCGCGAAGCGCCGGCACGGCGCTCTCGTCGGCGATCGAGACCACGCGCGGGCCGAACTGCCGCGCCTGCTCGATCACCCGCTCGACCCGGCGGCCGGCCGCGATCCCGACGACGTCGAAGCGGTCCGGGTGGCGGGCGACCACGTCGAGGGTCTGCTCGCCGATGCTCCCGGTGCTGCCGAGGATCGCCAGGCGCTTGCGCGAGTCGTCGCTCAAGACGCGGCGTCCTCGTCCGCCCCACCCTCTCCGGACGAACCCTTCGCCTCACCGCCGGCGACCTGCTCGCTCGTCAGGCCGAAGCGGCGCTCGCGGCGCTGGAAGTCGAGGATCGCGGACTCGAACTCGGCGCGGCGGAAGTCCGGCCACATGCGCTCGGAGAGATGGAGCTCGGCGTAGGCGATCTGCCAGAGCAGGAAGTTCGAGACGCGCTGCTCGGCGCCGGTCCGGATCAGCAGATCCGGGTCCGGCACGTCGGGGGCGTAGAGGTATGAAGCGAAGCCCTTCTCGTCGAGCCCCTCGGCGTCGATCTTCCCGAGCTCGGCGTCGCGGGCCAGGCGTCGGGCGGCGTCGACGATCTCGGTCCGCCCGCCGTAGGACAGCGCGAAGACGAGCTTCATTCCCTCGTTGTCCGCCGTCTCGGCGACGGCGTGTTCGACCGCGCGTCGGGTCGACGGAGGAAGCCGATCGAGGCGCCCGATCGACCGGACCTGGGCACCGTGCTCCATGACCTCGGCGAGCTCCGTCTCGAGGTACTCCTCGAGGAGCCGCATCAGCTCGGAGACCTCGCCCTTGGGCCGGTTCCAGTTCTCGATCGAGAAGGCGTAGAGCGTCAGTGCCTCGACGCCGTAGTCGCGACAGGCACGGATGATCTCGCGGACGGACTCGATCCCCTCGCGGTGGCCCGCGTTCCGCTCGAGGCCGCGGTCCACGGCCCATCGGCCGTTGCCGTCCATGATGATGGCGACGTGGCGCGGGACGTGATCGAGGTCGATCTCGGCGTGGAGACCGGCTTCGTCCGCGGGACTCGAAGAGGGAGGGGACATAGAACGAAGACGCCCGGTCGTCAGACCTCGAGGACGTCCTTCTCCTTCTGGGCGGTGAGTTCGTCGATCTTGCCGACGTACTCGTCGGTCACATCCTGGACCTTTTTCTCGGCGCGGTGGCGATCGTCCTTCGACAGGCCGTCGTCCTCGAGATCCTTGAGCAGCGAGAGCGTGTCGCGGCGGGCGTCGCGCACGCGGATGCGGTAATCCTCGGCGACCTTCTTGACCTGCTTCACGAGCTGCTTGCGGCGCTCCTCGGTCAGCGGCGGGATCCCGATCCGGATGACCTTGCCGTCATTGCTTGGCGTGAGACCGAGATCCGACGAGAGGATCGCCTTCTCGATCTGCGCGATCGCGGTCTTGTCGAAGGGCGAGATCACGATCATGCGCGGATCGGGGACCGAGAGCGTGGCCAGCTGATTGAGGGCCGTCGGCGTATCGAAGTAGTCGACCGTGATGCCGTCGAGCAGACTCGTGCTCGCCCGGCCCGTCCGGACCTTCGTGAGCTCCTTGCGGAACCGCTCGAGCGCCTTGTCCATTGCGTCCCGACCCTCGTCGATCACCGCCTGGACGTCTTCTTCTTCCGCCATTTCCGAGGCCCTCCTGCGCGTTGCCTGTTCGTTCCCGATCGGCGGCCCGGTCTTCCGACACCGCCGGGATTCTTCTCGTGCCCGGGCGCTACGGCCCGCCCTGCCTCGCCTCGCCCTGCCTCGTCTAGGCGATCGGCGCGTCCGGCTCGACGAGTGTTCCGACCCGCTCGCCCCGGACCGCCTTCACGATGTTCCCCGGCACGTCCATGTCGAAGACCATGATCGGCAGATCGTTCTCCCGACACAAGGCGAGGGCCGTCTGGTCCATGAACCGGAGCCCCTTCTGGATCGCCTCCGCGATCCCCAGGCGATCGTAGCGTGAGGCCCCGGCATCCTTGGTCGGGTCGGCACTGTAGACGCCGTCGACGTTCGTCGCCTTGAGGACGATCTCGGCCCGGATCTCGGCCGCCCGGAGCGCTGCCGCCGTATCCGTCGTGAAGTACGGATTCCCGGTTCCGGCCGCGAAGAGGACGACCCGCCCCTTCTCCAGGTGGCGGATGGCCTTGCGGCGGATGTAGGGCTCGGACACCCGGGCGATCTCGAGTGCACTCTGGAGGCGGACGGGCACGCCCTCGCGCTCGAGGGCGTCCTGCAGGGCCATGCCATTGATCACGCTCGCGAGCATGCCCATGTAGTCGGCCTGGGCGCGGTCCATCCCCTCGGCCGCGGCGCTCATCCCGCGGATGATGTTGCCGCCGCCGAGGACGATGCTCACCTCGGTGCCCGCGTCGTGGACCTCACGGACCTGACCGGCCACGCGCGCCAGCACGTCCGGATGGATGCCAAAGCCCTGACTTCCGGCGAGTCCCTCGCCGGAGAGCTTGAGCAGCATCCTCCGGTACGTCCGTGTCACGACTCGGCGCTATCTCCCAGCGCGAAGCGGACGAAGGAGGCGACCACGATGTCGCCGCCGGCAGCTTCGCTGGCCTCCTCGAGGATATCACGCACGCTCTTGTCGGGGTCCTTCACGAATCCCTGCGCGAGGAGCGTGTTCTCCTGGAAGAACTTGTTGATCCGGCCGTCGACCATCTTCTCGATCACGTTGTCGGGCTTGCCGGACTCCTTGGCCTGCTGGATCAGGAAGGCGCGCTCCTTCTCGACCACGTCGGCGGGCATGTCGTCCCGGTCGATCGCGATCGGCGTCGGATCGTGCGCCGCGACGTGCATCGCCACTTCCTTGGCGATCGCGTCCACCGCGTCACCGGACTGGGCCGTCTGGAGCGCGACGAGCACGGCGAGCTTGCCACCGCCGTGGATGTAGCCGCCGGTCTGGCCTTCGATGTCGCAGGTGGCGACCCGCTTCAGCTGGATGTTCTCGCCGACCTTGCCGACGGTGGTCTTGATGACCTCGTCGACCGTGCCGCCGTCCATCGCCACGGCGAGGGCGGCCTCGGCGTCGTCGATCACGCCCGCCGCCGCGATCGCGTCGGCGACGTTCTGGGCCAGCGCCTGGAAGTCGTCGGTCTTGGCGACGAAGTCGGTCTCGCAACCGAGCTCGATGAGCGCGCCCTTGCCGCCCTGGGCGGAGAAGACGACCGCACCTTCACTGGTCTCGCGGCCCGCGCGCTTGCCGGCCTTCGCGAGCCCCGAAGCGCGGAGGATCTCCATCGCCTTCTCGACGTCGCCCTCGGCCTCGGAGAGGGCCTTCTTGCAGTCCATCATGCCCGCGCCGGTCGCGTCGCGGAGCGCCTTCACGTCACTTGCTGAAATCGCCACTGTCTTGGATCTCCCGGATCACGCGACGCGCCCGACCGCACACGGCCGGGTCACGAGGGATCCGATCGGGGGAGCCTGGGCTCCCGTATCAAATGGGTTGCCGAGGAACACGGAGCGGTGCCTGCCCCGCTCGAAGGGGCAGGCCCGTCCGGAACCTACTTGCTCTCTTCGCCACCTTCGGCGGGTGCGGCCGCCGGAGCCGGAGTCTCGGCCTTGGCTGCCGCCGCAGGAGCCTTGGTCGCCGCGGGAGCCTTGGTCGCAGAGGCGTCTTCCTTGTCGCCGCCCGCGGAGTAGCTCTTGCCACCGCCCGAGCGCTCGCCGTCGCGGCCGCCTCGGCCACGGCGCGGCTGCTGCTTGATCTCGACGACGCGGCGGCCGCTGGCCGGTCCCGCCTCACCCGCCGCCTGCTTGGCCGGCTGGCTGCTGCGCTGGGCGACGAGCTCCTGCTGGTGCTGGTCGTAGCCCTCGCGGCAGGCGTTCGCCGCGGCCACGCAGTAGAGATCGATCGCGCGGAGCGCGTCGTCGTTGCCGGGCACGACGAGGTCGATGTCCCGGGGACTGTTGTTCGTGTCGACGATGCCGACGATCGGGATGTGCAGGCGCTTGGCCTCCTGCACGGCGATCGACTCCTTGCCGACGTCGATGATGAAGATCGCGTCGGGCTGGCGTTCCATCGAGCGGATGCCCTCGAGCGACTTCGCGTACTTGTCGACGGCGCGCTGCATGCTCGACTGCTCCTTCTTGGAGAGCTCCGCACGCTTCTCCTCGTTGCCGAGGATGTCGAGATACTGGTTGTATCGATCGATCGACTTCTTGACCGTCTTCCAGTTCGTGAGCATGCCGCCGAGCCAGCGGTTGTTCACGTAGTGCTGACCGGCGCGCCTCGCCTCGGCCATGATCGAACCCTGGGCCTGGCGCTTGGTCCCTACGAACAACACCGAGCCACCGGCGGCCGTGGTTTCGCGGAGAAAGTCGAGGCCTTCCTTGAGGAGCGGCAGGGTCTGGTCGAGATCGATGATATGGGTGCCGTTGCGCTCACCGAAGATGTAGGAGCGCATCAGGGGGTTCCAGCGACCGGGCTGGTGGCCGTAGTGCACACCGGCCTCGATCAGGGCACGGATCGAGATCTCCTGCTCCTTGAGCGCCTGGCCCAGCTCGCTCTCGGCCGAAGTGTCGGCGGCGGGGGAAGGGGCGGCGGCCGCATCGGTCGCGGCGGCAGGGGTCTCGGGGGCTGCGGGCGCAGCGGGGGTCGTCTCGGTGGCCTCTTCGGGCGCGACCGGCGTCTCGGACATCGGAATTCTCCTTTGGCGGTTGGTCCTCCGCCCCGAGCCGTCCTACTCCCCGACCTCGAATCGAGCCCGATCCGCCTTCGCTGCGCCCCGTCCGGACTGGATTGTCCCGGGCCGCCTTCCACGCGTGGACCACTCGGCCCGCCGGAAGAAAGACGTCTCGCCTCGCTCGAGGCACCGCCGGGGTGACTCGGAACGTGTGAGATGGCGGGTGTTTAGCAGACACCCGCGGCGGGATCACCCCTCGCGCGATCCGCGCCGCGAAGGCCCCGTCGGAACAGGATCGGCCATTCGCGCCCCCTACGAGAGAGCGGCGGCCCGACGCTGCGGGAGAACGCTCTTGTCCCAGCGAAGCGAGTCTGCGACACAGCCGTAGCCAGCACGAGACCGAAGGAGAATCCCGATGCGACGCCCCTCCCTCTTGGCGGGACTCATTCCCCACGCCGTGATGATGCTCGCCGCGCTCTCGTTCGGCTGCGCCTCGATCGAGGCCGTCCCCGTCTACACGCCCCCTTCCTCCGGGGCCACGAACCACGTCGCGGTGGTCGATCGGGACTTCGACGACGCCTGGGCGCGAATCGTCCGGGGACTCGCGCAGAGCGTCTTCGACGTCCAGCAGGTGTCGAAGGACTCGGGGCTGATCACGATCGACCTCGCCCGCGACGGCCTCGACGACACGAACGCCGGCCGGCTCGAGCGCCTGATCGACTGCGGAACCCTCGAGATCTCCGTGAACGGCGCCCCCTGGCGCTTCGAGCCGAAGAAGTCGTCGAAGTTCCGGCGGCGCTCGACCCTCGGCCTCGCCGAGATCGACCACCTCGTGAGCGGGCGGGTCGGTCGACTGTCGATCCTTCTCGAGCCGGAGGGCGACCGGACGCGCGTCGAGGCCAACGCGCGATTCGAGCTCCGCATGCAGCAGAGCGGCGCAGTCCACGCGACCGACTTCCTGGGGAGGCCCCAGGACACGGCGAGCTGGGGGACGCACGACGCCTCGTTCCGCCTCACGACCCGCCTCCCGGATCGACAGCTGCTCCGGGGCGTGCCGATCGAATGCGCCTCGACGCAGGCCTGGGAGCGGGAGATCGTCGATCTCGCACGCTAGGGCAGGATGACCGTCTGTAGTCCGGCCCTGCCCCGAGCGGGAAGAGCCGGACGAGCGATCTATTGTTCGAAACAGTAGAGCCGCAGCGAAGTGGCGCAGCCCGCCGGGGGACTGAGCGCCTTCGTCCACTCCTGACCGGAGCTCGACGTACGCCCGAAGACGCCGGTCGTACCGCCCGGCGTCCACTCGCCGCAGGTATTCGTCGCGACCGGCGGAGACGACCCATCGGTCTCGGTCCCGGTCCACACGCCGCCGATGACCGGGGCACCGACCGGGTCTCGATCGATGGGGTTGTCCAGGGTTCCGTCGGTCAGGTCGGCCCAATCGTCCGCCACCTGCCGGCCGTGCGTCGTCACGTAGGGAATCGTGCTCTGCGTGAACGTGACCGAAGGCGAGTCCGGCGAGGCCAACGCCTGAGACTCGCTCAGCCAGGCGCGAAAGGTGCCCGACAGACCGGCGCTCACCGCCTCGCTCTGGCAGATCGCATCCCCCGCCGCGATCCCTCCGAAGTCGGCGCGCGTCGTCGACGTCGTCGCGAAGACGAAGCGGAATGCGGGGGGCGCGACGGCGAACGCAATCGAACCGGACACGCCCCCCGGATGGAGCACCCGCAGGTCGTCAGGACCGATCGCCGACGACGTGATCTCGACGACGACCTCGGACGACGAGATCGATGAAGGCACGAAGCTGCTGGCCCCGAGCTCGACCGTGGTGCCGGGAACGAAGCCTGTCCCGGTGATGGTCACGACGGTCGGCACACCCGACAGAACGAAGACGGGATCCACGTCCGTGATCGAGGGCGGCACAGAAAAGACCGGGACCGAGAAGGGAACCGACGCTTCTCCGTTCGCGGCGACGACGTGGAGCGACAGATCGGAGGCAGCCGTATCGGACGAGACCTCGATCTCGAAACTCGTGCTCGAGATGGCGGTCGCGGTCGGCGATTCGGCGCCGTAGCTGACACTGGCAACGGTTCCGAGGAACGCGCCTGACACCTGAACGGTCGTCGGAGTAAAGGACGGGACCGACGTCGGCGAGATCGACGTGATCTGCGGAGTCACGAGATTGATCGAGTTTCCGGTCGCGAGCTCGTCCGCATCGAGCCGCCCGTCACCGTCGTTGTCCGGATCGATGAAGTTGGGCGTGCCGTCGCCGTCGACGTCCGCCGTCCCCTCGGACGGATCGAGGTTCGGCGGATCCTGTCCGTCGAACGCGAAGCTCGACACGATCTGCTCCAGGACGAGGGCTTCGACCGAGCCGACGTTGCCGGCCTGCGCCGCGCGATACGCGAAAGGAACGGCGAGGAGCTGCTGGCGCGGGACGAGCACCTCCCCATCGACCACGATCTCGAGGAACGCGGGCCCGGCCGCGAACACGCTTGCGTCCAGCGGGCTCGTGGCTCCGAGCTCGACCGCGTACACACCATCGACCACGAGCACACCGAGCTGGCTCTCGTTCCACAGGAGCGATCCAGCCGCGAGCGAATCGTACAGGGAGAAATCGAGGTCGACGGTTCGGTTCAGCGGTGTGCCCAGGTCGTCGAGCAGGAGCCCCTGGAACGCCACGCGGTCCGGAACCTGCGCCGACGCGACCGAGGCCGACAGCAGGACGGCGACGAGCGAAGAAACGAACCGGAGGCGCCGACGCCCGCGCTTCGAACTCCTCACGAAGCGGGAAGCCATCCTGTCGTGCGTAGCAACCATCATGTGTCTTTCCTCCGAGAGAGGTCGATTCGAGTCAAGCGCGAGGCGCGAGGACCGGGCGTTCGTCAAGCAGCTCGAGACCTCGACCGCGAGGACCCCGCGAATCCGAGACCGGCCAGCAGAAGGGTGACGAGCAGGACGAGCTGCCCGGGTGTCCCGAGTCCCGGGACGAGCGGCGTCGCCGGCGTCGACAGGGGATCGTTCGGGTCGGACGCAGCGAGGACCTCGGCCCCGTCGCCGAACCCGTCGCCATCGCTGTCGGCGGAAGTCGACGACGTGCCCGTATTCGAGGCGTCGACGAAGAAGCCCGTGTTCGTCTCGACGACGTCGGCCAGACCGTCTCCGTCGTCGTCGTCGTCGAGAAACGAGGAGATGCCGTCTCCATCGAGGTCCAGGTTCGGCAGCGCGCCCACGAGTCGCGCCCAGAAGCCCGGCAGCAGCGTCGTGAGAGAGACCTCGCTTCCCGTCGGACGCGCGACCACGGATCCACCCACCGTGAACGAGGCGTCGGACAGACTCGGTGGCGTCCCCCCGATCAGGGGAGCCGCTCCGCCCGAGGCGGCGACGACCGCAACGGTCCCGGCGTGGTGCCGAAAGCTCGCACTCGACGACTCCGACGCCGCGGCGGAAACCGCGAGGACGAACGTCGCGAGCAGTATGAGGGAGAACCCGAGTCCGAGTCTCATTGCGGCTCCGGCGGGGCTGCGGAAAGGTGGCAGGCAGTCCCCATTCGGTCGAGGTCGTTCGACACTATCACGAGACCGACCTCGGGAGCGAGCGGTTTCCACGTCCTCCGAGCGCGCTTCCCGTTAGGCCGGATAACCACCGCGCGCATCGGAAACGACCGCTCGCCTCGAGGCGCGTCTCGTCGCGATGAAGCCCGACCTGACTGTGCCTCAGCGTGTGCGCGATCACTCGCCGACATCGACGGTGCCCGCCGGCGTGTTCCCACGCGGCCGGTTCCCGAGCGGGCGCGGTCCTGGCCGAGTCCGACTCTCGCCCCGCGTGCCGCTCGGACGCCACGCTGCGGAACGCCGCCCGGCCGGAGCTAGGTCGTGTACTCGGCGTTGATCTTCACGTAGTCGTACGTGAGATCGCACGTGAAGAGCCGCGCGGCGTGCCGGCCGAGCCCCAGGTCGACCTCGATCGTGAGCTCGTCCTTCTCGTGGGCCTTCTCGGCGCGCTTGCGCGCCGCCGGACCCGCGGAACGCCCTTTCGCGAAGACCGTCACGCCGCCCACCTTCACGCGGGTCTTCTCGGGATGCCAATCGATCTGACCATGTCCGAGGGCCTGCATGATGCGGCCCCAGTTCGGGTCGCCGCCGAAGACCGCGGTCTTCACGAGCATCGAGTTCCCGATTCGACGCGCGGCCCGCTTCGCCTGGTCCGCGCTCGAAGCCCCCTCGACCTCGACGAGCAGGAGCTTCGTCGCGCCTTCCCCGTCCTTCGCGAGCTGACGAACGAGGTCTTCGCAGACCGCGAGGAGCGCCGCTTCGAACTTCGTCGCGTCGTCGCCCCGGAGCGAAGCGCCCCCCGCCGCCCCGTTCGCGAGCAGCACGACGGTGTCGCTGGTCGAGCCCTCCGCATCGATCGACAGGCAGTTGTAGGTCCGGTCGGCCACGCGCCGGAGCATCCCCTGGAGCGTCTTCGGCGCGATCTTCGCGTCGGTCGCCAGATACGAGAGCATCGTCGCCATGTTCGGCTCGATCATCCCCGAGCCCTTGGCGATCCCCTGTAGCGTGATCGTCTTCCCGCCCAGCCGGAGCTTCGTCGAGGCGACCTTCGCATGGGTATCCGTCGTCCGGATCGCCTCGGCCGCATCCATCCAGCCGTCGACCGCGAGCGCGTCCGCCGCCCGCGGAACGCCGGCGCGAATCGCGTCCATCGGAAGGGGCTCGCCGATCACCCCGGTCGACGCGACCAGCATCTCGGCCTCGTCGCACCCGACGGCCTTCGCCGCGATCCGCGCCATCGCCTTCGCATCCCGGATCCCCCGCGCACCCATCGCCACGTTCGAGCATCCGCTGTTCACGACGACGCCCCGCGCCCGCCCGCTCTTCACGCGCTCGCGCGAGATCTCGACCGGCGCGCCGACCACCGTCGACTGCGTGAAGACGGCGGCCGCCGAAGCCGTCTCGTCCGAGACGATCAGGGCGAGATCCGGCTCGCGGTCCTTGATCCCGGCGTGCAGGCCAGCGGCGCGAAATCCGGGGACCGGCAACGCCTCGCGTCGAACCTTCATGGTGGTGAGCTCCGGGCGCTCCGAGCGGGAGCGCGGTCGGGCGGGACGCCTAACCGTGGCACTTCTTGTACTTCTTGCCACTGCCGCAGGGACACGGATCGTTGCGGCCGACCTTCTCGACGGGCGCTTGCCCAGCGCCGGCAGCCGCTCCGCCTGCTGCGGCGGCGGGCGTCGGCGGCGCGGCCCCGCCCTGGCTCCGGGGCTTCGGTGCTTCGGGCTGCTGGTTGCCGTCGACGCGACGTTGGGTCGCCTTCGGCCCGGTCTCCGGGCGCGGGAAGCTGAACTTGAGCGCGTACTCGGCGAGGGTGTCGTCGATCCGCTGCTCCATCTCGCCGAAGAGCGCGAAGCCCTCCCGCTGGTACTCGAGCTTCGGGTCGCGCTGGGCGTAGGCACGCATGTTGATGCCGCCGCGCAGCGAATCCATCGTGTGGAGATGCGCCTTCCACTGCTGATCGAGGATCTGCAGCTGAAGGTCCCGCATGATGCGCTGGAAGTTCGGGTAGCCCTCGAGATCCGCGTAGGTCTCTTCCGCGAGGACGCGCCCCTCTTCCCGCTTCTCCTCGAGCGCCCCGTCGATCCTCGCGAGGATCGCGTGACCGAGGGCGTCGCTCTCGGGATGTCGCTTGCCGTCGGCGGTCCGGAAGGGCTCCTCCTCGATCGAGAAGGCGAGCCCGAACTGGGCCTCGAGGGCGTGGGCCATCTCGACGTACTGATCGTCGTCCGGCTCGCCGCGCTGGGGCCAGGTCCGCCCGAGCAGATCCGCCACGAAGCCCTCGACGCAGGCCTGCACCTCTTCGTCCAGGGCCTTGTCGTCGGAGGTCATCGCCGCGAGGCGCCGCGCGTAGAACGCGTGGCGCTGCTTGTTCATCACGTTGTCGTAGTCGAGGAGGTGCTTCCGGATGTCGAAGTTCCGGCCTTCGACCTTCTTCTGGGCGTTCTCGATCACCCGCGTGAGCATGCGATTCTCGATCGCTTCGCCCTCTTCGACGCCGACGCGGTCCCACCACTGCTTGACGCGGTCCGCTTCGAAGATCCGGAGCAGATCGTCCTCGAGCGAGAGGAAGAACTGTGAAGAGCCCGGGTCGCCCTGACGACCGGCGCGGCCGCGGAGCTGGTTGTCGATCCGCCGCGACTCGTGGCGCTCGGTCCCGAGGATGTGCAGCCCGCCGGCCTCGAGGACCTCACCCCGCTCCGCCGCACACTGCGCCTCGAACTTCGCGAGGGTCGCCTCGAAGTCGGGATGATTCTTGTCGTGCTGGCACTTCTCGAGCGCCATCACCTCGGGGTTGCCCCCAAGCAGGATGTCCGTGCCGCGGCCGGCCATGTTCGTCGAGATCGTGATCGCGCCCTTGCGTCCGGCCTGGGCGACGATCTCGGCTTCCTTCTCGTGCTGCTTCGCGTTCAGGACGGTGTGCTTGATGCCCGAGCGCTTGAGCTTCTTCGAGAGCATCTCGCTCGTCTCGATCGAGATCGTGCCGACGAGGACGGGCTGCCCGGCTTCGTTGCGCGCCTGGAGCTCTTCGACGACCGCGTCGAATTTCTCCTTCTTCGTCTTGAACACGACGTCCGCCTGGTCGTTTCGGAGCAGCGGCCGGTTCGTCGGAATCAGCGACACGTCCAGGTTGTAGATCTTCGCGAACTCTTCGGCCTCGGTGTCGGCGGTCCCCGTCATGCCGGCGAGCTTGTCGTACATGCGGAAGTAGTTCTGGAACGTGATCGACGCGAAGGTCTGGCTCTCGCTGCGGACCTGGATGCCTTCCTTCGCCTCGACCGCCTGGTGGAGGCCGTCCGCCCAGCGGCGTCCGGGCATCAGGCGCCCCGTGTGCTCGTCGACGATCACGACTTCCTTCGAGCCGTCGTCGCCGGCACGCACGACGTAGTCGACGTCGACCCTCTTGAGCGTGTGCGCCATCAGCGCCTGCTGCATGGCGTGGAGCACGGGCAGCATCTGCGGGTCGTAGAGATTGTCGACGCGCAGCATCTTCTCGACCTTGGCCATGCCCTCGTCGGTGAAGGTCGCGCTGTGGGCCTTCTCGTCGATCCAGAAGTCGCCGGTCTCCTCGATCCCCTTGGCGGGCTCGGCGGCGGTCCCCATCTGGAGCGACGGGATCAGGCGGTTGGCGATCGTATAGATCTGGGTGTTCTGCTCGGACGGCCCCGAGATGATGAGCGGCGTCCGCGCCTCGTCGATCAGGATCGAGTCGACCTCGTCGACGATCGCGAAGTGGAGGTCGCGCTGGACACAGCTCTCCACGTTGAACTTCATGTTGTCGCGGAGATAGTCGAAACCCAGCTCGTTGTTCGTGCAGTAGGTGACGTCGGCGGCGTAGGCGGCCTGCTTCTGGGCGTCGTTCTGCCCGTGCAGGATCGAGCCGACCTCGAGGCCGAGGAAGCGGTGGAGCTGGCCCATCCACTCGGCGTCGCGGGAGGCGAGGAAGTCGTTGACCGTGACGACGTGGACGCCGCGGCCGGTCAGACCGTTCAAGTACGAGGGCAGCGTTGCGACGAGGGTCTTGCCCTCACCGGTCTTCATCTCGGCGATCCGCCCCTGGTGGAGCATGATCCCGCCGATCACCTGGACGTCGTAGTGGCGCTGGCCCAGCGTCCGCTTGGCCGCCTCGCGGACCGTGGCGAAGGCCTCCGGAAGGAGATCGTCGAGGGCCTCGCCGTTGTCCAGCCGCTCGCGGTAGCGCGTGGTCAACCCGCGCAGGTCGGCGTCGGAGAGCTTCGACTGCGCGCCCTCGAGGACGTTCACCTGCTCGACGAGCGGAAGCAGCCGCTTGATCGCACGATCGTTGCTCGTGCCGAAGACCTTGCTGAGAACTCGTTGCATCGACCCGTTCCGGCTTCCCGCCACGGCCGTCGCATCGCCGTGTGTCCGGCGCCCCGCCCGTTCCTGGGTAGAGCGCTGCCGGAATCACGGTCTGGGGCGGAGACCGGGGCTCTGGGGGGTGCTGAGATGAACGCCGGAGGGTAGGAGAGCCCCCTCCCACCGGCAACGAGAATGCCCCGGAGACGCCGCAAGGGCGCTTCCCGTGCTCTCTCCGTCGGCACTGGAGCGCTCTCAGCGCAAGACCACCGAGGAAGCCCCCGAGCCCTCAGCGCAAGACCGCGCCGCCGAAGGCGCGGTCGAGAGGCGCGAAGCGCCGCCAAGGAAAAGGACCCGATTATTTTTCGACTGAGGGCGCAGCCCTCAATCGAAAATATAGTCCAAGGGATCCCGCGCCTTGCCGTTCACCTCGACCACGTAGTGGAGGTGCGGCCCGGTGCTGCGACCCGTGCTGCCGATGGCGGCGATCTCCTGGCCGCGCTCGACCGTTTCACCGGTCGACACGTGGATCTCCTTCGTGTGCCCGTACACGGTCTTCACGCCGAATCCGTGATCGAGGACGACGGTCTTGCCGAGGGGCCCCTTGCGACCCACGAAGCTGACCCGACCCCGGGCCGGGGCGTAGATCGAGGTGCCGCTGGCAGCGGCGATGTCGATCCCCGCATGGAGCTGCTTGCGCCCCGTGAAGGGCGACACGCGCGGACCGAAGCGCGACGTGAGCCATCCCTTCGCCGGCCAGATCGAGGGCATCGAGACGAGACGCTGGCGCTTGTCCTCGAGCTGCTCGAGGAGCGACTCGAGCGAGTCGACGCGGTCGCCCGAGGCGGCGGAGAGCTCGAGCGCCTGGGAGCCGAGGTTTTCGAGAACCCGGATTCCCGAAACGTCCTCGCCGATCTCGGGCAGCGGCTGCCCGCCGCCCTGGCCCTGGAGGCCCTGCGGCGGCTTCGTCTGGTCGACGGGCACGCCGGCGGGCGGTCCGACCGGAACGCCCTGCGGTGCCAACTCGGCCACGCCCTCGCCTCCCACGCCGGCGGTGCCGGGGAGGTTCGCGATGATGCGGACCTTGCGTTCGAGCTCGGTCACCTTCGCGATCTCGGTGTCGACGGTCTCGAGTCGGGTCCGGAAGACCGCGATCTGCTCGCGCTGCTCGAGGGCCTCGACGCGCAGGTCCGCCAGCTCCGCGTTGTCCGCCCGCAGTCGCCAGTAGTCCCAGGTCAGGGCGCACCCGATCAGCACGGCGACGGCGAGGCCGATCGCGGCCTGCCTGACCCGGACCTTCGGGATGGCGATCTGGACCGGGCGTGCGCGCTGGTCCCGAACGAAGATGAGCGTGTAGGTCTCCACGACGGTCGTTGCTCCCTGCTGCCCTAGGCGGGCAGCGTCACTCCAATACGCAGCTTTCCCATCTGGATCTCGTCATCGGACTTGAGGGCCTGCTTCGTCACGCGGGCCCCGTTCACGAGGGTTCCGTTCGTGCTGCCGAGGTCCTCGACGTAGAACAGCCGACCGTCGAAGCCGATCGCGGCGTGGGCGCGGGAGATCGTCGCCTCGGCGAGGGCCAGGTCGGCCTTCCGACCCCGGCCGATCACCAGACGATCCCGGTCGATCGCGACCTCGAGCCCCTCGTAGAAGCCCGAGAGCACCATCGCCGTCGCCCCGCTCGGGGGGCGTCGTCGGCTGTCGCCCGTTTCAATCTGATCCGTCGCCATCGCGCATCGCCTCGAAGGCCCGGTCCCCGCGTCCGGGATCCAGGGATTCCAGACACTTCATCGGTGCAGGCGCGCGCGTTCTTGAACGAGCGAGGGACCCGAGAGGCGCCTCCCGGGGCGTTCACCCCGGGGCCGCGAGGAGAAGGCCCCAGAAGAATCCTTCGATGAAGGAAAAATACCCCAGAATGGCCCCGAGGCCCCGCCGAGCGGCGCCCACTCAGCGCTGGAGAAGCGCTCGGGCGTGCTCACGTGTGACGTCGGTCACAGTCTCACCGCCGGCCATCCGAGCGAGCTCGTCGATCCGGGCCTCGTCCCGGACCTCGGCGACCCGGGTCCGCGTGCGGCCGCCACTGGCCTCCTTCCGCACCACGAAATGCCGGTCGGCGAAGGCCGCGATCTGGGGCAGGTGCGTGATGCAGAGCACCTGGTGCTCGGTGGCCAGCTCGGCCAGGACCCGCCCTACCCGCTCGGCGGTCGCGCCGCCGATCCCGGCGTCGACCTCGTCGAAGACGATCACCATGTTCCGGTCCGCCCGACGCAGCGCATTCTTGATCGCGAGAAAGAGCCGGGAGAGCTCGCCGCCGCTGGCGACCTTCTGGATCGGCCGCGGCGCCTCGCCGGGATTGGCCGAGAAGAGGAACTGCGGGCGCTCGCGTCCGCCCGCGCCGGTCTCGAGTCCCTCGGGCGCACCCGAGAGATCCACGGTCTCGAGGTCGACGACGAAGCGCGCCCCGGCCATCGCGAGATCTCCGAGTTCCCCCTCGACGGACTTCGCGAGCTTCTTCGCCGCCCGCTTGCGGGCCTTCGAGAGCTTCTCGGCTGCTTCGTTCGCGGCGGTGATCGCCTGGCTGCGGCGCTTGTCGATCTCGCGGATCCGATCGTCGGCGCCCTCGAGCGCCGCGAGCTCGCGCTCGATCTCGTCGCGGTGGGCGAGCATGTCCTCGACCGAGCGACCGTACTTGCGACGCAGCGCTTCGAGGCGCGCGATCCGGGACTCGACGTCGGCCAGCCGCGCCGGATCGATCTCGAGCTCCCCGAGATAGTCCGCCACCCGGACCGCGACGTCGCGCAGCTCCGACGCAACGTTCTCGAGCTGATCCGCCAGGCCTTCGAGGGAGGGATCCATCCGAAGCGCGGACGCGAGCGCACGACTCGCCGTCGCGATCGCGGTCTCGGCCGAGTCCCCCTCGCCGTCACCACCGTCGAGGGCGCGGCTCGCCGTGGCCATCTCGTCGGCGAGTCGCTCGGCGTAGGTCAGGCGTCGGTGCTCCGACTCGAGCTGCGCGACGCTCTCTGTATCGAGCTCCTCGCCTTCGAGCTCCTGGCGCTGGTACTGGAGGAAGTCGAGCCTCCGCGCGCGCTCCTCCTCGGCGGCCCGGAGCGCAGCGACTTCGCGGTCGAGCTCGCCGACCCGGGCGACCTCGCGGGCGACGGTCTCGCGCAGAGCGGTCTTCTCCGCATAGGCATCGAGGGCGACGGCGTGGACCTCCGCATGCCGAAGCGCCTGGGAGCCGTGCTGGCTCGAGATCTCGAGCTGGCCTCCGAAGAGATCGACGAGCGTCGAGACCGGGACGAGCTGGCCGCCGATCCGCGCGCGGCTGCGTCCCCCGGCGTGGAGCGTGCGCCGCACGATCAGCTCGGGCGCCTCGCCCGCGACCTCCTCGGTCGCATCGGTGGCATCGGTGACATCGGTGGTATCGGCGAGTCCGCGCGCTTCGAGCGCCTCGGCCACGTCCTCGTGTCCGTCCATGCGGAAGAGCGCCTCGACGGCCCCCTCGTCCGCCCCGCTGCGGAGCGTCTCCGCCGAGGCCCGGCCGCCGGTCAGGAGCGCGAGTGCACTCAGGATGATCGACTTGCCCGCGCCGGTCTCGCCGGTCAGGACGTTGAGTCCCGCGCCGAACTCGAGCTCGACCGATTCGACGAGCGCCAGGTTGTCGATCCGCAGCACTTCGATCATGGATGCCTCACCCCACCAACCCACTCGGCGCCGATCCGCCGCCCTGCCCACGCGAGCCGGAACCTCGTCATGATCCCGTTTCGAAGCGACGCCCTCAACACCACCGGCGCCCTTCGCGCGGGAATCGGGGTCCGCGAGGCTGCGACCGGATCCGTCACGACCTGGAGCTAATCCCGACACACCGATCGCCTCGGCTACGCTCGCGCCATGCCGCCCCCCGACGACACGCTCGATCTCTTCGAGACGAAGACCGAGCGCCGCCTCGAGCCCCACGCCCCGCTGGCCGAGCGGATGCGGCCGCGGCGGCTCGAGGACCTGGTGGGCCACGAGACCCTGCTCGCGCCGGGGCGCCCGCTGCACACCCTGCTCGAGAGCGGCGCACTCTCCTCGATCATCCTCTGGGGTCCGCCGGGCAGCGGGAAGACGACCCTCGCCTGGATCCTCGGCGAGCGTGCGGACGCGAAGCTCGTTCCGCTCTCCGCCGTGACGTCCGGCGTGCCGGAGATCCGCAAGGCCATCGAGGCCGCACGCAGGACCCGCCTGCGCACGCTCCTCTTCATCGACGAGATCCATCGCCTGAACAAGGCCCAGCAGGACGCGCTGCTGCCCCACGTGGAGGCCGGCGCGGTCACGCTGATCGGCGCGACCACCGAGAACCCCTCGTTCAGCGTGATCGCCCCGCTCCTGTCGCGTTGTCGGGTGATCCCGCTCGAGGCGCTCGGAGCCGAGGCGCTGGGGCGCGTGCTCGACCGGGCGCTCGAGGACGAAGCGCTCGGCCTCGGTCGCTCGGGGATCACGCTGTCGGAGGACGCGCGGAAATCGCTGATCCTCGCTTCGCAGGGTGACGCCCGCAGGCTCCTCGGCATGCTCGACGCGAGCGCGACGATCCATCTCTCGAGCGGCCGCCGCGCCGAGCCGCTCTCGGACGAGACCGTGAGCGAAGCGGTCGGGCGGATCGCGCTCCGCCACGACCGCGACGGCGAAGAACACTTCAACGTCGTCTCGGCGATGATCAAGAGCCTGCGCGCGAGCGATCCCGACGCGGCGATCCACTACCTCGCGCGGATGCTCGAGGCCGGGGAGGACCCGCGCTACGTGGCGCGGCGCCTGGTGATCTTCGCTTCCGAGGACGTCGGCAACGCGGACCCGTCCGCCCTCGGACTGGCGGTCTCGGCCCACCAGGCGGTCGAGAAGATCGGGATGCCCGAGGCCCGGATCCCCCTCGCGCAGGCGACGACGTACCTGGCCTGCGCACCGAAGAGCAACGCGGCCTATCTCGCGCTCGGCGCGGCGATCGCGGACCTCGAGGGTCAGGGGCCGTTGCCGGTCCCGATGCATCTGCGCAACGCGCCGACGGGCCTGATGAAGGAGCTCGGCTACGGCGAGGACTACGTCTACGCCCACGATGCGGAGGACGGCTTCGTCGCAGCGGAGAATCTGCCGGAGGGACTGGCAGGCCGTCGCTACTACGAGCCGAAGGACCGCGGCGCCGAGAACGAGATCGGCGAGCGCCTGCGGGCCTGGCGCGCCCGGCGCGACGCGGAACGTTAGGCGCGTCCGTTCGCGGCCGCCGTCAGGCGGGGCCGGCGAGCTCCACGCGATTGCGGCCCTGCGCCTTCGCCCGGTGGAGCGCGGCATCCGCGGCGCCCACCAGGGCCTCGGGCGACACCGTCTCGCCGTCGAGCGCGGCGATGCCGATCGAGAGGGTCACGCCGACGACCTGGCCCGCGGGATCCGCGAAGCGGGACTCCTCGACCGACTCTCGCCATCGCTCGGCGAGGATCCGCGCGCCGGAGAGATCGTTCTGGGCGAGCACGACGAGGATCTCGCCCCCGCCATATCTCGCGGCGACGTCGGTGCACCGGAGGTCGTGGAGCAGGACCGAGGCGACCCCGCGAAGGGCCGCGTCGCCCGCGAGATGGCCCACTTCGTCGTTCACCCGAACGAGGTGATCGAGGTCGCCCAGCAGGATCGCGAGGGGATTGTCGTGACGCCGCGCGCGGAGGAACTCGGTGGCGAGCACGTCGTCGGCGTAGCGCCGCGTCCGGAGCCCCGTCAGCGGGTCGACGGTCGACAGGCGCGCGAGCGTCTCGTCCTTCACGCGCAGATCGTCCTGCATCCGCTTCCTGCGGAGATGGATCCGCAGCCTCGCCACCAGCTCTGCGAAGTGGACCGGCATCGTCAGCACGTCGGTCGCCCCGGCATCGAGCAGCCGCGCCCGCGACTCCGGGTCGTCCTTCGCGGACAGGAAGACGATCGGGGCCGCCGCGCGGCCGGGCGCGTCCAGGAACGCCGGCAGGAGACCGGCCGCATCGACCCCGCCGAGCTCCCCCCGGCACACGACCACATCCACGCGCTTGTCGAGGAAGACCCGCGTCCCCGCGATCCCGTCCGCCGCCTCCAGAATCTCGTCGAAGAGCCCGGCCGGCTCGACCGCCGCCCGGAGCTGGGCGCGGTGGAGTTCGGACGGGTCGATCAGGAGCAGGGTCGCCAAGGCGCCTCCGGGAGCATGCGCCGGAGGATCTCCGGCCCCGAGGGTTATCGGCCATGGCACGGGCAATCGTGAGGATTCCGCGCCCCCGGGCGGCCTCGCCCACGCACCCCGGACAGAGAAAAGGCCCGCCTGCGTTTGCAGACGGGCCCAGTCCGATTCACAACCAAAGCAAAGGAGAGGTGACCAGCGGCGATGACTCGATGGTCATGGGGAGAGACCCCGCGCCCGTCGGGCGGTTCCGGACTTTCGGCCCGGAGCGGAGATTTTTCTTCCTCCGGCCTCCCGATCGGCTCTGGCGCGTCCCGTGCGCCGGCAGGCTGCCGATCCGCTGCCGATCGCGTCCCGGACGGTCCCCCTTTCCGGACGGCCGGGCACTCAGTCTTCAAGAGGACGTTCTCCGGCATTCGTGGCCCGGGTGGGTCGCGAATCACTCGCTCGCCGGAGAGCGACCTCCTACCAGGTGCAAGGGCCCGGGGCTCGCCCCGGGCCCTTCAGCTTGCCGGCCGCGCCGCGAACCATCGGCGCCACGCGATCGGCTTCGGCCCCGCGCGCTTCGCCCCCGGACTCGGATACCCTCCCCGTTCGCCCACGGCCTCGCGCCGCCGACCGGGAGCCTCGTACCGATGACCGTGCCCTCGATCCACGTCCCGGCGGACGCCCGCTTCGACCCGACGGCGGGCGGGGCTTCCTGCCTGACCGCGGCCTGGGCCCGTCACTGGCGCGCGCGCCCCGACACCAAGGTGATCCACGATCCGGACCGGGGCTGGCTCTCGCGCGGCGATCTCGCGGCGGAGTCCGCCACCCGGGCCGGCCGCCTCGCCGCCCTCGGCCTGCAGTCCGGGGATCGGATCCTCCTCTCGGCGGAGAGCTCGGCGGACCTCGTCACGAGCTACGTCGCCGCTCTCCGTCTCGGTCTCGTCGTCATCCCGACGAACACCGCCTACGGCCCCCGGGAGCTGGCCCACGTGATCGAGGACGCCGGTCCGCGCGCCGCAATCGTCGACGATCCCGCGAAGCGATCCGCGATCGCCGAGCTCGCGCCGGATCTGGCGCGGCTCGACCCGACCCTCGAGATCCCCGACGGCCCGATCCCGGAGCTCGACGCGGAAACGCCCGATTCCCCGGCGCTCGTCTGTTACACGTCCGGCACCACCGGCCGACCGAAGGGCGCGGTCCTCTCGCACGCGAACTGCCTCGCGAGCGCCGAGGGGCTCCGCCTGGCCTGGCGCTGGACGGAGGCGGATCGCCTTCTCCTGGCGCTCCCGCTCTTCCACATGCACGGGCTCGGCGTCGGCCTGCACGGCACGCTCTACAACGGCAGCTCCGCCGTGCTCTACCGCGGCTTCCGCCCGGACGAGATCCTCGAGGAGATCGAAGAGCGGGAGGCGACGCTCTTCTTCGGCGTGCCGACGATGTACCACCGACTGGCGAGCCACCCCGAGGCGAAGGCGCTGGCCCGGCTCCGGCTCTGCGTATCGGGCTCGGCGGCCCTACCCGCTGCGCTCCACGAAGAGATCGAGCGCGTCTCGGGCCAGCGCGTCCTCGAGCGCTACGGGATGACCGAAACGCTGATGCTCGTTTCGAACCCCCACGACGCCGAGCGACGCGCGGGGACCGTCGGGCTCCCCCTGCCCGGCGTCGAGCTCCGCCTCGAAGGCGAGCCGGCGGAGATCCAGGTCCGCGGACCGAACGTCTTCTCCGGCTACTGGCAACGCCCCGACGCCAACGCCGACGCGTTCACCGACGACGGCTGGTTCCGCACCGGCGATCTCGGCGCCGTCGACGACGACGGTTACGTCTCGATCGTCGGTCGTGCGAAGGAGCTGATCATCAGCGGCGGGTACAACGTCTATCCGCGGGAGATCGAGGACGTGCTGCGAACGCGGCCGGAGATCGAGGACGTCGCCGTCGTGGGCGAGCCCGACCCGGAATGGGGAGAGCGCGTCGAGGCCTACGCCGTCCTCACGGCACCGGTCGAGCTGGCGGATCTGCGGGCGGCGATCGGCGATGCCCTCGCCCCCTTCAAGCACCCCCGCGCCCTGCACCCGGTCGAAGCGCTGCCGCGCAACGCCCTGGGCAAGGTCCAGAAGCACCGCCTCGCGAAGGGTGAAGTCCTCGCCGACTGACGGCGAGCGAGCGAGTCCCCGACCGAGCGCGCCCGAAGGAGTCCACATGAACGAGCATCCCTTCCGTCTCGAAGGCAAGGTCGCCCTCGTCACCGGCGCCGCCCGGGGCACCGGCGAAGCCATCGCCCGCCATTTCGTGGCGGCCGGGGCGCGGGTGATCCTGAGCGACGTCCTCGACGAGCTCGGCGAGAAGGTCGCGGCCGAGCTCGGCGAGGCGGCGCGCTACCGGCGCCTCGACGTGACGAGCGAGGCCGAGTGGAACGCGACCCTCGAGGAGATCGACGCGCAGGAAGGCCGCTTCGATGTCCTGGTGAACAACGCCGCGATCCTCGTCCTCCAGCCCCTGGAGGCGACGAGTCAGGCCGACTTCGAACGCGTGCTCCGCGTGAACACCGTCGGTCCCTTCCTGGGCACCCGCGCGGCGCTGTCCCGCCTGCGCGCCGCCGCGTCAGAGACCGGTGACGCCGCGATCGTGAACGTCGGGTCGACCGACTCCCTCTCCGGCACGACGACGACGGGGGCCTATACCGCTTCCAAGTTCGGCCTCGTCGGGTTGACGAAGGTGACCGCGCTCGAGAACGGGATGTACGGAGTCCGGGCGAACGTACTCTGCCCCCGCGCAGGCAGCGCCGAGATGCACGCGGACGCGTTCGGCGTCGCCTCGCCGCCGAGCATCGCGAGCGCAAGCGACGCCCCGACCTTCGACGCCGCCTTCGGTCCGATGGGACGCCGTGGACTGCCGGACGACGTCGCCCCCGCAGCGGTCTTTCTGGCGTCGCCGGAAGCGCGCTTCATCAACGGGACGGAGCTGCTCATCGACGGCGGCAAATACGCCGGGGAGTTCGTCGACGTGCCCGGGCGATTCCGGGCCGCGCCGCCCGAGCGGTAGGCGCGGGGCGCGGTCTCGCCCCTATCGACGACGGCGGCGCGACGCCGACAACGCGAACGCCCCCACAACGAGGCCGACGCCGAAGCCGGGCTCCGGAGCGGCGACGTAGGTCTCCTCGAGCACGGTGTTCGTGAAGTCCTTCGGGTAGAGGAGGCTGAAGCGCCGATCGGCTGCGTTCCCGCCGAGGTCGTAGCACTGGACGGTGACGGTCGAGCCCGTCCAGAAGACCGGGTTGCAGATCCCTGCGGCGGAGCCGTGGGTCGAGACGAGCGGGATGCCGCTGCCGAGCCCCTCGTCTCCGAAGCCCTCAAAGTTCACCGTATAGCTCCCGGTCCCGCCGCGCGTGGCGGTGATCGCGCCGGTCCCCGTCTGATAGGCATAGAAGGTGGACGGAGTGTACGAAGAGGCGGTCGAGGACGAGGCCCAGACGTACGCCAGGGCTTCGTCGTTGGCGTCCGCGTGGGACAGCATCACGTTGAAGTTGAGATTCGCGGGATTGCCGGTCGTGGTAAAGCAACGGACGGTCACGCGCTCGCTTCCCCAAGACGCGACCTGGCACTTGCCGTTGGTGAGCCCGAAGGCCGAGACCTGCGCGTTGCCGCCGTCGTCCCCGATCGCGCCGAATCCCGGGAACTGGACGTCGAAGACGCCGGTCGCGGTCCGGGTGACGGTGACCGCGCCGCCGCCCGGGTTGTAGGCGTGGGTCGGGTTCGCGGTGTACGCAGACAGGTAGTTGAGGTCGGCGCGGGCGTAGGCGATGGAGTCCTCGGCCGCGGAAGGCTTCGCCTGGAAGACGTTGAAATGCGTGTTGGTCAGGCTGCCCAGCCGGTTGAAGCAGCGGATCTCCGCCCACTCGTCGTAGGAAGTCTCGACGTTGCAGTGATTCGCATTGAAGCCGAACGCGGAGACCTGGACGTGGCCCGCGGTCGAGAACTCGTCCGTCCCGACGAACTCGACGTGGTAGACGCCGGTCGAGATCCGGTCGATGTTGATCGGGCTGCCGCGCACGGCGTTCCGACTCACGTCGTCGGACGCGCTGTACGGGAACGGACCGGAGATGTTGTCGTTTGCGAAGGCGAAAGAGAAGTCCCGGAGCCAGGCCTTGAGCGGCGGCTTCAGGAAGAGCACCTGAAACTCGGTCTCCGCCGGCATCCCGATCCCGTCGAAGCAGCGGATCGTGACCGAATCGCCGTCCTCGGGATCGACGCCGCACTGGCGGTCGAAGAAGGCATCCGCCGAGACCTGCACGCTTCCCAGGTTGATCCCGATCGCGTCGAGGCCCGGCCACTCGAGGTGCCAGACGCCCACCGCCGAATGGTCGACCGTCGGGTCGTCGGGCAGGCCGGCGTTGTGTCCGTCGTCGAACGGGAGCGTGTAGCCGAACGAGTAGGGATCCGAGACGCGCGCGAAGCCCCACCCGTCGTCTTCGAGCTCCGTGCGCATCGAGAGCGCGGCGAAGCGCGAGTCGATCGCGAATCCGAGCGGCGAGTGACACCGCACGTTGAACCCGTCGGAGATCGCCCCGTGCACCTGGCACCGGGCGTTCCCCCCGTAGGCGGTCACGAGATCGACCCGCGGCCCGGCGCCGACCGCGTCGAAGTCGTCGAAGCGGATCGAGTAGTGACCGACCTGGTGTCGCGTGACCGTGGCGGATCCCGTACCGGCGGGGTTGTAGCGATAGGTCGCGCTCGGCGTGTAAGACGCCGACGTCGGGTTGCTCGCCCAGGCGAAGGCGTAGTCGCTCGGCTCCGGCCCCGGTCGCAGCACGAGGACGTTGAAGCGCCCGTCGGCGAGGTTGCCGAGGAAGTCGTAGCAGCGGACGTTCGCGACGGTGGATCCCCAGCTCGAGATCGTGCAGTAGCGACTGCCCGGATCCGTCGAGGAGACCTGGACGTGACCGCCGCCGCTTCCCACGTCGGACAGGTCCTCGAACGACACCGCGTAGGCCCCGGGTCCGCTTCGCGTGATGTCGATGCTTCCACCGCCGTCGTTGTAGGAGTCGACGAGCGGCGCCGAATAGGCCGGCGTCGACGGCTGGTTCGCGTGGGCGAAGCCGTAGCCCTGGAGGTGCGCGGCGGCGGTCCCCGGACCGAAGACCAGAAGCACGATCGCGAACGCGGCACGCCGAAGCCGGCCGAGCCAGACCGGCGGATCCATCGTTCGCTCCATCCTGTCGTCGCTGCGCTGGCGCATGCCCCGGTCCGCTCGCGTCGGTTGAATCGGGCCCCCAGGACCCCGTCACCTAGGGTAGACCCACAGGGCCGTCCCGACGATGGTCTTCTCCCCCTGAGCGTGGACCTGCTCGGCGCCTGCGTCCGTGAATCGATTCACAGAGCGCGGCGTGGACGCGGACTTCCCTAGTATTCGCGCATGCCCCGGGGTCTTCGTTGCCGATCCGATGCCTCTGTCTCGCGCCGCGTGAGCGCCGGCCGCCGGCTCGCGGACGCGCCCGTCATCGCGACCGTGGCGACCCTAGTGGCTCTCGTCGCGCTCAACGCCTCCGCGGATCCCGCGGCGACGTCGGCGCGGGTCGCCGAGGCCATCGCCGCGTCGGAACGTGCCCAGGCGAGGGGCGACCTCGTCTCGGCCCAGGCGCCCCTCGAAGCGGCGCGGCGAATGGCCGAAGAATCGAACGACACCGGCCTGCGCGCCGCCGTTCTCGCGGCGCGGGGTCACCTCGCGATGACGCTCGAGTCCCCGGCGGCGGCGCGGCGCCTGCTCGAGGCGGCGCGCACCGAGGCGGAGCAGGCGCAAGCGGACGCCCTGCTTGCGGCGATCGACGTCCACCTGGGCAACAGTCATGCGCTCGAGGCCGCCCTGCGCGAGGGCGGCGCCCGCGCGGAGGCCTGGACCGCCGCGCGTGCCGCGTACCTCGCCGCGCTGGCGCGACTGGACGCAACGACGGGCGACGCGACCGAAGACGACGCGGTCCTCCGCGCGCGCGCCCGCGCGAACCTCGCGCGGGCGAGCGTCGCCTCGGGCGCACCGGACGCAGGGGCCGCGATCGAAGCCGCCTCGAAGGCGATCGACCGCGTCGACGCCGAAGCGCCTCGAAGCGCACTCCTCCTGCATCTCGCCGAGACCCTGGCGCCGCGGGACGCGGGCGCGATCGACGCGCCGGCGCGACGAAACGCCCACGCGGCGGCGCGCGAAGCGCTGACCCTCGCCGAGTCGACCGACGACGAGCGCGCCCAGGGCATGGCGCTCCTCACCCTCGCACGGCTCTACCGCGCGGACGGCCAGAACCCGGCAGCGCTCACCCTGCTCGACCGGGCCGTCGCCGCCGCGACGCGCGCCGACGATCCGGTCGCGCGCTACCGGGCATGGCTCGCCTCCGCAGAGCTCCACCGGGAGAGCGGCGACCCGGAGGCGGCCCTCGCGGCGTACGCGCAGGCCCTCGACGAGGCGGAGCTGCTGCGCCCCCTGCGCGCGCGCAGCTACGGCCTCGACCCGAGCCTCTCCGCCGCGCGGCTCCAGGCCGTCCACCTCGCCTACGTCGATCTCCTGCTCCAGCGCGCGGCCCGCCCTGCGCCGTCGGGCGCCCAGCGCGACGACGACCTGGCCCTCGCCCAGCGCTCCCTCGAGCGCCAGAAGGCCCAGGAGCTTCGCGACTACTTCGACGACGAATGCGTGGACGCGGCGCTCCAGCGACGTGTCGAGGCCGGACAGGTCGATCCCGGGGCGGCGCTGATCTACCCGATCGCGCTGGACGATCGGCTGGAGCTCGTCGTCACGAGTCCGAAGGGCCGCTTCCGTCGAGCCGTCCCGGTTCCCCGGGAGCGTCTGCGCGCCACCGCCGCGGAGTTCCGGCAGCTGATCGAGATCCGCAGCCACCGCCGCTACCTCCGCCCCGCCCGCTCGCTCTACGACTGGCTGATCCGACCGATCGAGGACGAGCTCGAGGCGTGGGGGACCCGGACCCTGGTCTTCGTGCCGGACAAGGCGCTTCGCGCGCTGCCCATGGCGGCGCTCCACGACGGCGAGCGCCACCTGGTCGAGCGCTTCGCCCTCGCGACGACGCCCGGGATCGACCTCACGGTCCCCCGCCCCCTCGCCTCCCCGAATCGCCTCGCCCTCGCCGGCGGCCTCTCGGTCCCGATCGACGGCTTCGCCTCCCTCCCCTTCGTCGAAGCGGAGATCGAGGCGGTCTCGCAGATCCTCGAGACCGACGTGCTGCTGAACGAGACCTTCACGCCGCCCCGGGTCGAGCGCGGCCTGTCGACGCGTCCGATCAGCGTGCTCCACGTGGCGACCCACGCGCGCTTCGACAGCAAGGACGACGCCTTCGTCCTGACCCACGACGGCCGGATCTCGATGTCGGCGCTCAGCGACTACCTGGCCCTCTTCCGCGACCGCGAGGAGCCCCTCGAGCTCCTGATGCTGAGCGCCTGCGAGACGGCGGCGGGGGACGACGAGGCGGCCATGGGACTCGCCGGGCTGGCCGTCCAGTCCGGCGCGCGCAGCGCGATCGGCACGCTCTGGGTCGTGAACGACTCCGCCGCGAGCGAGATCGCGGAGCGCTTCTACCGCGGTGTCTTCGATCCCGTGTCGCCGCGCTCCCGCGCCGTGTCGCTCGCCGAGGCCCAGCGGGCGCTCCTGGCGAGCGATCGCCACCGCCACCCGGCCTACTGGGCGCCCTTTCTCCTGATCGGGAGCTGGCTCTAGGCAGTCTCCTGATCGGGAGCGGGCTCTAGGCGGACCAGTTCCGGTCGCCAGCGTGGGCTTCGTTAGCCGATCGCGGCGCGAACACGGACGCGAGCGAGAGCCGCCGCCGCGAGCAACCCGATCCAGAACATCGTGAGCCCGTCGGGCTCCGGACCGAGGATCGCGTCGCAGGCGTCGCCGATCCCGTCGCCGTCGGTGTCCGCCTGGCTCGGGTTCGGATCGTTCGGACAGTTGTCGCAGACGTCGCCGACCTCGTCTCCGTCGAGATCGGCCTGGTCGGCGTTCGTGATCGCGGGGCAGTTGTCGCAGGTGTCGTAGACGAAGTCCGCGTCCGAGTTCGTCGTGTCGACCATCGCGCCGCCGAACTCGACGGTCACCATCACGACCGAGGGATTCGGGTCGCTCTCGTCCTGCGCGTAGCTGTATACGCAGCAGTCCGCACCGGAGGGACCCGTCGGAACGTAGCCCCACGGTACGAAGCCGTTCTCGTCCAGGTCGCCCGTCAGGAAGCACTCGCCAGTTGCATCACTCCCGTTGTAGAGCCACTGGAACGTCGAGCCTCCCGCTGCGGTCTCGAAGAACTCGTCGTTGTCGGAGTCGAAGTTGCAGCCGTTGTAGCCGGTCGCGTCCATGAAGTCCGTCTGCGAGACCTCGACCGTCGGGTCACAGGCGTCCCCGATCCCGTCCCCGTCGGTGTCCGCCGACGACGTCTCGAAGACCAGCGGACACCCGTCGTCGGCGTCGGGCACGCCATCGCCGTCCGTGTCGAGGCCGAGATCGCAGGCGTCGCCGACCCCGTCGAGATCCGCATCCGCCTGGCCTGGGTCGTAGTCGAAGGGGCAGACGTCGCAGGCGTCGCCGACGCCGTCGAGATCCGCGTCGATCTGGATCTCCTCGTTGACCGTCGGGCAGAGATCGCACACGTCCCCGAACCCGTCGCGATCGAAGTCGCTCTGGTCGGGATCGAGGAAGCCCGGGCAGACGTCGTTCCGGTCGCCGACGCCGTCGCCGTCGAGATCGGGCCCCGCCCCGACGTCCAGCCGGTAGTCGCACTGATCGCCGAATCCGTCCACGTCGCAGTCGAACTGCGCGGAATTCGGGATCCCCGGGCAGTTGTCGTTGCACGGTTGGCCGGACGGCTCCTGCCCGCAGATCCAGGGCGCACCGGAGTCCATCACCCCATCCCCGTCCGCGTCGGGATCGCTCTCGTTGGGAATTCCGTCCCCGTCCACGTCGTCGTCGCAGATGTCGCCCAGTCCGTCCCCGTCCGTATCGTGCTGCCCGGGGATGAAGAACTCGTCGTCGCCGAAGAGGTCGAAGGTCTCGAGGGGATTCCAGTCGTAGGGGCAGGTGTCGCAGGCGTCACCGACGCCGTCGCCGTCGGTGTCCGTCTGGTCGGGGTTCCGGACGTCGTTGCAGTTGTCCCGACAGCCGAAGTTCTGGCCGCCGAAGCAGATGTCGAAGGTGCTCGCACCGAACCGATCCTGGATTCCGTCCGCGTCCGAGTCCGGACTGTCGCGCCGGTGCACGATCCGGAAGCCGATGAAGTCGGTGCTCGTGCCGGTCGGCGAGAAGGTCCCGCCGAAGGTGCTCTCGAGCGGCGCCGTGTACTCGTCGAAGTGGCTTCCCCGGTGCTTCGCGAAGAGTCCGTCGCCCGAGAGCGCGTAGATCCACTCGGAGACGTTGCCCGCCTGGTCCTGGGTGCCGTTCGTGGTCTGACCCGCGCGCGCCGTGCCGACCTCGACGGGATAGCCGCAGGCCGAGGAATAGTTGACCGTCGTGCTCGACGGGTTGTTCACCGTCCGCGTCGAGAAGTTGCAGGTGGCGACGCCGGGGGGCGAGTTGGACTGGATCGGGTAGAGCCACCAGAAGCCGTCGATCGGACGTCCGTAGGCGGCCTTGTACCACTCGTTCTCGGTCGGCAGCCCGAACGCGCCGCCGAGATCCGTGACCGGCGACGTGAGGAGGTTGTACGAACCGACCTCGGTGTCCCCCCCGTCCATCTTGCCGTTCTCGAGCCAGTTGACGTACCGGAGCGCGTCGAACCAGTCGACGAAGTTGACGGGAAAGCGTCCGCGATTCGGCTTGGACGCGTACTTCTCGCCGGCCGGGTTGCCCGGGAAGTAGTCGATCCCGCCGTTCGAGGACGAGGTCTGCTCGGGGTCGTAGAGGCCGAGCGGGTTCGCGCCGGTGGGGTCGACCGCGTTGAGGAGTTCGACCCACTCGTCGTTCGTCGTCTCGAAGCGACCGATGTAGTAGGCGTAGGGCACCTCACCGAGGCCCGTCGCAGGATCCGGCCCGAAGCTCGTGAAGTGGACGAGCTCCATGAAGTCGAGATCGACCTCGTGGCCCTGGGGCAACGACGCGTGAACCGCGAGCCGCCCGCCGCGAACGTCGGGGCCGCGGGGTGCGAGCACGTTCGACACGATGCGGTCGGCGGGATCGATCAGATCGATCCGCAGGTCGTATCCGTCGGTGACGGGGGTATTCACGGTGAACGTGAGCTCGGCGATCTCGAAGCTCGTGACCGCCGGGCCGTAGTCGTCGAAGGTCTCGGCGCCGATCCTCAGGATCTCGCCGGCCATGGTGGGCGTGCTGTCGGTCTGGCTGGCCGGGCTGGGAAGCAGCTCCGCGTCGAAGCCCGGGGGCAGGCTCGTCGAGACGCCCACCAGATCGAGCTCGTCGCCGCCCCCCTCGTCGAACCGGACCGAGATCGAATAGCGGCTGATGCCGAGCTCGTCGGCGCGGAGGAAGATCTTCGCGACGAGGGTGTCGCCGGGGCCGGCCTCGATGACGTGCCCCCCCGGCCGGCCGATGCCGGTCGTCGAGGACCATTGCGCATCGATCGCCGGCTTCCCGTGGACGGCGGAGGCCGCGAACAGGAAAGCCACCGCGAGCAGCAGCCCGGCTGCGCGGCCCTTCCCGACTCGATGTCGCTGGCATCCGGTCATGTGCCCCTCGTGGGTGATTGGGTTGGCGAGGCCCCTCCCGACCGCGTCTTCCAGAGCATGCGCGTCCCGAATCCATCCTTCTGTCGCGCACTTCACAGGCGCAGCGGGTGGGCTGGCGGACACTCCGCCTCAGTCTAGTCGAATCGGTCACCGAATCGGGCGGTTCCTGGGCCCCGGGCCCCAATCTGCGCATGCCCGGCGGGGGTGTTGCCGGTGGTATCGTCCCGGACGGAGTGAGCATGCCCGACTTCCCGAAGCCCCCGTCGTCCCGTCGCCGAAGGCGCGGTTCCTCGTCCCGCGGCCGGCCGAGCCGGGACAGGACGCGTCCGCCCGCCCAGGCCCTCGTCGCCCCGGCGGTGCTGTCCTGTCTGCTCTGCGTTGCCCTCGCCGGAGAGGCCCGGGCGCAGTCGAGCATCGCCCTCGACGACACCCTGCCCGGTGTGACCGCAGGCGATCTCCCGGGTCCCGACTACCTGATCGACGAGACCCACGGCGTCTCCGTCGGCAACAACCAGTTCCACAGCTTCGAGCGCTTCGGTCTCGAGAGCGGGGAGACCGCGACCTTCGACGGTCCCGCCACCGTGGATCGATTCATCTCACGGGTGACCGGCGGCGAGGTCACCTCGATCGAAGGCGTGCTGCGCACCAACGTCGAGGGCGCCGAGTTCCTGATGATCAATCCGTCGGGCGTCGTCGTCGGCGAAGGTGGCGCCATCGACGTCCGCGGGGACGTGACCCTGTCCACCGCCGATCACATGACCCTCGGCGGCGGGGCCGGGGTCTACTCGGCGACGACGCCCTTGAGCAGCGTCCTCTCGTCGACGCCGGTCACCGCGTTCGGATTCCTCTCGGACTCGCCTGCACCGATCCGCGTCGAGAACACCCAGCTCGAGACGCGCTTCGGCAACACGGCCGCGGGTCTGGGCTACGACCTCGCGCTCATCGGCGGCGACCTCGAGATCCGCGGCACAGGCGTCGCAGGCGAGCTGACGCTGCTCTACAGCGCAGGCGGACAGATCACGCTGGTAAGCGTCGGCGGCCCCGGCGGCGTCGATGTCCAGCCAGGCGCGGCACTCGGCGAGCCCGGCGACGTCTCCTTCCAACCGGGTACGGCACGCGGAGACGTATTCATCGGCGATCGCGCCGTCGTGAGCAGCGGAGGAATCCCACCCGACGCCGCGTTCTGCCTTGGTCTTGGTTGCCAGATCGCGAATGGATCCGGCGACATTCGCGTCCTCGGCCGCAACCTGACCCTCGACGCTGGAGAGCTACGCGCTTTCACCGTGACCGACCGCGACGCCGGCACGATCGGCATCGACCTGACGGGCGACCTGACGATGATCGGCCGGACGATCGACACGCCGAGCACGATCACGAGCTTGAGTGGATTCGAAGAGAACTTCCCGGGCGACGGATTCCTCACGTTCTCGGAGAGCTTCGACTTTCCAGAGGGCAACTACCGGTTCGAGTACGAGAGCGACCTGAGCGGCAACATCACCCGTGTGACCTACCCGGGAACCGGGCGCGCCGGCGACATCGTGATCCGTGCCGCGAACGTCTCCCTCGAAGGCGTCGCGGTCCTCCAGACCGAGAGCCGCTTCGGCGGCGATGCCGGCGCGATCGACATCGACGCCCGCGGCGGGCTCGTTCGGGTCGACGCCACGGGACAGCCCGACGAAGAAGTCGTCTCGATCGTCTCCAATGCGCGCGACCTGAGCGGCGACGAGCAGTCGGGCAACGGCGGCCCGGTCACGATCCGCGCCGAGGAGTTCCGGCTCGAGAACGGGGCCGAGCTCTTCTCGGAGGTCCGCGAGGGCGGCGGCCAGGGCGGCGCGATCACGATCGAGGTCGCGCGCCTGCGCGTGGTCGACGGCAGCCGGATCGACTCGAGCACCCGCGGACGCGGCGACGGTGGCGCGATCTCGATCACGGCGACCGAGGACGTCGTGATCGCGAACCAGACCAACCCTGCGATCACGCCCGGCATCACGACCATCTCCGAGCCTGAAGCCACGGGGAACGCGGGCGAGATCCGGATCACGACCCCGTCCCTCCTCCTCCAGAACGGCGTGCGGATCGCGACGACGGCCCGCGGCGTCGGCGACGCCGGCACGATCGACCTGCGCGCCGCCAACGTCGAGCTCGCCGCGAGCGAGATCACCGCGGAGGCGGATCTCGGCGAGGGCGGCGACATCTACGTGAACGGCGGGCCGGTCACGGTCGACCCGGACGGGGGGCTCTCGGTCGACACGCCGCCGGGCGTCGTTCCAGGGAACGTGCTTTTCCTCAGCGACAGCGAGATCAGTACGAGTGTCTCCGAGGGGGCTGGCGGCGGCGGCGATCTCGCCCTGGCCGCGACCAGCGTCGTCCTGATCAACAGCCAGATCCTCGCGCGGGCGGTCGGCGGGGACGGCGGCAACATCCGGGTCGAGGCGAGCAGCCTGGTGCTCGACGAGTCGAGCGACATCAACGCCGACTCGGTCTTCGGCCAGGACGGGAACCAGGACTTCACCTCGCCCGAGGCGGTGATCCGTGTCGAACGTCCCAATGTGCCCGCCGAGATCCGCGATGCCACGGCCTTCCTTCGTGAAGCGTGTGCAGCCCGAGAGGGCGGCGCGGTCGCGAGCCTCGTGCTCCAGCGCCACTCGGGCCTCGCGCCGGCGCCGGCGGGTCCGCTGGCGGTCGCCACGCCCGTGCCCACGCCGGGGCCGGCGTCCGCGTCGGCGGAGACGCCACCCGAGCCGGCGAACGAGGTCGAACCGGACGAACGGGTCGTCGCCTCCGCCGACGCGGGGCCCGTGGTCGTTCGGGTCACGTGCCCGGGATGAAGCCCGTCCGGTTCGTGGCCACGCTCGCGGGACTCGTCGCGACCGGGCTCGCCCTATCGGCGGCGGACGCGGTCTCCGCCGCGGAGGACCCTGGGGCCGTCGCACGGGAGCTCCTCCGGGAGCCGCCGCGCGCCCGCCCGATCGCGCCCCGCGAAGCGCCCGACTTCGAGGGAGAACAAGTCCTTCCGCCGATCCCGAGCGCACCGACGCCCCGAGCGCCGCTCCAGGGCGACGGGGACCGACCGGACGCGATCGTCGTCGTGCGCAACCTGCGCTTCGAGGGCAACACGGCGCTCTCCGACGAGGCGTTCGACGAGGTCGCCGCCCCCTGGCTGGATCGCCCGCTCACAGCCAACGATCTCGAGGGACTGCGGGACGCGCTGACCGCCGTCTACGTGCGCGCGGGCTACCTCACCTCGGGTGCCGTCTTCCCGCCCCAATCGCTCGGCAGCCCCGCCGAGCTGATCGTCCAGCTCGTCGAGGGGCGACTCGCCGACGTCGAGGTCTCGGGGGCCGAACGCGTCGACGCGGACTACTACGCCTCCCGGATCCGCCGGGGCCTCGAAGGTCCCCTCCACGTGCCGACCCTCGAAGGGCGGCTCCGACAGCTCCAGCGGGACCCCCGGCTCGCGGGGATCCACGCCACCATCCGGCCGGGTGAAGTTCGCGGTGAAACGATCCTCGACGTCGCCGTGGAAGAGAAGTCCGTGCTCTCGGCGGCGGCCACGGTCCACAATCATCTGGCGCCGAGCCTGGGGGAGATCCGGTTCGGCGCGGCCGTGATGAACCGGAGCCTGACCCGCGCCGGGGACAGCCTGCTCGTCGGCGGCGACGTGAGCGAGGCGGGCGGTGGGATCGAAGTCGTCTACCAGCGCCCGCTCAACGCGAGCGACACCCTCGCCCACGCCATCGGTCGCTACCGCCGCTTCGACGTCTCGGACGGGGTGGGCAACGACCCGCTCGACGTCGAGAGCGAGTACTGGGCCGCGGAGCTCGGGCTCTACCAGCCCTTCCGCCCGGACGGCGTGATGGGCGATTGGGAGTTCGGCGTCGGACTGGTCGGCGAGCTCGCCGAGTCGGAGATCACGTTCGCGCCACTCGGCTTCGACCAGCCCTTCGCGCTTCCGGGCGCACCGAAGGGGCGGACGCGCCTGGCTACGCTCCGTCTGGTCGCGGACGCGGTTCATCGCCGACCGCGACAGGTCGTGGCGCTTCGTGCGGTCGCGACCGTGGGGCTCGATGCCTTCGGTGCCACGCGGAGCGACGGCGACCTCCCGGACGCACGCTTCTGGGCCTGGAACGCCCAGATCCAGGCGGCGCGACGCGTGACCGACTACGACATCGAGCTGATCGCCGGTGCGAGCGCGCAGCTGACGAGCCAACGCGTCTTCGGCCTGGCCCAGTTCGCGATCGGCGGCCCGCCGAGCGTCCGCGGCTACAGCCAGAACCGCATCGTGCGGGACGAAGGCGTCGTCGGCGGCCTCGAAGCGCGGATCCCGATCTGGCGCGATGCGATCGACGGCCGACCGATCGTCCAGCTCGTCCCCTTCTTCGACGGTGGCCGGGCCTTCAGCCGCCACCTCTCGTCGGACAACCTTCGCGCGGAGTCGCTGGCCTCGGTCGGTCTGGGCCTCCGCGCACGGCTCGGAGAGACCCTGATCGGCGAGCTTCACTGGGGCGCGCGTCTGCTCCAGGACGGCCCGAGGGACGATCTCCGCTCGCTCCAGGACGACGGGATCCACTTCAGGATCTCGGCCACGTGGCCCTGACCAGATCCGAGCTAGCCTTTCCCCAGATCAGAGGAGGAAGGGCATGCGGGTCATCGACGTCGACAGCCACTACTTCGAGCCCCCGGACTGGCTCGCGAGCGTCGACCCCGACCTCGCCGCCCAGCTCCCGGCGGAGGACACGATCGAGCGGGTCGTCCGCTTCGTCGTCGGCGACCTGATCGACCGGGTCCCGCGCGAGCAGCTTCCGCAGGACCTGATCCGCCTCCTGGCCCCCGCCGGCGAACGCGCGCTGCGCGCCTCCCTCGCGCGGATCGCGGACGAGGACGCCAGCAAGGACGAGGCCCCGCCGCCGCTCAGCTACGACGCCGCGGCCCGTCTCGCCCACAACGACGCCCATGGGATCGACGTCCAGTTCCTGAACCCGACCTTCGCGAACGACATGGTCGCCGGCGCCCGGCGGGCGGGGGACGCGAAGCTCACCCGGCGCGCGATCTCCGCCTACAACACCTGGTCGAGCGGGATCTGCGAAGGCCACACGGACCGCTTGATCCCCACGGCCATGATCGACCTCTCCGACGTCGACTGGGCGATCGCCGAGCTGACCCGGATGCGACGGGCGGGGAGTCGCGCCTTCCAGATCCGGGCGCAGCCGGTGACGCCGACGAAGAGCCTCGCGCATCCGGATCTCGATCCGGTCTGGGCCGCGGCGGCGGACCTGGGCATGGCCGCCGTCTTCCACATCGGCGGGGCGCGGACCGAGGTCGATCAGGGTTGGTTCTTCAACGGCGGCTCGCCGGGCCACTTCGCCCTGCTCCACCTGGTCGCGGGCTCGACCGTTCCGCAGGTCGCGATGGCGGCGATGCTGATCGAAGGCGTCTTCGAGCGACACCCGGGCCTCGTCCTGATCGTCGAGGAGCTCGGGATCACCTGGCTCCCCCACTTCCTCACGACGATCGACGCGATCACGACTGGGCCCCACGGCGCCAACTTCGGCATGGGCCCGGGCGACTACTCGCTCCCGCTCAAGCCGAGCGAGTACATGCAGCGCCAGGTCCGCGTGACGCCGCTCGTCTCTTCGGACCCCCTGCAGGCCGTCTGGGGCACCGTTCCGGAGGAGCTGCTCGTCTTCTCGAGCGACCTGCCCCACCCGGAAGGCCGGGACGACGCGGTCGCGATCTGCGAGGCGCAGCTCGAGGGCGTGAGCGCGACGGGGCGAGAGCGCTTCTTCGGCGGCGAGATCGCCCGCCTCCTGGACCTCTAGATCGCCCGGCGCGCGCCGGCTGCTCGTCCCGCGCCTAATCCCGCTTCTTGGCCGCCGAATAGGACGGCCGCGCATAACACGCGTCGGTCCAGCGCTTCACGTTCGCGTGGGCCGAATAGTCGTGCCTGCCCATGCCGCCGAGCAGGTCGATCACGGACGCCAGATTCAGGTCGGCGATCGTGAAGGCGTCGCCGAGCAGGAAGTCGCGATCCGCCAGGTGGGCGTCGAGTACCGCGAGCGGCCGCTCGAGACCCTTCTTCGCCGACTCGATCAGCTTCGGCTTCTTCTTCTCTTCGGGCGTGAAGTACATCTGCACGATCATCTGCATCTGGAGCGGCTCGATCTCGCTGATCCCCCAGACGCTCCACTGATGGGTCCGCGCCCGGTCCTCGAGCGAGTCGGGATAGAGCCCGTCCCCGTAGCGCTCCGCCAGGTAGAGATTGATCGCCATCGACTCGAAGAGAACGAGATCCCCGTCCACCAACGCCGGAATCCGCCCATTCGGATTCACCGCCAGATACTCCGGCGTCTTCGAGTCCCCGGCGAAATTCGTCGGCACATGCTCGTACTCGACCCCGACCTCCTCGATCGCCCAAACCGACCGAAAAGCCCGCGAAGCCGCCATCCCATACAAGACCCGTTCAGCCATCGAAATCACTCCTTCATCCGCCGAGCCAAGGCGAGGCCACGCCCTCAGGTGGCGTCGCGCGAGGGAAACGACCGAGGCCACCCTCTCGCGCGGGCTCACGACGGAGCGCAAAGGCAGCTCGACGTCGCCATAGAAGCAGGGCGCAACGAATCCGAGGTCCTGCGCAAAGACGCAAAACAGCGTCGCCATAGAAGCAGAGCGCAGCGAATCCGGCACCTCTGCTCAAAGACGTACAATGGCGGTCCGGACGAGACTCGAACTCGCAACTTCCGGCGTGACAGGCCGGTGCTCTAACCAATTGAACTACCGGACCGCCGTCGTATCGGGCCGCATTTTTAGCGGAACTGGGGCGCCCCCGCTAGGGATTCCGAGGGGATCGTCGCCGGCGGACGACGCGGCTCGAACGGCCCGGTCGCGGAGGCCTCTACCGGCCGCTCGCCGCCATCGAGAGGGTCATCGCGACCGCCTGGAGCTGGAGGATCAGTCCGAGATCCCCGTCGAGCTGGAGCTGCCCCGAGATCAACGCCTCGAGCGGGTGGAGCACGCCGGTCCGGATCGACTCGGCCTCGGCCGCGCCCAGGGTGATCGTGGCCTGCGGCGTCGGCGGGATCGCGCCCGGGCCCACGAGCACCCCGACGGCCCAGCGCGCGTCGTTCGCGTCGTCGATCACCATCTCGATCCGCCCGCGCAGATCCGAGATGCCCTTCAGCGGGTCGACGCGGGGGCGCCCGTCGGCGGGGGAAGGCGGGCGCAGCTCGGCGGCGCCGCCCTTCCGGATCTGCTCGACGCCCTCGGCGATGAGGGCTGGCCGGCCTTCCCAGATCGCCGCGCGCCAGTCGGCGACGGCCTGGATCACCGTGAGCTCGGCTTCGGGATCGCGCGCGTCCCGCACCCCGAGCTCGCCCTGGATGAAATGCAGAGTCCACTCGCCTCCGCCCTCGCCTTCCAGCACGATGCCCACGCGCAGATCGATCGCCTCCTCGTCGGGCTCGAGCTCGACCTCGGCGAAGAGCGAGGGAATCACGTCCTCGATGAACGCGCGGGGCGGGACGGGTCGGTCGGGAAAGGTCGGCATCGGATCTCCGGGGCTCGCGGGAGTCTAGCTCCGCGAGCCCGCGCGGGGCCCCGAACGCAGCTGCGCCCGCCCGGCGGAGGCCGGACGGGCGCAGGAGGGCGCGACCGCGATGCGCGTCGAGCGCTTCCCTGATGCGCTAGGCGCGGCGCCCTCGCCGACCGAGGAGAGCGAAGCCCGCTCCGCCGGCCGCGAGCAGCAGAGGCATGCCCGGCTCGGGAACCGGGATGTTCTCTCGCGAGAGCTCGCTCGTGTTGCCGTCGGCATCGGTCGCGGTGGCCCGCAGACCTCCGAACTCGAAGCCGTGCACGTTGGGCGCGATCGAACCGGGCATCGGCAACAGGACGACGTCCTTGAAGTTGCCCGCCTCCGCGGCCACGTACGTGTCGCTCGCGACGAAGGCGCGCGCCTGGTCGCCGGGCGAGAGCCACGGGTCGTGGAGGTAGAAGTCCACCGAGAGCGGGTACTGCACGCCCGCAGCCGGAAGCGCGTCCACGCGGTAGCGGACGTGCAGGGCTCCTGACACGTCGTTCCAGTAGGTGTGGACCGTGTCGATCTCGGGGAAGTTCTGCAGGTTGTTGGCGCCGCCGTCGAAGTCCGAGGGATCGTTGTCGGTCTCGAAGTTGTCTCCGAGGTCGAGCGCGATCCCGCCGTTGTTCCACATCCGGTTGCCGCGCAACGCGACGTCCTGCACGCCGTCGAGCACCAGGCCCTCGAGCGCGTTGTGGGCGATCACGTTGCCCTTGGCCGCGACCGTCGCGTCGCCATCCGAGGCGTACGCACCGATCGAGCTCGGGGGACCGCCGGAGCTGGGCTCCGCGTAGATGCCCTCGAAGCTGTTCCCGAGGTCGTCGCCCGAAGCGTTGGTGCCGACCCAGTTGCCCTGGATCGTCGGCACGAAGCCGCGGGCCTCGATCCCGACGCCGCCGTTGTGACCGATCACGTTGCCGAGGCCGTTGCTCGTCCCGCCGGAGCCGCCGATCACGTACTCGGCGCCACTCGCGTAGATGCCCTCGTTGACGTTGCCGAGATCGGCGCCGGAAGCGTTGGTGCCGATCCAGTTGCCCTGGACGGTGATGTCGTAGCTCGAGCCTCCGATCGTGATTCCGCGATCGTTGAAGCCGATCACGTTGCCGTTGCCGGCCGTACCGATCTGCACGTTGCCGCCGGAGAGCGAGATCCCCGAGAGCGTGTTGCCGAGGTCGGCGCCGGAGGCGTTCGTGCCGATGTAGTTGCGAAGGGTCTCGTTCGAGTAGCTGCTGTCGCTGATGCCGACGAACGCGTTGCCGCCGATCACGTTGTCGAGGATCTCGTGATCGTTGCCCCACAGCGAGATCCCCGAGCCGCCGTTGCCGAGCGGGCTGCTGCCGGTCGCGTCGACGCCGATGCGGTTGCCCTGGACGCGGACGCGAACCGGGGTGAAGCCGCTCGGCGTCTCGAAGACGACGCCCGTCGAGGTGTTGCCGGAGATGACGTTGCTGCCGAGGCCGACGTTGCCGATCGTCGTGTCGTCGCCGAAGACGACCACACCGGGGCCCTGGTTGGCGAGCGCGCCGGTCCCGGCGTCGTTGGTGCCGATCCGGTTCGCGAAGACCCGGTTGAACTCCCCCTCGATCCGGACACCACCGCTCTGGTTGCCCGAGATGACGTTGCCCGAGGCGACCCCGGTGGAGTTGCTCGGCGGCACGAAGATCCCGCCGTAGTCACCGATCACGTTGTCGTCCGCATCGGGGCCGACGAACACGCCCCACTCCGCGTTCGGCGTCGAGCCGCCGAAGGGCACGAACGTCGAGTTGCCGTAGCGGTCGGTGCCGATGAAGTTGCCCGCGACGGTGTTGCTCGAGCTCGTCCCGTCGAGGAAGACGCCGTGGCGACCGTTGGTCGCGATCAGGTTGCCGCGTCCCGGGCAGCCCACGAACGCAGTGCAGTTCGTTCCGATCGTGTTGCCGTTCGAACCGACGACGTGGATCCCGTCCCCGTCATTGCCCCGGTAGAAGACGCCGCGCCAGACGCCGATGTGGTTGCCCTCGATCCGGATGTTGCCCGGGGCGGGGCTGAAGAAGGGCGAGATCAGGATCCCTGCGCCCGTCCACTCGGCGATCGCGAGGCCCTGGATCTGGGAGCCGTCCGCGCCCGGAAGGAGCGTCAGACCGGCGACGCTCGCCGTCGCGACGCTGCTGCCGAGCAGGTTGATGACCGGTCGCGCAGTCGGGCTCGAGCCGTCGTAGTCGGGATGGCTGTAGCCGTCGATCCGGACCGGGTCGTAGATCCAGGGGAGCTGCGTGGCCGGGATGATCTCGACGATCCCCGCGACGGTCGGGAGGTTGTCCGTGAAGCGGATCTCGTCGAATCCGGCGCTCGCGTTGGCCTCCTCGATCGCAGCCCGAAGCGTGCACTCCCAGGCGAGTCCGCCGCCGACCGGCACGATCAGCGTCCCCGTCGAGCAGAAGCCGTCGCCCGCGTTGGCGTCGGCGTCGTCGTCGGTCGTGTTCACGGAAAAGATGGCCGCTCCCGCGGAGAGCGGCGCCAATACGAGAAGCGCGAGCAGCAGACCGACCTGCTGCCGAAGTCGCGTCCACGCGTCGTTTCGATTCCTTCGGTCCATGTTCGTGTCCCTCCTTCGTTCGAAGGCGTTCGATTGAACGTCGACCACTCCGTCGACAGGGACATTGAACGGCGGATGGCGGGGCGACTCGGTGAACGGGTTCACACGGGCGTCGATTCTCACGAAAAGGACCGATATGAATCCCGGCGTGTGAAGCCCTTCACACGCCGATCGCGCGAAGCGATCGCGAACCCGGCAACGCCCGCCCCCGACGAGGTCGACGGGCCCCACTCGAGGCACTGCCCCGCAACGGAGACCTCAGCGCAGAACGAAAGCGCCCTCCCGACCCCGAGCCCCCAGCGCAAGTCGAGAGCCACGCAGTCCGTCCCGAACCCGAGCCCTCAGCGCAAGTCGAGAGCCACGCAGTCCGTCCCGAACCCGAGCCCTCAGCGCAAGAAAGCCCGCAAGAAGCGGGCTTTCGAGAGGCGCGCAGCGCCGACACAATTGGTGGGCGCGCAGGGACTCGAACCCCGGACCCCCTCGGTGTAAAGGAGAGCAGAGGGTCTACAGGGTGGCTAAGTGCCTGATTCTTCGTAGTTCAGAAGACAGGCAGATACACCAAAGGACAGCCAAGTCCCCACGAATCTCCCCACACACAGAAGAGTGTCGATCACCGAGACAGTTCCGGGTGGTTCCCGATGGTGAGCGGCAAGCACGAGACAGTGTAGAGAGGAATGACCATGGTTGAACAGATGCGCAAGAAGATTGAGGCCTACGTCTACGTCAACCCGACCAGCGGCAACGGGTGTCGGCTGGACATACGACTCCCCGGCGAGCGTCGCCTGGAGCTGAATCGCTGGCTCGATCGGCCCGTAGGAGAGCTGTCCTGGATGAAGGAAGGACGCAGCTCGGGGGTTCACTGGGGGACGTGGGAGGTAGTACTGTACGCGGGCTAGCTCTCCCGAACCGATCGACGCTCCGCCTAGCGCGGGGCTCGATCTCCACTGAATCCTTGCAGATGGACTACGAGTGCCCAATGACGCCCGTTGACCACTCCCCCGAGACCGGACTTCGATTCTGCCAACAGTGCGGCAGACGCAACCAGCCCTCCGCAAACTCATGCACGTCTTGTGGAGGCCCCATGAACCGGCCGGATCGTCCCGTCACGAACAGCTCGGCGAGCCCCACCGAGCATCCTCAGGACGTTGGCCCGCACGGCCCGCAACGAGGCGCCGCCTACCAGTTGAAGTCCGCTGCGATCTTCCTAGCGGTGTGGCTGATTCCTACGCAGCTGGTGCTTGATGCCGAGTGGGGCGGCAACTGGGCCGTGGCGGTCACAGCTGGGGCGTTCGTCGCGGCGGTGTACGTCGCAAACGGCATGGACTCGAAGCGCTAAGGAATGCACGACGCCCCGAGTCCCGCTAGCTAGCGCGCCTCGACGAGCTGACCTTGGCCGTCTTCGTCGAACACTCGGTCGGCCAGAGACTCGCCTGTCAGATTCGTATAGCGATCCCCCAGACGCTCGCGGAGACCGAGCAACCGTCTTTCCGCGGAACGTACCAAGCGGTCGAACGTGGTTGCCTCGACCCTCCCAACTTCCGAGTCTCGACCGATCGTCCGAACGTCTTCCGTTTTCCCACTGACCGTGTGGCCCACCGCAAACGCCGAAACGTCGCGGCCGCCCAGTGACTCAGCCGGCTCGGCTTCACGTTCACCGCGCTCCACCCCCACTACGGAGTCGGGGAACATCCCTTCATCCAATACGAGAGGTACCTATATGTGTGAACCCGTGACCATGGCCGTACTGGGCGCCACCTTTGCCGCCGAGTCTGCCAAGACCCAGGAGAAGATGGCCAGCCGGTCTGCTTCTTCTGCTCTCCGCTCCGGACGTATTCAGCAGAACACCATCCGCAAGCGACAGATCCAGGAGGCTCGTGCTGCCGGACTGAAGAAGCAGGAAGTCCGGGACGCAGCTCAACGCGCCCAGAGCGTGAACCAGGTGGCCACCGGCGAGGCCGGTATCGGTGGCAGAACCGTGAAGGCACTCGCTCGAGACATTAGGCGCCGAGAACTCGCGGGCATCGCTGCCGTCGACCGGAACGAAGACGCGGTCCAAGAGCAGTTAGCGCTTGAGGCGCAGGGCGCGAATGCCGCCACCGCCCGCTCCATCTCTGCCATCAACCCGGGGCCGGGGGCTGGCATCGCCGCCACCGAAGGGGGCCTACGTGGGATCTCGCAGGGCCTCGGCAACCTCAATGCCGTCTCGGCCAGGGACCGCAAGGACTAGTGGCACAACGGGAGGCAAGCCCTATGCCCTGCCTCATCGAGCCCATGAGGGAAGCAGCAAGGCCGTGGGAGTGTGTGCAGACATCGGATCAGTAGCCGAGCCGGCGCAGCTCGGCCTGGAGAGCGAGGGACTCAGCTTCGACTCGATCACTCAACTCTTGCGACGGCATCGCCTGAGACTGGAGCATCTTGGCTAGTTCCACGGGGTCACGGTCGAGGTCTGCCCGGGAGAGGTTCAGCCCACCAGCCGAATCGCCAACTCCGTCCTGCCAGTCAGCGAGGCTGACATATCCCGCCTTCAGCTGATCCCGAGACACCGGGTCATTCGCGAAGCGGAGAGCGAAGATCAGGGCTGCCTTGATCGTCTCCTTCGAGTGAGGCAGTTCGCGGGTGTCCGAGACCCCTCCAGCGCCCCCACTGCGATCGCCTAGGGCCGCACCAAAGTCGTTCACGACTCTCTGAGCAAATTCGGCGTCCATCTCGGCAGGAGGTCTTGCCCCTTCTTTCGCGCCCCCAAAGATCCTTCGTAGAAGTCCCATTGCTACTCCTCGTTGCAGGCGCGACGCCCGCCCAGCCCACTGCCTCCAAGCCGCGTCACTGTCTGAGGGTAGACTGCGCTCGCTCAAATGCCCACGGGCGAGCATGGGCTACATGTATCGAGGGAGGGAAAGACCTCCGCAAGCCTTCACGAGTAGCGGCCTGCTCCAAGGACTGAGAGCGGAACAAACGGGGACACCATGGCCGCCCGCCGGAGCACAGACGTCAATGAACAGATCACACTCAGGCGCTGGGCGGCCTACGACTATCACGATCCAGCCGTGGTCCTCGGCAAGCTACGCTCTGTCCAGCTTGCCTTCGATCTCTCAGAGGTCCCTGGGGACATCGCGAACCTCAGAACACGCGGCCTGGCAGTCCATCGCGAAGCCCGAGATGCCGCCTTCTTCACGCTAGGCATCGCGTCGCGGCTCGGGTTGACGGTCGGGTACGCGCCGGTTGAGGATGACGACTATGATTTCGTCACCGTGGTGAAGCACGATGATGGGGATCTCTTCGCAGCCGTGCAGCTTAAGGAGCTGCCGCCAGACGAGCTAAACCCCGGCATCACCCTACAGGCGCTCCTTGAAACAGCTGCCACCAGATACTCAGGGACAGAGAGAACGATCCTCGCCGTACACGTCAATAGGGTCGGCACGCTCAACTATGGCGCCTTGCAGCTTCCCGACATGCCATTCGCCGAGGTGTACCTATTCGGATCGACCGAGCCCGATCAGTCGCGGTGGGTCCTGATCGGGGACCTCACCGGCGATGTCGAGGTAACCTACTTCGACCATCCGGAGCCCATCCCGCTCAGGTAGCGAGCAATGGTCCCGTATCGCCTACCCCGCACAGGAGCGCTTCATGAGGTTCGCCCTCGTCAACGGAGCACGGCACGAAGCCGAGCGTGGGCTCCCCGGCGAATGCCGCGGATGCGGTCAGGCCATGCTTCCGCGATGCGGCGAGAAAAGAGTGCACCACTGGGCGCACAGGGGGCGTCGGCACTGCGACCACTGGTGGGAGCCCGAGACAGAGTGGCATCGTGCCTGGAAGGACCGTTTCCCGGCCGACTGGCAGGAGATTCGACACGAAGCACCCGACGGTGAGATCCACATCGCGGACATGAAGACACCTCTCGGGCAGGTCCTGGAGTTCCAGTACTCCTACATCAAGCCCGCCGAAGTCCGCTCACGCGAGGCCTTCTACGAGGCGCTCGTCTGGGTGGTCAACGGCTGGAGGCGCGACGGCGACAGGGCCGCTCTCCCTAGTAGGTGGGAAGAGACCAAGCCGGTTACCGAGAACGGTTCAGTGCGACGTATCCGCACCAAGGGCGAGCGGTTGATACGCGACTGGGGCCAGAGCCAGGTCGAGGTCTTTTTCGGCTTCCAGGAGTCCAACAAGGCGGACGATGGCTCGGACCGTATGCTGTGGTGGCTTCATCGGCCCCCTGGTGCGAAGTGGTCACACGTCGCTCCGTACCCGCTGCCTGAGTTCGTTGCTCGCTATGGGAGCGCTTCCGCAAGCGCCGAGATCGGCCCCGATCCGCTCATCGACTCCTTCGAACGAGAGGCCAAGGCAGACATCGCTGAGCTTGAAGGACTCTACGACTGGCGAGGACCAAGTGATACCCCGGACGCCCCAAGGCGACCGCTCGGAGACCTGCAAGATCCCGCGGAGCGAGAAGCCGTCAGGGCGAGTCGCGAAAAGAACCTGAAACGCGCGATTCGGATGGTTAAGGAGTCCCAACGGCGCGCGGACGGTGCGGGATAGGCCGCTTTCTGCCTCACAAGGCACCCGGGAAGATCAGCGAGGCCGGCCGTCGTAGCCGATCGCTCGGCGCTGCCTCCAGTGCCTACACCAAGACACTTGATCTCGGACGAAGACGATCACCTCGGCTACGCACCATAGGATCGGGTGTGCGCGGCGCGCCTTGCGCTCAGCCTCTTCCAGTTGCCGTAGATTGAGAGGGGCGAAGGGGTCGTATATCGACATGCTCCGAATCGTGGAGAGCTCGCCGATCAGCTAGGGATCAATCGTGCGGAGCTTCCGGAACATGCGGGACGGCGTCTCGATCGTCGAACAACATCTCGACCCAGCTCTCGGCCTGTACGCTGCGTGCGTACTCCGCGCGGACGAGCAGGATGGCGACCAGCGCGTCCGGGACGAGCGGATCTATCCACCTGTCCCGAGTTGCCATGAACACTGCTGGTGTGAGTTGGCCATCGCGATACCCCGCGACCTCAGACGCCAGCCGAGCTGCGAAGAGGCGCGAGCACCTCGCCGTTCTAACCAAAGCGTAGTCCACGCGGCGGCTGCCCGTTCGAACCTCGGATATCAGCCTGTCAGATTCAGAGGCTTGTTATGCGTCGGGCCGAGGGCGTGGGCACCCCTTGAGATTGCAGAGCGCCTAGACTTCGCCGACCTTTCGTGCATGGGTCCTCTTCTACAGAGTCTACAGTCCCGATTCTTGAGCTCTCGCGAACGCGGGATACGGCTCTTTCTGCGTACCGCGTCGTGGATAGACTCGTTGCCGAGCGAGAAGACCCTTGACGTCGCGCGCCTAAACGCCTCAGTGCTCTCGGTGATACTGGGGGCTCTATCTGCATACGGAATCTTTGTCCTAGGCGAGTCGGAGGTCCTGGAGGAACGCGCGCTCTCGATTTCGAGAACTCTGAACGAGGACGGCCTTCCGTTTAGGTATCGCTTCTCACCTCCCGGCGTGCCTCTTTTTTGGGAAAGTTCGGGAGCACCCGCAGCCTGCGCCTATCTGACAGAGCCGTGCGGGCAGGCGTACGTCTCGCCGCATGACAAAGCTAGGCTGTTCGCGGCGCTTGTACGAGACGAGCCGGGATGGGCATCCAGCGAACTCGTTCGCGGAGCAGAGATCAGTATCCCAAGACTTCAAGGCTCAGCTCGGGGCGCCCTCCTCTTGGCGACTATGACTGCGATCGCGGAGCAGTATCCATATCGAGTCGAGGAGGATGAACTTAAGGACCTACGACTCGCTGAATGGCTCGAATCTATTCGCAAGGAATCCGAGTACATGTTGAAGGTTCTTCAGGGACGACAGGTCCTCAGAGAGACTTGGGCTGGTAGACCTGAGTCCGGCTCGTTAATAGCGGAGGCTTTCGAAGGCTTCGATTCATACCTAAGAGCAACTGAGGACTACTTGGAATGCGGAAAGCAGCAAGAGGACGCCCTTCGGAATATTGCATCCAACCCCCGCCAGAGTCAGGACGCAGCACGGGTATCGTGCGAAGCGGGTGCCTCTGACGGATTGGTCGTCGTGTCCCGCCCCCGGGTTTCGCCGTGGTCCGCAGCTGCTCACTTTCAGGAGTTCGAACGCTTCTTGCGATCGCAGTACCGAATCTCGTCACAGAGTCTTGATCTTCTCGCAAAGAAGGAAAGCTATCTGCGCCGTCGGATTCTTGAGAACGAAGAGCTACGGCGCTTATCGGGGTTGACTCTGAGTGTTTTCTTTTGCTCCGTGGTGATACCGATGGTCATCAGGCGCACGCCCGAAATCATCGCAGCTTGGCCCCCGGCTGTTCTCTATGTCTATCTCGCGGCAACTGCTTGGCTGAGTGCATAGTATCGAGGGCGGAGCAGGATCTAGCCTTCGCCCGCCATGATCGCCGGCGGCGGCCTTCTCTTCGTGCGAAGTCGGTCTGCCGCATAGCGGATCAGCCCATAACCTGAAGACTTCGCCGGCGGGGCCTGATCGAGGTACGGCGATCGTAGCCCAACGGCAGGCGCGGCCTTGGGCAAGTCGGCGGACATCTGGCGCAGAAATCCGAATGCCCAAACGCATATTCGAGACGCGCGCGCTTCCCCCCGGTGCCTCCGCCCGAACCCATCAGAGCAGCTGTTCGAGGCGATCGAACGGGCCTACCGCCCCTCCGTCGCTCACAGCATCCCAGTCCACCCGACTCATCGAGCCGATCATCTACAGCAGCCCAGCCCCCGCGTGATCCTCGAATGCATCCGTCCGCCGCGTGTATGTCCTGATCATCGCCGCGGTCCGGTGCCCAGTCTGGTCCATTACCCGGTCCACCCTCGCTCCCCGATCCACAGCCGAGGTGATGAAGCCGGCCCGCAGCGAGTGACCACCAAACCGAGCCGGGTCCAGCCCTGCCCTCTTCGCCAGCCGCTTTACGATCTCACCCACAGCTCGATCACCAAGGCTCTCGCCAACGTTTCCGTGCCGGTCCACCCGCCTCAGTAGACAGCCTTCGGCGATTCCTCCGGCCTCCAGCCAGATGAGCAGAGCCCGGAGCGGGCAGGTCTCTGGACTTCGCCCTGGGAGGATCGCGATCTGCCTGCCTTGCCCCTCCTGGTCCGTCTTGGAGGAGCGGATGGTGAGGAGCAGTCCTCGTGGGGTCCACTCAGTGTCCTCGACCGTCAACGCGATCAGCTCGGATCGGCGGAGGGCTGAGGCGAAGCCGAGCAGGATGAGGGCTCGGTCGCGGATGCCGAGGAGATCCGAGGAGCAGGCGTTGGACATGTCACGGACTCGGTCGGCCGTGGCGGCGTCCTTGCGGTTGGCGGGCGCGGTGCCCTTGGAGCGGCGGATGCCGGCCATGGTGGTGCGGACCTCGGCATGGCTGGTCGGGCTCGGGTGCCCCTCGGCCTCGTGTGCCCAGCGGATGGCCGATAGACGCTGGGTGATGGTCGCCGGGGACCTGCCGAGGTTGGCAAGGTGGGCCAGGTAGGCGGAGACGGTGGCGGCGTCTGCAGGGAGCCAGGGGCGGTCCTCGGACTGAGCCCAAGCTCGGAAGTCCTTGAGCCCCGACTGGTATGCCCTGCGGGTGGAGGGAGACCATGCGGAGGCCCTGTAGTCGGCCGCCGAGGGGGCGATCTCCGGGGTGGCGGAGTGAGCCGGGGACGGGAGAGAGGGCTTGGCAGGGGGCATTTCATGGCTCCTCAGAGGCGTTTCTGATATCCGAGAATAGCATGTATCAGATGCCATGAACAAGCAAGGCCCGGTAGGTGCTCTGCAAGGAATGGAACCCGCGAGACGTCAGCGGAGAGCGATGGGGCATAGGGACGCACGACGAAGGAAGTACACAGATACAGACAGAGATGGACTGCCCGAGTCTGAACGGGCCCCTGCGCCCGAAGAGGCCATCTGAGCCCAACCGACAGCCCGGCAGCCACGTATTGGGGGTCTTGGGCCCGCATCCCGTCTGAATCCCCGGCCCACGGTGTAGCCGCGGAGTGCCGCGGGTTCGCCCGAACCGCGCCACCTCTGGTCTCTACGCAGGACCCCCACCGATTCCACAGCTCCCACCACTCCCGCCCGCACGCGAAGCCCCTTGGGGCCCGTGAGCGGACCGGTGCGTCTGCCCTCCGCAAGCCGCGGCAGGCCCCCAGCACCAACCGCGGGTTAGAACCGGGAGCGCTTCCACGAAGGAAACCAACAAGAATGACCCACGACCCGAGAGACGAAGACCCGCACGGGAACGACACGCTCGACTTCCTGCACGCCCTGTTCGACGGACTCCCCGGCTACCTCGATCTCCGACTGATCGAACCCGACGGGCGAACGGATCGGGAGGTCTTCGAGACCACCGAAGAAGTCTGGGCGGAGGCATCCAAGCCGCGTAGACGCGAACTCAATTACTGCGTGGGAGTGGCGACTCGCCAGACCAAGAGCACAAGTCAGAGGAGAGGCGGCAAGGAGCACCTTCAGGCCACCCAAGCCCTCTGGGCTGATATCGACTTCTCCGCGAAGCTGGCCGAGAGCACGGCACGGGACCTCATCCAGGCCTTCCCGTTGGTCCCTTCGATGGAGATCTACTCCGGCGGTGGACTCCACCTGTATTGGTTGCTCCAAGAGCCTATCGACCTCACGGACCCGGCCAACGTCCGCACCTTCGAGCACACGCTGAAGGGCATCGCTGACGTACTCAGGGCGGACCGAGCGGCTACAGACGCCTCCCGCACCATGCGACTCGCCGGGACCATCAACTGGCCCAATGAGAAGAAGCGGGCGAAGGGACGGGTCCCGTACGAGACGTGGATGGCCGAGTTCCACCCGGAGCGACGCTACGCGCTCTCAGCCTTCGATTCACTGAGGGACCGTGGGGCCGAACTTCAAGCGGGAGCAGCCACTCAAGGGCGACCCCGCGACCATGCCGCCGGCCTGATTTCCTTCGATGGCGAGTGCCCCGAAGCGGTCGTGGACCTACTTGAAGCGAGGTCTCCCGACGGCACGCCCCGATACCCGCGACTCAGCTCCCGCTGGGCTGGAGAGACCGAGGACCTAAAGGACACAAGCGACAGTGGCATCGACTTGGCGATCGCAAACCTCCTTGCTCTGGAAGGCGTGGCTGAAGATGACATCGCGAACGCCCTCAGGTTCAGACGTCAGGAAGCAGGCCTCGCTCAGAAGGTTGGCGACTACTTCGAACGCACCGCCGCGAAGGCACGGAACTGGGCCGTTGATTGCGACGAAGTTTGGGACTGGCTCCCGAGAGCGAACGACGTCGAACATGAGCAACCGACAGCAAGCGAAGACGCCCCGATTCCGGTTGAACGGCTGAGCGACGACGATCGGGCCCGCGTCTTCGAGAGACTCGCCAGCCTTGGCATCGAAGACGGGACTGCCAACCAGCTGATCGGGACACGGGACAGCCTCCCCGAGAAAGCTGCGGCGGATCTGGCTGAGATCCTCCTCATCACCCGACTGAGCGACTACGGCAACGTGCTCAGCCAGGAGCACCGAGACAGCCTCCGCCAGATCCTCCTCTCGTTCGCCGCGATGGCGAGCGGGCGGGAGACGGGACGAAAGGCCCATGACCTCGACCTGGGAGGCGGGAAGACTCAGGCGATCCTGGCGTTCATCACCGCTCTCGATGCTCTGAATCTCCCTTGGCCATTGGCCGTGGCTGTGGAGAAGGTGGAGGCCAACTGTTCGAACTACCGCCAGCTGGTCCGCAGGGGGGTGACCCCGGAAGAGATCGGCCTTGTTCACACCAAGGAGTACTCGGAGCAGAAGGCCGAGCGAGCCCGACAGCACCTTGAGAGAGTCTATGCAAGTGAGCCGAGCATCGGTATCGAGGCAGCCCAAGGCCGAAAGTACATGCTGATTACCCAGGAGCGTGTCAGGAGACTCAAGGACATCGGAGTCGAACAGATCGCCTACTGCGGGAATCTCCGACCGTTGGTGATTTGGGATGAAGCCTTCCTGACGACCGAGGCGAGGTGGGTCTCGAAGGTCAACCTGGAGGAGGCCTATGTGGCGCTCAAGACTCGGATAGAGGAGATGCCAACTCCGGAGAACTCCCATGAGGCAGAGGAACGTTCAAGAGCAATCGCCTGGCTCGAAGACGTCCGGGATGTCATCACAGAGGGCACCCAAGAGGAGAAGCGACTAACGAGTGATGCTGAAACTGGGAAAAAGAAGAAGAAGGACTGCCCGCCTGTGACCAGGGAGATCCCCTGCCTACCCCTAGAGGCGCCCGCCGAGTTCGTCTACGTCTGCCGAGAGGTGCTGAAAATCCAACCATCTCGGGATGGGAGGCCTCTGGAAACCGTGAAGGCCTTGGTGGAGATGGCGGGACTCAAAGTTCGCACTGGTGCCATTGGCGGGACCTCGGCTGCCCTCTCCTATGTGGTCCAGATCCCGGACGCCATCAAGAACGTTGTGGTCCTGGATGCCAGCTTCCCGATCCGTCTCTTGGAGAACCTGGACAAGACGATTCGTCGTCCCGCTGGATTCCAAGGGCGGATCAAGGACTACAGCCCGGTGACGATCCACCACTGGTACCGGCCGTCTGGCCGTTCGGCTCTTGCCAAGGAGTTCGCGAAGCGGTCCCCGAAACACTGGGATGTCGGACGGGAAGTGGCGGAGTTGATGGTCAATCAAGTGAAGCCTGAAGAGGCAGCACTGACCTTCGTTTTCCGGGACAAGAACAAGGGAGACGACTTCCAGGGCCGACTTCACAAGCTCATGGCTGAGAATGGTCTCGACAAGGCTGCGATGATCGAAGTGCCCAATGAGAGAGGAGAGGTGGAGCTGAAACCTAGATGGCCAGTCCTGACATGGGGACAGGAGACGGGACTCAACGACTTCGCCTACTGCCGACACGTCATCCTGTGTGGAGTTCTCCACCAGGATCAACAGCGGCTTGCCGCAGCCTACTTCGGCGCCGTAAGAGACCCAGAGCAGCCGATCGAGGACGGGAAGATCAACGAGCTGATGACCAGTGAGCTGGCCCATGTGATCTACCAGGCGGCGGGCCGTGGTGCTTGCAGGCGGATCGTCGATGGGAAGGCTGGGCAGATGCACTTGTGGCTCCCCATTGCCAGCAGAAAGGTGACTCCCATCCTGGAGAGGGAGATGCCTGGAGCCTATGTGATGCGATGGCATCCCCAGCACACGGAGGAAGTGAAGCGGGCCCGATGGGAGCAGCTTGCCGAGGAGATCGAGGATGTTCTGACAAAGCTCCCCGATGACCTGGAGAAGCTGTCGGTTCGGAAGCTGAAGGAGGCCAACAGATGGTCTGGGATCGACCCCAAGACCTTCAGGCGCGCTCTCGAAGAAGCCACCAGTAATCCGTTCTGGGGATGGGAATACGACCCGACCCATAAGTCCATCGTGCGGCTGCGTAGTGGCGAGAGAGTCCCCGGCGGACCGGAGGATGACTTCTGAGATCCGGTTAGAGGGTCGATTTCGAGGGGCGGACCTTCTAAGGGGTCTGACCCTTTAAATGGGGAACCCGACCTGTGGCGATCAGTAAGGTCCCGCACCCCTCTAAGCCGTCTCCGCGCTCTCTAGTGCCTCTCAGTTCGAATACAGCCCAATTCATGGAAGGAGACTCGATGCACGGGCACCTAAACGGGTTCTTTGACCCACAGTCCCGCCAAGGCAGGATACAGGTCAACCGGCGGCTGCCCTGCCGAGTACCTGGCTGTTCCAATACCCGCTACCAGGCCTCCTCAATGTGCTCAGCCCACCGCAGCCGATGGGCCAGAACAGGGACGACCAACCTACTGCGGCTGTCCATGGCCGAGTTGCGCCCCTATCTGGGGGCAGCTTCCAAGTTCGTCAGCCGGAATCTGGGGCACCAAGCAGTCCAGGCTGGGCTTCTTTGGTGTGAGCGACTCCTGAGCCTCAAGTGCCCTCTCGCGGCCGGCGTGGTCCGCTCCGAGGCAGCCGCTCTAGCCGACGCAGGTGTCGCGCCGCAGCAGCTCCTAGAGGTGGCGCTCGCTGTCTACCTCCTTGCCGAGGCTGAGCCCGAGAGGTTTGGCCGCCTCCCCGACCGGGATGGCCTCACCGTCCTTGGGATGGAGATCACTCGGCTCCGGGAGCGCTACGGCGGTTGCCGGAGGTTCCGCAAGGAAGTGGACCTCGCTCTGGGGGGAGTCGTGTGGGAGGGGCTGGGGGCACTCCTAACCAATGCCGTCCACTCCGAGCAGAAGGCGTGGACCACCGAAGCAAGGCTGAGGGAGTCGATGGCCTTCCCCCTGCCTGGGCTCGAACTCAAGAAGAGCCTACCGAATGAACCCAATCAAGACCTAGACCAACACCAAACCTCAGACCGAAACACGCAAGGGACTGCGAAATGACTGAGCCCGATACCGAACCCGAGACCCAAGAGACCTCAGACGACCCCACCTACTTCAAGGATGACCTTCAGACACTCGCTGCCGAGACAGTGCGGCATCTGAGGAAGAAGCTGGCGGATGGCACGGCCACGGCCGCCGACCTATCAGCCGGTGTGGGCCTACTCAGGGACAACCGCATCAGTGCGACCGAAAGACCGGCACTTGAAGTGGGCGCAGAAGAGCTAGACGAGCTTGAAGGGTGCCCGAGTGGGCTGGACGAGCTTCCCCCTCCCCCTACCCACTACTACGCGGACTATGCCGGAAACGCGGCGGCCGATAGCCAACTGAGAACGGCCATGCGGACATCAAAGAAGGGGCTGAACTGATGTGAGCCTTCGATCCGTGACGCGCGCCTACCGCTAGGCGCTGTCCACACATAACGAGCCGAATACCCCAACACATGGCCCGCCCCGCTCCCTAGAGGAAGCCCGGTGGGTCTCGCTGTATCTGGAGCCCGGTCAGGGAGCCTTCATGGTTCTCCGGCCGGGCTTCAGTGCGTTTGGAGCCGAGATTCCATGGATACCCGCACAACCACGACTTCTGACCGCACCTACCTGACCCGCGTGCAGGCAGCAGACTACCTCTGCATGACCACCCGAACCCTCGACCGACACAAGGAGATCCCTCGGATCAAGCTCGGTGGACGAGTCCTCTTCCATCGAGAGAGCCTCGACGCCTTCGTGTCGGACCTCGCGATCTCAGAGGCGCCCGAACAGCTGACTCTCCCGAACCTCGCTCAGGCTGCTCCCGCTAAGGCCAGCCAGCTCCGGAAGGCCAACCGACACAAGACAACTGGCGGGAAGGCGAGAGACTGGATCGAAGAAGAGCGCGACGCCCTGAGTGCTCCCGGCACTAGCGCTGATCGAGCCGCCTAACCGCGCGCTCCAGGTGGTCGGGAGCCAGATGCGCGTATCGCTCGGTCATGGTCACCGTACTGTGGCCGAGCAGCTTGCTCACGTCGTAGAGGGGAACCCCAGCCATGACCAGGCGGCTGGCGTAGGTATGCCGCATAACGTGTAGAGTTACATCGGCACCAAGTCCGGCTCTCTCGCGAGCCGCCCGGAACCCCTTCTTTGGGTCTTCGAAGGGGACGAACGAATCGGTCCCAGGAGGCTGCCACAGGAAGACCCTGCCCTTTAGCTCCCGACCACCAGCCCGCTCGCTTGCCTCGCCATGGAGCCGCCGGAGTAGCACCTCGGTCCGTCTCGGAACGGGTACACCTCGGGGCTTCTGACTCTTGGTTGAGACGAAGCTGACCGACGGACTCGCTCTATCCAGACTGACGCGATCCCATTCGAGCTGGAGGGCTTCGCTCTTCCTGGCCCCGGTGTCCAGGAGAAATACCAACAGATCCTTCAGGTGCGGCTGTGCCGCGTCCAGAAGCGCAGTCTCCTCTTCGTCCGTGAGAAAGCGGGTGACCTGCTCGCCCTCCTTGACCTTCGCGAGCTTGGGCAGCGTACGCAGAGCCCCCCACTCCTCATGTGCCATACGGAGGGTCGCCATCAGTACGTCCCGGTACCGATTCTTGGAGGCGGGAGCGAGCGGCTCTCCTGGCGTCCCGTCTGCCTTGTCGGCCCGCCGAAGACCATCCCGCCACTTGGTCAGCTTGGGGGTAGTGAGGTCGGCAAGAGGAGTGTCCGGCCCCAGGTCTGACTGGACGCGCTGGATCGCGGCCAGGACCTTCTGGGCGTTCGGCTTCCTCGCGGTTTGCTTGATCCGAGCCTCGTAGTACCGCCTGAATGCCTCGCTGAGGGTCAGCTCCTCTAAGGAACCGTAGATATCCCCTTCACGCAGCTCTGACCGAAGCTGAGCCTCTAGGGCCTGAGCGTCCGCCTTGATGGTGGTCCCAGAACTCCGGCGAATGCGCTGCCCCCGGTGTTGGAACTCGATCTGCCAGACCTTGCTGGCACCCCTCCGGTGGACACCCATCTACCAAGACTCCCCACGGAAGTCCCCACAGTGGACCCCGAGCCAGCTGCGCGGGGGCAGGATTCAGAAAGAGTCCCCACAAAAACCCCCACACCCAACTCGACGCATGCTACCGTGACGGCAGCCGAGGAACCAGAGGGACGGCAAGTCACTGTTCAGAAAGGCGATTTTCAGAAGGAAGATGGTGGGCGCGCAGGGACTCGAACCCCGGACCCCCTCGGTGTAAACGAGGTGCTCTAGCCAGCTGAGCTACGCGCCCCGGATGCGCCCCGGGTTCGGGGCTCCCGGATCAGTTCACGCCGGCCGGATGCGGCACAGCCGTCGTCGCCTGGGCGATCCCACCGGGCGTGATGTAGATGTCCTCGATCTCGTGGATGCCGTCGGCGTCCTCGAGGAAGTGCTCCGGGTTCTCGACCGCGAGGGCCAGGCGCAGGACTTCGTCCATGTGCTCGACGGGGATGATCTTGATGTTCTTCTTGATCACCGCCGGCAGGTCCTTCAGGTCCTTCTCGTTCTCCTTGGGAACGAGCGCCGTGTCGATCCCGCCGCGATGGGCCGCGATCAGCTTCTCCTTGAGGCCGCCGATCGGGAGCACGCGTCCGCGGAGCGTGATCTCGCCGGTCATGGCCACGTTGGAGCGGACCGGGATCCGGGTCAGCGCCGACGCGATCGTCGTCGCCATCGTGATGCCCGCCGACGGCCCGTCCTTGGGCGTCCCGCCTTCGGGCACGTGGATGTGGACGTCCACCTGCTCGTGGAAGTTGCTCGTCAGGCCGAGCTGCTTCGCGCGAGAGCGGATGTAGGACATCGCCGCGTTCGCCGACTCGGTCATGACCTCGCCGAGGCGCCCCGTGATCTGGACCTTCCCCTTGCCGGGCATGATCGAGACCTCGGTCTGGAGCAGCTCGCCCCCGACCTCCGTGTACGCGAGGCCGGTCGTCACGCCGATCCGGTTCTCCTCCTCGGTCTGGCCGAAGCGGTGCTTCTGCACGCCGAGATATTTCCGGATCAGCTTGGGCGATGCCTTGACGGGCTTGAACGACTCGCCCTGGGACACCTTCTCGCGCGCGACCTTGCGCGCGACGGAAGCCAGCTCGCGCTCGAGCCCTCGCACGCCGGACTCGCGCGTGTAGTGGCGGATCACCTCGAGGATCGAGTTGTCCGTGAAGACGACGTCCTCCTCCGAGAGTCCGTTGTCGTGCCGGACCTTGTCGACGAGGTGCTTCTTCGCGATCTCGAGCTTCTCCGACTCGATGTAGCCGGGGATCTGGATGATCTCCATACGGTCGCGAAGCGGACCCGGGATCTCACCGAGCACGTTCGCCGTGCAGATGAACATCACACGCGAGAGGTCGTACTCGACGTCGAGATAGTGATCCGAGAACGTGTTGTTCTGCTCCGGATCCAGCACCTCGAGCATCGCCGACGACGGATCGCCGCGGAAGTCCATCGACATCTTGTCGATCTCGTCCAGCAGGAAGACCGGGTTCGACGACCCCGCCTTCTTCAGGCCCTGGATGATCTTGCCGGGCAGCGCGCCGATGTAGGTCCGGCGATGGCCGCGGATCTCCGCCTCGTCCCGGACGCCGCCGAGCGAGATCCGAACGAAGTCGCGACCGGTCGAGCGGGCGATCGACTTGCCGAGGGAGGTCTTGCCGACGCCGGGCGGGCCGACGAGACAGAGGATCGGGCCCTTGATCTTCTCGACCAGGGTCTGCACCGCGAGGTACTCGAGGATCCGCTCCTTGGGCTTGTCGAGGCCGTAGTGGTCGGCGTCGAGGACGCCCTGCGAGACCTGGAGATCCTTCTCCTCGTCCGTGTACTCGTCCCAGGGCAGCGCCAGCATCCAGTCGATGTAGTTCCGGACGACGGTCGCTTCCGCCGCCATCGGCGACATCTGCTTGAGCTTCTTGAGCTCCTTCTCCGTCCGGTCGCGCGCCTCTTCGGGCATGCTCTTCGCGGCGAGCTGCTCCTCGAGCTCGGCGAGCTCGTTCTTGCCGTCGTCGCCGGTGCCGCGGTCGCCCAGCTCCTTCTGGATCGCCCGCATCTGCTCGTTCAGGTAGTACTCCTTCTGGGAGCGCTCCATCTGCTTCTTGACGCGGCCGCGGATCTTCCGCTCGACCTCGAGGACCTCGATCTCCGCCTGCATGCGGTTGTAGACCTCTTCGAGGCGTTCGACCGTCGAGGTCACCTCGAGGAGCTTCTGACGATCGGGAAGCTTCAGGTTCAGGTGGGCGACCACCGTGTCGGAGAGCTTGCCGGGCTCGCTGATCGCCGCGACCGAGTTCACGATCTCGGGGGCGATCTTCTTGTTGAGCTTGGAGTAGCTCTCGAAGGTCGTGTGGATCGAGCGAACGAGCGCCTCCGCCTCGGGGGAGTCCGCGCCCTCGTCGTCGAGCGCCTCGACCTCGACCGCGAAGTAGGGGTCGGTCGCCGCGAAGTCACGGATGCGCGCGCGGCTCTTCCCCTCGACCAGGACCTTCACGGTCCCGTCGGGCAGGCGCAGCAGCTGGATGATCGTCCCGAGGGTGCCGATCTCGAAGATGTCCTCGGGGGTCGGCTCTTCCTCGCCGGCGACGCGCTGGGCCGCGACGACGAGCTGACGATCGCCCGCCATGGCGTCTTCGAGGGCCTGGATCGACTTCGGGCGGCCCACGAAGAGCGGCACGACCATGTGCGGAAAGACGACGATGTCTCGCAGCGGAAGCAGCGGGACGCGCCCCCCGTTTCCGGCTTCTTCTTCACTCATGACCAACCCCCCGTCGTCTTTTCGATCCTGCGGTTCACAGCATCGCCCTCGTCAGGCATCCCGGGTGCGAGACCGAACCCTAGGCACGCTCGCGGCGGGGGCAAGCGACCCCCGTTCCTGGCCCGGAAACCGCCCTGATCAGGCCGACTCCGCCTCCCGCTTCAGGCCGAGCACGGGCTCTGCGCCCTGCTCGATCACTTCTTCGCCGACCACGCATTCTTCGACGTCGTCCCTGGAGGGCAATTCGTACATGAGTTCCAACATCGCGTTCTCGAGGATCGCGCGCAGCCCACGGGCGCCCGACTTCTGCGACAGGGCCTTCCGCGCGACCGCGCTGAGCGCGCCGTCGGTGAACTGGAGCGAGACGTCCTCGAACTCGAAGAGCTTCTCGTACTGCTTGACCAGCGCGTTCTTCGGCTGGGTCAGGATCGCGATCAGCGCTTCCTCGTTCAGCTCTTCGAGCGTCGCCACGACCGGCAGGCGCCCGATGAACTCGGGAATCAATCCGAAATGGAGTAGATCTTCTGCCTGCACTTCGCGGAGCGCCTCACCCTTCTTGCGTTCGGCCTTGTGTTGGATATCGGCAGCAAAGCCGAGGCCCTTCACCCCGATCCGCCGCTCGATGATTCCCTCCAGGCCGACGAAGGCGCCGCCGCAGATGAAAAGGATGTTCGTGGTGTCGATCTGCAGGAATTCCTGCTGCGGGTGCTTTCGCCCCCCCTTGGGCGGGACGCTCGCCATCGTGCCCTCGATGATCTTGAGGAGCGCCTGCTGGACACCTTCGCCCGAAACGTCACGCGTGATCGACGGGTTCTCGCTCTTGCGGGCGATCTTGTCGATCTCGTCGATGTAGATGATCCCGCGCTGGGCGCGCTCGACGTCGTAGTTCGCGGCCTGGAGCAGGTTGAGGACGATGTTCTCCACGTCCTCGCCGACGTAGCCCGCCTCGGTGAGCGTCGTCGCGTCGGCGATCGTGAAGGGGACGTCGAGGATCTTGGCCAGGGTCTGGGCGAGGAGCGTCTTGCCCGAACCGGTCGGGCCGAGCAGCAGGATGTTCGCCTTCTGCAGCTCGACGTCGGAGATGTTTCCGCTCTCGATCCGGCGGTAGTGGTTGTGGACGGCGACCGAGAGGACCTTCTTCGCCGCATCCTGACCGATCACGTACTCGTCGAGGGCGGCCTTGATCTCCTTGGGCTTGAGGACGCGGGGCGGTGCGCCGCCGGCCTCCTCCTGGCCGTACTCCTCGGCGATGATGTCGTTGCAGAGCTCGATGCACTCGTCACAGATGTAGACGGTGGGCCCGGCGATGAGCTTCTTCACTTCCTTCTGCGACTTGCCGCAGAAGGAGCACGAGAGGTTCGCGTTGTCGTCTCGCTTCTTCATTCTTCTCTCACCCCCCGGTGATCATTGACTTGACCGACGGTGGGCCCATCGACACTTTCGTGCGGTTCGCGTGCTGTTCCCGCATGAAGGCCGTTCGGATCCCTTCCCGGTCGCCTGCCGGTCGAACCGACGATGGAATCCGTTCAGCCTTCGCTGCTGCTCTCGGCCGGGCCACCCGAGCGACGGTTCGCCACGGAGTCGACGATCCCGTAGTCCCGCGCTTCCTCGGCGCTCATATAGTAGTCGCGCTCCGTATCCGCCGCGATCTGGTCCAGATCGCGCCCGGTATGGCCCGCAAGAATCTCGTTCATCCTATGGCGAAGCTTCAGGATTTCCTGCGCCTGGATGTCGATGTCGCTGGCCGGCCCGCGGGTCCCGCCCATGGGCTGGTGGATCATCACCCGCGCATTGGGGAGCGCGGAGCGCTTGCCTTCCGCACCCGCCGCCAGGAGCCAGGCGCCCATCGACGCCGCCATCCCGATGCAGGTCGTGTGCACGTCGGGACGGATGAACTGCATCGTGTCGTAGATCGCGAGCCCAGCGGTCACCGAACCGCCCGGGGAGTTGATGTAGAGGTGGATGTCGTTGTCCGGATCGTCCGCCTCGAGGAAGAGCAGCTGGGCGACGATCACGTTGGCGATCTCGTCGTGGATCTCGGTCCCCAGGAAGACGACCCGGTCCCTGAGCAGCCGGGAATAGATGTCGAAGACACGCTCTCCGCGCTGGTTCTGCTCGATCACCATCGGGATCGTGTACGCCTGGGGATTGAACCGTTCCATTCGGCCTCTATTTCCTCTCTCGCGTCGCTCGCGCGCCTCTCGGCGCTCCGACGCACTTCGGGCGGCTGTGCGATCCGACGCGGGCCCCCCGCCCGCCTCGACGCCCCGTGACCCCGGGGATCACGGACACTTCTCTAGACTAGTCTCCGCCACGCACGAGGCCACCGCAACTCGCGCAGGCGGCCACGCAGCCGGCTGCCGCTCCTCGCGGCACCGAAGTTCCGCCCTCCGCAAGGCGCGCGCTAAAGAGAGTGCCCGACATGCGCGTGCGGTTTCTCTCGGGCCGACAGCTGCGCTCCCTCGGGATCGTGAACGACGACGCGGAGTTGCCTGCGAACCTTCGTCCGACTCCACCGGATCGCCTCGGGCCGTCGTCGATTGCGACGGTGACCGAACGACCCGGAGAGCGCTCCGTCCGTCTCTCGCGCGTCAGTCCGCTTCGGGCGGATCGACGTCAGTGACGTTCGCCGCCTCGGACAGATGGTCGAGCGCCTTTCGATCCACGACCTCCGCAGCGACCGCCGGGCGCCAGCCCTGGGCGTTCGCCATGTCGTGCATGAGCTTCGCATCGACGCCCTGCCCCGCCGCCATCTCGTCGAGTCGCGCGTCGATCTCTTCCTCGCTCGCCTCGAGCTCGGCGCGCTTCGCAACCGCCTCGAGCAGGAGCCCTTCCTGGACGCGTCGCTTTGCTTCGTCCCATCCCTCTTCGCGCATCTGAGAGAGGCGCGCGCGGAGATCCGTCTCCGGGACCCGGCCCTGCATCTGCTGCTCGAACTGCTGCAGCTGGCTCTCGAGCTGACGCTCGACCATGCCGGGGGGGACCTCGAAGCTCGTGCGCGTGACCAGGTCGTCGAGCAGGCTCTTGTGGAGGTGGTGGTCGGAGGCGTGCTGGCGCTGGGCCGTCAGGCCTTCCTTGATCTTCTCGCGCACGTCGTCGAGGGTCTCGAACTCCTCGCCGAGGTCCTTGGCGAAGTCGTCGTCGAGTTCGGGGAGCTCCTTGCGCTTGATCGCATTGACCGTCGCCTTGAAGACCGCGGCCTTGCCCGAGAGCTCTTCGTTTCCGTAGTCCTCGGGGAAGGTCACGTTGAGGTCCCGCTCCTCGCCGGACTTCGCGCCGATCAGCTCGTCCTCGAAGCCCGGGATCATGCGGCCCGAGCCGAGCTCGAGGTCGACGCCCTCGGCGCTCCCCCCCTCGAACTCGACGCCGTCGATCGAGCCGACGAAGTCGATCGTGACCTGATGGCCGCTCTCGGCGAGGGTCTCTTCGTCCTCCTCCACCCAGGCCACGCTCCGCTCTCGTAGGCTCTCGAGCTCGGTGAGGAGCTCGTCGTCTCCGACCTCGACCCGGGGCCGCTCGCCGGAAAGCGCCGAGAGTTCGGGCAGATCGATCGACGGCTTGATCTCGATTCGAGCCTTGTAGCGGAACGCCTTGCCCTCGCTCGGAACTTCGGCCTCGATCTGCGGCTCGACCACCGGCTCGAGCTCGGCGAGCTCGACGGCGTCGGCCAGGGTCTCTCGCACGAGCTGGCGCTCGATCTCCTCGCCCAGCCCCTCGCCATACATCTGCTTGATCACGTTCGCCGGGACCTTGCCCGGGCGGAAGCCCTTCACGCGCGCCGTCTTGCGCAGCTCCTGCACGACCCGCCCGAACGCCGCATCGACGCGCTTGGCCGCGACCTCGATCGCGATCTCACGCACGACCTCGGAGATCTCGTTCGTCTCGATCTGGATGTCATCCCGACCCGTCTCGACGTCTGCCATGACTGTCTTCCTCTATTCGTCTTGGATCACGTCCGGCGCTTCGGCCTCTGCTGGACGCATCATTCTGTCATCGCGCCCGAGCCTCGTGATGGAGCGAAGGCGAAGGTCTGCGAGGGCGCGAAAGGAAATGGTACCGGGGACAGGACTCGAACCTGCACGTCACGAGGACGGTGGCTCCTAAGGCCACTGCGTCTACCAGTTCCGCCACCCCGGCCCGCCCATTAGGTAGCGGATCCCGATTCGTCGGAGCGGCCAGACCGCCGAGTCCATGTCCAGAAAGGAGAAAGCCGCCCGGACAGGCGGCCTACGAGAGGGCCTCGAAGCCCCGAACCATCCCGTTGTCAGCCCTGAGCGCAAGACGCGACCGAAGGTCGCGTCGAGAGGCGCTCCGCGCCGAAACAAGGAATGGTGAGCGAGCGGGGAATCGAACCCCGAACCTAGTGGTTAAGAGCCACTTGCTCTGCCAATTGAGCTACTCGCCCGGGCGGACCTTACCACTACCCGGAGGGGATTCAAGACTCCCGGGTGCTTTCGCATCCGCGGCGTGACGCCGCGGCCGCGAGGGCCTCACCCGCCCGTCCGCGCGCCGTGTCCGCCGCCGCCCGGCGTCTCGATCCAGAGCTCGTCGCCGGCCGCGAGCTCGAGCCGCGCGTGCCCCGGCGCGTCCTCGAAGGCGCCGGTCCCGACACGCCGGACGCGATTGCGACCGCACGCGCCCGACTCGCCCCCTTCGAGCCCGAAGGGCGCCCGGGTGCGACGTTCGGTCAGGAGCGAGACGGTGACCGGGCGCAGGAACCGGTAGCGACGCACGAGTCCGTCGCCCCCTCGCCGAGCGCCCTCGCCCCCGGAGCCGGGCCGGAGCCCGAAGGCCAGGAGGCGGACGGGGAAGCGTGCCTCGAGTACCTCGGGATCGGTGATGCGGGTGTTGGTCATGTGGGTGTGGACGCCGCCCTCGCCCGGGGCGTTGGGCGTCGCGCCGGCGCCGCCGCCGATCGTCTCGTAGTAGCCGAAGGCTTCGTCGCCGAAGGTCACGTTGTTCATCGTCCCCTGACTGGCCGCCGCCCGACCGAGCGCCCCCAGCAGAACGTCGACCACCCGCTGCGACGTCTCGACGTTGCCGCCGACGACCGCGGAGCCGCGCGGCGGGTCGAGCAGCGAGCCGCTCGGGATGCGCACGTCGACCGGCGCGAGACAGCCACCGTTCAGCGGAATCCGCTCCGCGACGAGCGAACGCAGCACGTAGATCACCGCCGCGCGCACGACCGCCGCGGGGGCGTTCAGGTTGTGCGCCTGCGCGGGGCCCGTGCCCTCGAAGTCGATCGTCATCCGCGCAGGCAGCGCGTCCGGATCGCTGCCGTCCGCGTGGACGAGACCGAGCCGGACCCGGATCGGGGTCCCGTCGTCGAGGGCGTCCTCGAAGACGTGCTCCCCCGGAGCGAGCGCCGCGAGCTCGCCGGCGACCTTCGTGGCGCCCGCCCGTTGGAGCTGCGCCATCGTGACCTGCACGACCTCGTCCCCGACCTCTTCGACGAGGGCTTCGAGCAGCGCGCTTCCGGCCCGGTTCGCCGCCACCATCGCCTCGAGATCCGCGACGTTGTCGTCGGGTCGCCGCGCCGGATAGGGCCCCTCGCCCAGCACGCGTCGGATGCGCGCCTCGTCGAAGTGTCCTTCGCGGACCAGCGGGAACGCCTCGATCAGCACGCCCTCTTCCTCGAGGCACGTCGAGTCCGGAGGCATCGAGCCGGGCGTCTTGCCCCCGAGGTCCGCGTGGTGGCCGCGGCTCGCCACGTAGAACGACGGCCGCTCGTCCCCCACCTCGAAGACCGGCGTCACGACCGTCACGTCCGGCAGGTGCGACCCCCCCGCGAAGGGATCGTTCGTGACGAAGACGTCGCCGGGCGCCATCTCCGGAAAGCGCGCGCGCACCGCCGCGATCGTGTCGGCCATCGCGCCCAGATGGACCGGAATGTGCGGCGCGTTCGCGACGAGCCCCCCCTCGCGATCGAAGACCGCACAGGAATAGTCGAGACGCTCCTTGATGTTCGTCGAGACCGACGTGTTCCGGAGCACGGCACCCATCTGCTCCGCGATCGACATGAAGCGGTTGCCGAGGACCTCGAGCCGGACCGGATCCGCCTCCTCTAGATCGACGGATCGCGTCCGTTCGACCCGTCCCTCGAAGCGCAGCCGGAACACGCGTCCCTCGTCCACCTCGAGCGCGAAGCCCGGGTCGACGACGACGGTTCCCGTCGATTCGAGGATCAGCGCCGGTCCTTCCAGACGATCCCCCGGCCGAAGCGACTCGCGCTCGAAAACGGGCGCCTCGACCCGGCCGACCTCCGGAAACCAGGCCCGTGTTCGCCGGATCGGCTCCGGCGAGGCGTGCCCGTCCGGCGGCGCCGGTGAGGGCGCCTCCCCCGCCGCGCCGGCGAGCCGGACACGCACGGCCTTGACCTCGATCTCGCGGCCTTCACGGACGTAGCCGAAACGCGTGCGGTGCTCGTCCTCGAAGGACGTCCGCCAGGCGGGTGCGTCTCCCGACCCGACGACGGTGAGCGCGGTATCCGTTCCGACGTAGCCGAGGTCGAGGCTGCGCTCGACGTGCTGATCGTCGCCGGCGACGCCTTCGCCCGTGAGCGCGCCGCGCCCCTCGTCCTCCAGGGCGGACCACTCGGCCCCGATCGATTCCGGAAGCGGCCCTTCGATCGGCAGCGTGCGCGCGCGCCCGTCGCGCTGACCGTCCCAGGACTCCGGCGCGATCCCGATCCCGTAGGCCGAGAGCAGACCGGCGTACGGATGGAGCAGGATCTCCGAGATGCCGAGTCGGCGCGCGATCGCGCAGACGTGCTGGCCCCCGGCGCCACCGAAGCCGACGAGCACGTGGTCGCGCGGATCCGCCCCGCGTTCGACGCTCACCTCGATGATCGCCTGCGCCATGCTCGCATTCGCGATCTCGAAGAAGCCCGCCGCGATCTCCTCCTCGCTGCGTTCGAATCCAGACTTGGCCAGGGTGTCGCGCATCGACGAGAGCGCGCGGTCGACCGGCGCGCGCGCGAGGGAAAAAGGGAAGCGGTCCGGCATCACGCGCCCGAGGGCGAGGTTCACGTCGGTCACCGCGAGCTCCGTCGCCTTCGGCCGCCCCTCCGCGTCGCGGAGGTCGTAACAGAGCGGGCCGGGATCACTCCCCGCACTCTCGGGCCCCACCGTCAGCCGGATTCCGTCGAAGCGACAGAGCGAGCCGCCCCCGGCGGCCACGGTATGGATCCGCAGCATCGGTGCCTTCACCCGGACCCCGCCCACCTCGCTCTCGAAAGCCCGGTCGAGACGCTCGCCTTCGACCAGCGACACGTCCGTCGACGTGCCCCCCATGTCGAAACCGATCGCCCGGTCGAAGCCGGCAGCCCGCGCGACCCGGCCGGCCGCGACGACCCCGCCCGCCGGCCCCGAGAGCAGCGCGTTCGGCCCGCGGAAGCGCTCGCCCTCGGTCAGTCCTCCCGACGACTGCATGAAACGGAGATCGGCCTCGGGCAGACCACGCGCGAGGGCATCCACGTGGCCGCGCAAGAGCGGCGTCAGGTAGCCGTCGGCGATCGTCGTCTCGCCGCGCGAGAGGAAGCCGATTTCGCGGGCGAGCTCGTGGGAGCCCACGACGTGCTCGAATCCGACGTCGCGCGCCACCTCGGCCAGCGCGCGCTCGTCCGCGGGGTCGAGGTGGGCGTGCAGCCAGACGATCGCGACGGCCCGGGCCCCCTCTTCGCGGGCGCCTGCGAGGAGCGAGCGTGCGTGGTCGAGCTCGACGGGCTCGACGATTTCGCCGTCGGCGCCGCGGCGTCCGGGGACTTCGAGCCGCCAGCGCTGCAACCGCGGGGAGCGGGTGATCTCGAGGGCGAAGAGGTCGGGACGTTCCTGGGTGCCGATGTCGAAGACGCCGGAGAGTCCTTCGTTGGTGAGCAGCGCCGTCGGGACGCCGCGCCGTTCGAGGAGCGCGTTCGTCGCGACGGTCGTGCCGAGCTTGATGCGGGCGCCCCGGGTCGCCTCCGGGCCCGCGCCGGCGACGGAGACGATCCGTTCGACGGCCTCGAGGGGCGCGCGATCCGACGAGAGCACCTTCGTCGTATGGACGACACCGTCCGGCGCGAGTCCGAGGCAATCGGTGAAGGTCCCGCCCCGGTCGATCCAGAACTGCCACGGGGCGGCGCTCATTCGGGGTCCGATCGCGATCCGCGGCGCAGCCGAGCGAGCACGGCCTCGATGCCCTCGCGGAGCGCCTCGTCGCCGAAGAAGCGGATCCCGACGAGGGCGACGATTCCATAGAACGCTCCGCCCACTGCGAGCTGCGCGATCGCCCAGGGCAGCGCTTCGCGCAGGAGGCCGAGCGCGAGGACCGTCACAACCCCCGCGAGCGCGACCACGAGCAGGCCGCGCACGAGCGTGCGGACGAGCGCGAGCGGATCCGGGCTCCCGGCGCGGACGTGCAGCCAGACGAGGGTCAGGATCGCGTTCATCGAGATCGCCGTCGCCGAGGCCGCCGCGAGCCCCTGCACGCCCTGCCCCCGCGCGCCCATCCAGTAGAGCGGGAACACCGCCAGCGCGATCCCCGTCGAGAGCCCCATCGCGAGCCACATCTCGCCGCGGGCGTAGAACCCGCGTACGGCGACCTGCTGCACGACCCAGCCCGGGATGGCCGCGGCGAGCACGACCAGGAGCCCAGCGACCGCGAGCGAGTCCGCGCCCTCGAATCGTCCGTACTCGTAGACGAGCCGAACCGCCGGAAGCGCCAGCGCCGCGAGTCCGCCCGCCGCGACGAGACCGAGCCCGAGACACGTCCGCAACGTCGTCGTCAGCAGCTCGCCGAAGCCCGCGTCGTCTCCCTGTTGGTATCGCGTCGTGAGCGAAGGCAGGAGCGCCGCCCCGACCGCCTGTCCCACGATCCCGACCGGCACCATCATCAGCTTGCGCGCGAGGGTGATGGCCGCGATCGCGCCGGGCGCGATCGTCGCGCCCAGCCACTTCTCGTACCACTCGTCGACGGTCGTGAGACCGAGCCCGAGCATGAGCGGCAGCGCGAGCCACGCGTACTCCCGGAAATCGCGGTCGAGGGGCGCCACGCGAATCCGTCCGACGGCACCGGGCAGACGGCGAAGCGCGAAGACCGGGATCGCCCATTGACCGACGATCGCGCCGACGAGGGTGCCCCAGGCGAAGCCGTCGGCGCGCCCCTCGACGCCGAGCGCCATCGCGACGAGCGCCCCGCCGATGGGCGCGGCGCTGTAGACGATCGACGCCCACGCCTGGGGCGCGAAGCGACCGTGCGCCATCAACACGCCGCGCAGCACGCCCCCGGTCAGGAAGAAGATCTGCGCCGGCAGCACGATCCGCGTCAGACGGACCGCCTCCGCGAGGTTCGCGTCGTCGAAGTCCGGGAACTGGAGCCGCATCAAGGGCTCGGCCTGCAACCAGAGCACGATCGTCGCCCCGGTCGCGAGGCCCCCGACGGTCCCGACGACGACCGACGCGAATCGCGCCGCAGCGGTCTGGCCCTCGTGCTCGAGCCGCTTCACGTAGGGCGGCGTGATCGCGACGGCGACTGCCCCGGCGGCGAGCAGGTAGCCCAGGATGTCCGGGATCATGAACGCCGCGTAGTAGACGTCGACTTCGGGCCCAAGCCCCAGCTGAGAGGCGAGGAGCGCGTCTCGCAACAAGCCGAGGACGCGCGCGATCAGCACGCTCGCCGCGAGCAGTCCCGCGGCACCGGCGACGCGACGTTGGTCGTCAGTCACGCTCGCGTCCCCTAACGCGGATTCGGCTCGCGCCAGAGCGTGCCATCGAAGGCCTCCACCACGAAGTCGTCCCCGTCCCTTCCGCGTGCGAAGGGATGATCGAGGGGAACCTTGCCATGGGGGGTATCGAGCACGAACTGGGGGATCGCGAAGCCACTCGTCCGACCCCGCATCTGCTTGAAGATCTCGATCCCGTCCTCGATCGGCACCCGGAAGTGCTCGGTCCCTTCGAGGAGCTGCGCCTGATAGACGTAGTAGGGGCGGACGCGCATCCGCACGAGCGTCTCACAGAGCGCCTTCATCGTGTCGTGGTCGTCGTTCACCCCCCGGAGCAGGACGCTCTGGTTGCCGACCGGGATCCCCGCGCGCAGCAGGCGATCGCAGGCCGCCGCCGCGTCGGCGGTCAGCTCCTTCGGGTGATTGAAGTGGGTGTTCACCCAGAGCGGGTGGAAGCGTTCGAGCATCGCGCAGAGATCGTCCGTCACGCGGAAAGGCAGCGTGACGGGCAGACGCGTTCCGAGGCGGATCAGTTCCACGTGCGGGATGGCCCGCAGCCGGGTGAGCAGCCACTCGAGCCGTGCGTCGGAGAAGACGAGGGGATCTCCGCCGGTCAGCAGCACGTCCCGGATCTCCGGCGTCGCCGCGATCCAGTCGAGGGCGAGCTCGAGCTCCTTCTTCTGCATCGTCCACTCGGCGTCGCCGACCATCCGCTTGCGCAGGCAGTAGCGGCAGTAGAGCGCGCACTCGTTGTTGACGCAGAAGGCGATCCGGTCGCGATAGACCCGGACGACGTTCTTGACCGGCGAGTGCGCGACCTCGTCGAGCGGATCTTCGCGACCAGCGGCGTCGCCGAGCTCGGCGGGCCGCGGGACGACCTGCTTGCGAACGGGACAGGCCGGATCCTTCGGGTCCATCAGGGACGCGAAGTACGGCGTGATCACGAATCGGAAGCGGCTCGCCAGATCGACGATCGCGGCCTCCTCTTCCGGCGTCGGGTCGATGTAGGCGCGGAGGCCCTCGGCGTCACGGATGCGATTGCGCATCTGCCAGCCCCAATCGGACCAATCCGACGGATCGACGCCCTTCGGCGGAACCGACGGCTCGGGCGGCCAGACCGCGATCGGGCGTGCCTCGTTCTGTGTCGTCGCCGCACTCACGCCCGCTTCTCCTTCGTCCTCGCCACTGCGCCCTACTCCAGATCGAGACGTCGCAGCCCCGCTCGGACGCAGCGGCCGAGCATCTCGTCGAGGGAGACCCCCTCGAGCTCCGCGAGGATGGCGAAGGTCCCGTCCGTCGCAAAGGTCGGAAGCGGGTTGATCTCGAGGAAGACCGGCCCTCCGTCGCGGTCGAGCCGGAAATCCGCCCGTGCGAAGTCCCGACAGTCGAGCGCATCGAAGGCCAGGACCGCGAGCCGCGAGAGCTCCGCCTCGAGCGTCGGTTCGAGGGCGCCCGGAGTCACGTGATCGAGCGCCGCTCCGCCCGACGCGGGGCCTTCGAGGGCATGCAATCCGATCCCGGTTTCGCGCTCGAGCGCCCGCTGCACGACGGGCAGCGCCTCGGGCGGGTCGTTCCCGATCAGCGTGACCGTGTACTCGGCCCCGGGCACGAACGCCTCGACGAGCGCCGGCTGCTGGTAGGTCGTGGTCACGCGGTCCACCTCGGCCACCAGCGCCTCCCGGTCTTCGACCCGCGAGCTCGCGCGGATCCCCTTCGCCGTCCCTTCCCAGCGCGGCTTCACGAAGAGTGGGAACCCGGCCGGCAGCTCGGCTTCTTTTGCCTCGCGTCCGCTCGCAAGGGTCCGCTGGGGCGCGATCGGAACTCCGGCCGCCGCGACGTGGCGATTGGCCCAGGCCTTGTCGAGGGAGAGGGACAGGGAGAGCGCATCGGATCCGATCGTCGGGATCCCCGCCATCTCGAGCACGACCGGTGCCCACGCCTCGCGGTTCCGCCCGCCGAACCCCTCGGCCAGGTTGAACGCGACGTCGACCCCCGCGAGCCCTCCCTTCGCCGCGGCCTCCAGGAGCGCCCTCGGCGAACCGAGGCGACGCGGACGGTGCCCGAGGAACGCGATCGCCGACTCGAGGGCTTCGATCGTCGATTCGGGCTCGAATTCCACGTGGGCGTCGACGGGATCCGCGGATTCGCGGGGATAGGTGTCGAAGGTCTCGAAGACGAGACCCACGTTCAGGATGGACATGCCGATACGATACCGAGGTCGGACGCCGCGAGTCGTTTCGACGAAGCGGGCTATCCTGTTCCGCGCGTGCGCTTCGGCGCGATGAGGAAGGGCACCTTGGCCGCGACCGACTCCCAGCCGGGCGAACCGGATCCCGCGACCCCGTCGCGACGACGACGCATTGCCCTCGCCTGGACCCTCGTCGCCGTCTGGGCCGGCGTGATCTGGTCCCTGGGCGGAGACGACTGGTCGCTCCAGGAGACGAGCCGAACGCTCTCGCCGCTGCTCGAGTTCTTCTTCGGCGAGCTCGAAGGCCCAACGAAATGGCGGATCTACCTGGCCGTCCGAAAGTCGGCCCACTTCGTCGAGTACGGCGTTCTCGCGCTGCTCACCTTCCGTGCCGCCCTGATCTCGGCGCCCCGCAACCGGGTCGCGACCGCCGCCTGGACCGCCCTCTTCCTGGTCGCCCTCGTCGCCACCGCGGACGAGGCCCGCCAGGCCTTCTCGACCGCGCGAACCGGGAGTCCGAACGACATCCTGATCGACGTGACCGGGGGCGCCGTCGCGATCGGCGCGCTGCTGCTGATCTCGCGCCGGCTGCGCGCGCCGGAAGACAGCCCCTCGGTCGGCACCCGCGCCTAGCGGCGCTCCCGCGGCCCGGATACGTTTGGCGGCCCCCGACGACCGTCACCCGGAGTCCCTCGATTGAACGCCGCAACGCTCGCCGCCCTCGTCTTCGTGGTCTTCGCGCTCGGCTACCGGTTCTACTCGGGCTTCCTCGCGAACTCCCTCTACCAGCTGCGCGAGGACGAGCCGGTCCCGAGCCGCGAGCTCGAAGACGGCGTCGACTACGTTCCGACCAAGCGGCACGTGCTGTGGGGCCACCACTTCGCCTCGATCGCCGGCGCCGCCCCGATCGTCGGCCCTTCGATCGCGGTCATCTGGGGCTGGGTCCCGGCGCTGGTCTGGGTGTGCCTCGGGACCGTCTTCATGGGCGCGGCCCACGACTTCTCCGCCCTCGTGATCAGCGCCCGCCACCGCGGTCGTTCGATCGGCGACGTCGCCGGCGCGGTGGTCGGAGCGCGGGTGCGCACGCTCTTTCTCGTCATCATCTCGCTGCTGACCTGGGTCGTGCTCGCCGTCTTCGCCTACATCATCGCGACGCTCTTCGTCTCGACCCCGAGCTCGATCTTCCCGATCAACGTCCAGATCCTCGTGGCGATGACCCTCGGCTGGCTCGTGTACAAGCGCGGGCTCCCGATGTTCGTGCCTTCGCTCGTTTGTTATGCGCTGCTGCTCTTCGCGATCTTCCAGGGCCAGGCCTTCGTCGAGGCCTTCCCGGCGATCACCGAGCTCACGATCACCCACTGGGTGGTCCTGCTGCTCCTCTATTCGTTCGTCGCCAGCGTGATGCCCGTCTGGCTCCTCCTGCAGCCGCGCGACTACATCAACTCGCACCAGCTCGTGACCGGCCTCGCCCTCCTCTCCGCGGGCCTGATCGTCCTACGGCCGGGCGTCGTCGCCCCCGCGCTCAATGCCTCGCCGGAAGGAGCGCCGTCGCTCATTCCCTTCCTCTTCGTGACGATCGCCTGCGGCGCCATCTCGGGCTTCCACGGCCTGGTCTCCTCGGGCACGACTTCGAAGCAGCTCTCGCGCATGACCGACGCGCGCCCGATCGGCTACGGCGGGATGCTCGCCGAGGGTTTTCTCGGGCTGATGGCCGTGCTCGCCGCGACGGCGGGCTTCGAGTCCGCGGCCGACTGGTGGGCCCACTACGAGAGCTGGGGCGCGGCCAACGGCATGGCCGCCAAGCTCGACGCCTTCGTGAGCGGCGGTGCGCGCTTCGTTGCGGCGCTCGGCATTCCCTTCGAGACGGCGCGAACCTTCATGGCCGTGATGGTGATCGCGTTCGCGGCGACCTCCCTCGACACGGGAGCACGCATCCAGCGCCTGGTCCTGGCCGAGCTCGGTGAAGCCTACGGCGTGAAGCCGATGTCGAACCGCTTCGTGGCCGGGGCGCTCGGGATCGGCGCCGCGCTGCTGCTCGCCATCACCCAGGGCGGTGGCCAGGGGGGCCTCGCGCTCTGGCCGCTCTTCGGAACGACGAATCAGCTCGTCGCGGGCGTGACGCTGCTGGTCGTGTCGGTCTGGCTGAAGCGCCAGGGCCGCCCCTACGCCTATACGCTGGTGCCGATGGTCGCGGTCGCCGCCGTCACCGCCTGGGCCATGATCGGCAATCTGCTCGACTACTACGCGAACTTCGAGACGCTCTGGCTGCTCTCGCTCTCGGGCACGCTGATCCTCGCGCTCGACGTCTGGATCCTGCTCGAGGGCTTCCGGGTCCTCCGCGACGCGCAGCCCGAAACCGACGGCTAGACGCCGGGCCGCGGACCGCTTCTAGAGCACCGGCGCCTGGACGCCGGGCCGCGGACCGCTTCTAGAGCACCGGCGCCTGGACGCTGGGTCGCGGACCGCTTCTAGAGCACCGGCGCCTGGACGCTGGGTCGCGGACCGCTTCTAGAGCACCGGCGCCGAGTCGTCTTCGCGCCGCGTGGGCGGCGGCGAGGCGAGCAGCGTCGCCGCGTCGAGCGCGAGGCGCCCTGTATTCGCGACCTCCGCGCCGGGGAAGAGGCTCCGGATCAGACCGAGGTGGGTCACGACGATCACATGGCCGTCCGCAGCGGCGTGGAGCTCACGAATCGCCGCGAGGGCCCGCGCACGGAGATCGAGGGTGGACTCGCCGCCCCCCATCCGAATCGTCGGGTCTCCGCTCCGGAACCGGCGGTAGGCCTCGGGATCGCGCGCCTCGACCTCGGGGTGGGTCAGCCCCGACCAGTCCCGCACGTCCCGCTCCCGGAATCGGGGCTCGTCTTCGACACGGAGCCCGAGGGCGCTCCCGATCGCCTCCGCCGTTCGACGGGCGCGCTGGAGATCGCTCGACACCAGCCGCGTCCAGGGTCGATCCGTCTCGGCGGCGAGCAGCGCCGCCACGCGCAGCGCCTGCGCCTCGCCCTGCTCGGTGAGCGGCGTGTCCGCCTGGCCCTGCCACCGCTTCGCGACGTTCCAGGTCGTCTCGCCGTGGCGGACGAAGAGGATCGACGTCGACACCACTCAGCCTCGCAGTCGACGGATGAGCGCTCCGGCGGGGTAGGTCCCGAGGACGGCCAGAACGAGCGGAACCGCCATGTGTCCGCGCAACAGGTGACCGGCGCCGAGAAAGTCGCAGCTCAGGTGGACGATCACGCCCCCGAGCGCTCCGGCGGCGACGAGTCCGACGAGCGCCGCGCGAACCGGATGCGCTGCCCAGCCACGGACGAGGAAGCTGAGCACGACGCCGGCCGGCAGGAGGGAGAGCCAGGCGCCCTTCTGAAGGCACATCGCGTCCGCCCCGGGCGGCGACGGCAACGCTCCGTCCCCCATCAACCCGACCAGGCAGACGGCACTGGCGACGAGCAGTCCCCCCGCGGCCAGGCCCAGGCCGGTCCGCTCGACCCCCTCGCGGCCCGGGCGGGACGCGGCCAGGGCGGAGAGCGTGGACGCGAGCGCAGCGACCATGAGGCCCACGAAGCTCGTGAAGTAGACGCCGTTCGAGAAGATCGAGGACGCGCCCGCCGGGTGCTGCTGAGACCAGAGGACGACGCCGAGCACCGCGGCCCAGACCGAGATCACGACCGCGAACGCCTGCCGAACACGAATCATCGGGGTCACCGGCTCGAGATCGTCGACCAGTCCGTCGATCAATCGTTCGGTTCCACTCGTCATCGCGATTCTCCGCTTCCGCCTTCGCCCCTCGCCGCCCGGGGTCGCTCCGATTTCCATTCGCCCTCGACGCGCGCGCCCTCGAGGGCCTTCGCAAGGGCGCGATAGCCGCGATGGGCGCGAACCTTGAGCGCGCCCGCGGACACGCCCGCCCGAAGCGCGGCCTCCGCCACCGACAGGCCCTCGATCTGCACCAGCGTGACCGCCTCGCGCTGCGAATCCGGGAGCGCCGCCAACGCAGCCGTGAGCTCCGGGGCGAGCGCCGTATCCGCTTCGGCGCTGCCCTCGTGCTCGTCGGCGAATTCCTCCACCACGAGCTCCACCTCGCGGTCGCCCTTCCGCTTCCGCTCCCGGAAGTGGTCGATGATCGTATTGCGCGTGATCGCGCGCATCCACGGACCGAAGGGACGCTCGGCCCGGTAGGTCCGCCGCCCCCGGTGGATCGAGAGCAGCGTGTTCTGGACCACGTCCTCGGCGGCGGCTTCGTCGCGGACCTTCGCCCGAACGATCCCTCGGATCATCGGCTGGATCGCCCCCAGCAGCCTGCGGTAGGCGTCGGCGTCGCCCTTCTGCGCCGCCTGCATCCACTCGGTGAGCTGCGCTTCGCGCGCCGCCACCGCCGGGTCGATCCCGGTCCGCGACGGCGCGGTCGAGGACGCCGGGGCCTCCGTGGTGGGCGCGCTCGCGTCCGCACGCTCGTCCACCGGCGAATCCGACTGGCGTTCGTCTGCGGACAACGATCTCTCCTGCGTCGTGAGCCGGGAGCCGGATCCGCGCGCGATGGCATCGTATCGCAGGACGGTGCCGGCGCAGAACGGACGCGAGCGGGGCGCGACGCGGCCGCATCCGATGTGCAGTGCGAACGCAACCGCACCCGCCGCACGAGGAAGCGAGCGCGCGCGCGCGTTTCCTGTGACATATCGGAACGGTCGCCTCCACTCGACCAGGAGAGCACGGATCCCGGAGCGAGCGGGATCCCCCCAGGAGTCACCGTGTCGCGTCGAACCTTCGACCACATGTACAACGAGATCAGCGTCGCCGTCGGCAAGCGCGTATCGCGCTACGGCCTCTGGCTCCTCGTATGGGAGGCGGGGGGCGATCCCGACGACCTGAGCCGCGATCAGCTCCACGCCTTCGTCGCGGAACCGCTCGACGCGCTCCTCCGTGAGGAAGGCGTCCGCCTCGACCCACGATCCCGCCGCCGCCTCGAACGAAGCCTCCTCGCCTTCGACCCCACGCATCCGACCCCCGAGGAGTGGCTGTCCGGAACCGTGGAACGCCTCGCGGGCTGAGCCGCCCCCGGAGCGCGGGTCCCGTCGCCCCCTCGACCGGGTCCGCCCCGGCCGGCGACTCAAGCGCAGCGCGTGGGCACCCGATTCAAGGGCCATGCCCGCGAGCCATTTCCTCCTCCTGGTCGAATCGGACCCCGAGCGCACCGAGTCGCTCGCGGCCGGACTCGTCCGGCTGGGGGTCGAGCCGATCCGCGTCCCCGACCTCGCGGACGCGGTCGCGACGGTGAAGGCCAAGGAATACGCCATCGCGGCGATCCTGGTCCCGAGCGATGCCAATGGCAGCGACCTGCGCAAGGCACTCAAGAGCATGCGCCGTCGGGAGCCGGTGATGCCGGCCATGGCGTACGGCAAGGCGCCGGAGGGCAAGCAGGCCGCGGCCCTTCGCGACGCAGGCGTGCTGCTCGCGCTCTGGGATGACTACGACGAAGCGATGCTCCGATTCCAGGCGAATCGGCTGCTGAGCGGCGACACCCAGAGCTCCGCGCGCCGATCACGCCGCGTGCCGATGGCGGCGCCGGTCCGCGTGCGGGTGGGGACTCGCGAAAAGGACGGCGTCCTCTACAGCCTCTCCGAGGGCGGCTGCTTCATCGAGACGCCGCGCGCGTCCATGGACGGTGCCCGACTCACACTCCACTTCGAGCTCGAAGAGCGGCCCTACGAGCTGACCGGCGAGGTCGTCTTCGCGAACGTGCCCGGCAATCTGCAGCGCCCGAACCTGCCCCTCGGCATGGGCGTGCGCTTCGACCCGATCCCCGAGACCGCCCTCGGCAGCCTCGAGCAATTCATCCAGCGTCGGGCGGAAGCGCTCGAAATCTAAGCAGCTTTCGACCGGGATCAGTCGCGTTCGCCGGCCTTCTCGGTGATCTGCGGCGCGAGCGCTTCCAGGGCGCGCCCGCGGTGGGAGATCGCGTCCTTCTCGGCGCGTCCCAGCTCCGCCATCGAACGGCCCCCGCCCGCCTCCGGCGCGAACACCGGGTCGTATCCGAAGCCCCCGTCGCCCTTCGCCGCGGTCAGGATCTCGCCCCGGCACTCGCCTTCCGCGACGACCGACTCGCCGTTCGGCCAGGCGCATGCCGCGACGCAGTAGAAGCGTGCCCGCCGCGGCGACGGCTCGCCGTCGAGCTCTTCGAGCAGCTTTCGCCAGCGTCCCTCGTCGTCGAGCCCGGGACCGCCGTAGCGCGCGGAATAGGCGCCGGGTCGACCGTCGAGCGCATCGACCTCCAGCCCCGAATCGTCGGCGACGCACGGCAAACCGATCACCCGGGCGGCGGTCCGTGCCTTCACCCGCGCGTTCTCCGTGTAGTCCCCGCCCTCTTCCGGGAAGTCCACCGGCGGATGGTCCGCGAGGCTCGAGACCTCCCAGTCCGACAGGATCCGCGCGATCTCCCGGGCCTTCCCGGGGTTCTGGCTCGCGACGACGACGCGCCTCGCGTTCGCCCCCCGATCCGCGCCTTCGCCGGTCACGCCTTGCGGCCGGTCGCGAGCAGACGCTCGAGCTTGAAGCCGGCCCCCTCGACGGCGGCCCGCTGGGCGGCGCCGATCTCTTCGATCCCCCCGAGCGCGAGGTCGAGCAGCGCGTCGAGTTCGCCGCGTTCGAACGTCGCCTCTTCGCCCGTGCCCTGGACTTCGACGAAGCGACCCGAGCCGGTGGCCACGACGTTCATGTCGACGTCCGCGCTCGCGTCTTCGACGTAGGGAAGGTCGAGCATCGGCTCCCCCCCGACGACGCCGACGGAGATCGCCGCCACCTGATCGCGGAGCACGGGGCCGGAGAACGCCTGCGCGCGGTCGAGCCGCGCGAGGCCGAGGGCGACCGCGACGAACGCGCCGGAGATCGACGCGGTCCGCGTCCCCCCGTCCGCTTGCAGCACGTCGCAGTCGACCCAGAGCGTGCGCTCTCCCAGATGGTCGAGGTCGACCACCGCCCGGAGGCTGCGTCCGATCAGGCGCTGGATCTCCATCGTCCGGCCCGAGACCTTGCCGCGGGTCGACTCGCGATCGTTTCGCGTGTCCGTCGCGCTCGGGAGCATCGCGTACTCCGCCGTGAGCCAGCCCTTCCCACTACCGCGCATCCACTTCGGGACCGAGGCCTCCTCGGTCACCGTGCAGAGCACCCGGGTCCGCCCCATCGAGGTCAGCACCGAGCCCAGGGGATGTTCCGTGAAGTCCACTTCGAAGGAGAGCGGTCGGAGCTCGTCCGCCTTCCGTCCATCGTTCCGCATTGATCCGAGTCTTCCCGTCGGTTCGAGGTTCGCGTCGACGACCGTGTCGACGCGCTAGCGGGCCAGCGAGAGGTTCGCCGGCACGCCGCGACGCTCATCGTAACGCGCGGCGAAGGCGCCGATCGCGCGCGAGAGCGCGCGGGCGATCTCGTCGCGTCGTTTCGCCCGCCGCAGCCCCTTCTCTTCCGCCGGGTTCGAGACGAATCCGATCTCGACGAGCGAGGCGGGCATCTGGACCCCCATCAGCACGACGAAGGGCGCCTGCTTGACGCCCCGGGAACGTGCGTGACCGATCTCCGCCAGCTCGCCCTGGGCCAGCTTCGCGAACTCACTCGACTCCTGGAGGTGCTGGGTCGCGATCAGGTCGCCGAGGATCGCCGCCAGCGGATCGGCCTGCCCGAGGTCCGGGGCCGCGGCCCCGAAGGCGCTGTTCTCCCGCTCGGCCGTCGCCCGCGCCGCATCGTCCGTCGCTTCGAGGGACGCGAAGTAGGTCTCGATCCCGCGCGGCTTGCGGCTCCTGGACGCGTTCGCGTGGATCGATACGAAGAGGTCGGCACGCGCGTCGTTCGCGACGGCGGTCCTCTCCTCGAGCGAGAGGAAGCGATCCTCCTGCCGGGTCAGGATCACCTTTACCCCTCTCCGCTCGAGGCGCTTCTTCAAGCGACGCGTCACGTCGAGCACGAGGTCCTTCTCGCGCAGGCCCGAAGGTCCGGTGGCCCCCTCGTCATGGCCCCCGTGCCCCGCGTCGAGCACGACGACGTCGAATCGGTCGGGCTCCTCGCCGGCTTCGACCGCCACGAGCGGCAGGACGGCCAACAGCACGCACGCGAGCCATCCCGCGGCCCGACGCCACGTGCCTCTCTTCGCCTGGACTCCCACGCGTTCCCCCTCGGCCGCCGAGGATATCACGCAGGACCGCCCAGCGGCCAAACGGCGAGCGCCCGCGCCCTCCCGGGGGAGGAACGCGGGCGCGTGCACGGAATTCCGCCGCGAGGGCGGAGGCTGCGATCGACTACTGGCCGAGCGAGACCAGGTTCGCGAGCAGCTCGTTCGCCACCGAGACCGTTCGCGTGTTCGCCTGGAAGGCGCGCTGCGAAACAATCAGATTGACGAACTGCTGGGCGAGGTCGACGTTCGACTTCTCGAGCGAGCTGTTCCGAATCGAACCCAGGTTGCCCGAGTTCGCCGGCGCGAGCACCGCGGGGCCCGAATCCACCGATTCGATCACCTGGCTTCGGCCGATCTCCGTGAGCCCTTCGACGTTGCCGAAGTTCGCCAGCGCGATCTGCGCCAGCGTCTGGGTCACACCGTTCGTGAAGACGCCGTTCAGCCGTCCGTTCTCGTCGAACTCGAGGGCCGAGAGCGTCCCCGGCGCGAAGCCGTCCTGGCTCACGAAGTTCGTCACCGTGTTCTCGTCGTACTGCGTCGTCGGTGCGCCGGTTCCCGCGGCCCCGACCGGCCCCATGCTGAAGTCGACGTTCTGCGTCTGCGCGTTGCCGTTGGTCGTCTCGAAGTCGAAGTCGAAGTTCGTCGTCGACGCCGCCGTCAGCGTGCCGCTCGAGTCGAACGTCAGCGTGCCCGTCGCCTGGACGACGTAGTCGTTGCCGGTGCGGGTCGCCGGATTGGCGTCCGCGTCAGCGAGCGTGACGTTGTACTCCCAGTCGGTCGCACTCGTCTTGGTGAAGAAGATCGTCGCCTGGCGCGCCGTGCCGAGCGAGTCGTAGACCGTCACGACCTCCCGCGCACTCGAGGTGCCCTGCGCGTCCGTGGGATCGAAGCCCCCCGGAATCAGGGGTTCGGATGCGTCGAGGTTCATGCCGAGCGCAATCTCGGAGGTCTGCTGCGGCGGCGAGAGCGGCAGGTTCACCTGGATGTCACCGAGCACGCCGTTAGACTGACCGGTGGCCGGGTCGATCCCGTAGCCCTGCAGACGGTTGTCGAGGGGATCGACCAGGAATCCCTCCCGATCGAACCCGAAGATGCCCGAGCGCGTGTACGAGCGACCGAAGCTGCCCTCGAGGACGAAGAAGCCGCGGCCGCTGATCCCGAGATCCGTCGGTCGCTGGGTCGTCTCGAAGACGCCCTGGGTGAAGATCGTGCCGATGTCGTTGGTCAGCACGCCCGCGCCGATCTGGGCGAAGCCCGAACCGGCGGTGATGCTCTGACCGAGGACGGCCGAGAACTCCGCCCGCTTCTCCTTGAAGCCCGGCGTACTCGCGTTCGCGATGTTGTCGCCGATCACGGAGATCTGCGTCGAGGCCGTCTCCAGGCCGCTGACGCTGCTGAAGAGGGCATTGGTCAAGGACATGTTCCGTTCCTTCCATCAGGCGCGCCCAGAAGGCGGCGCGCCCAGCTCGTGATCTTCCCTGATCGTCGTCGGAGGCCGTCGAAGCGTCGCGCGGACCGTCCGCGCGGCGCTTCCCTCGCCTCCATCATTCGTTCCACGACCGTGACCCGGAGGAGCGTTCCATCGTCCTCTTCGATCACGTTCGACAAGATCTGCGCGAAGCTCACCCGCCTTCGCTCCGCGCACCGACACCGACGGAGCCGGCGATCTCACGATCGGTGGAGGCGCCCGAGAGACTGACCTCCAGGACGTCGTCCACGGAGAAGATGCGGTCCCCCATGCGAATGCTGGGCGTGCCGGCGAGGATCGCCCCGGTCACGCGACCGGAAACCGTCGGCAGGAGCGTCACGGGCTCACCGCCCGGGTTCGTTCCAGTGAACTCGATCGCGTAGATCCCGGGCGCAATGTTGTGGGCAGCCGGATCGAGCTCGTAGACGTAATCTCCCGCTCGGAGCGACCGCGCCGCCTCGCCGTCGACCTGGTTCACGAGCGCCTCGCTGTAGACGACGTTCCCGTTCGCGTCGCGCAGGGTGACCGTGCCGGTCCTGACGTCTTCGATCGTGCGGAAGTCCATCGAGACCCGTCCCTGTTCCGGGTCGACCTCGATCTGGCTCCCGAAGACCGTGACGTCCTTGCCGACCAGGTTCGTCGGGTCGAGGTTCGTCGTCCCGACCGCGGCCCCCGCGTCGGCCGGCGCGGCCGAGGCAGCGACCAGCTGGTCGATGCCCGTGCGCATCGCGATCAGCTGCTCGACCGAGGAGAACTGCGCCAGCTGGGCGGCGAAGTCGGCCGAGTCCTGGGGATTCAGCGGATCCTGGTTCTCGAGCTGCGCCACCAGCATCGTCAGGAAATCGCTCTGACCGACATCGTCCTCTGCGGCGGCCTTCTCGGCCTGGGCCGCGAGGGCCGTTTCGATTCTGAAGCTCTCGAGTGCGTCCATGATGGGTTCCTCTCTCTACGTGAATGGCGCAGGCCGTGTCGCCCGCGCGAAGTCATGTCGTGGCGCGGGTCAGATCCGCAGATCGACGCCCGTCTCCGGAGCGCGGCTCAGGATCCGCGGAACGGCCATCGGGGCTTCCCCGGTGTCCGCTCCGGAACCCGGCCCGCGTTGGCGATCGCCGCCTGGGTCATCCGGCCGTCCGTCGCGCTCGGCGCCCGACTCGGCGAAGCGACCGGAGTCCCCGTTCGGGAGATCGTCGGCCGAGCCGCGTCGGACCTCGAAGTTCTCGAGGCGCAGATCGCGGTTGGCGAAGGCCTGCGCGAGTCGCTCCGACTGTTCTTCGGCGACGCCCCGCGCGGCCGCCTCCTGCGCGACCATCACGACGTCGACCGCACCGCCTCGAAGCGAGACGCGGATCGCGATCTCGCCGAGCTCCGGCGGGTGGAGCACCATCCGCGCGGTGCCACCGCCCCGCGTCGCGAGCCACTCGGTCTGGACCGAGATCGCCTGGGAGGCCGCCGCCGGCTGGGGTGAGCCCGGCGTCGCCGTCGTGGTCGTCTCCGTCACCTGCCCCGCCACGGGACTCGCCACCGCCGCCGCTCCGTCGACCGAAGCGACTTCCGGCGCGCGCTGCGCTTCCTCGGCATTCGCCACGGCCTGCCGCAGGTTCGGATCGACGCCCGACTGCGCGCTGCCCTCGGCGGCCCGTTCGAAGACCGACTCGTCCGGGGCGCGCTGCGCGTCCTCTCTCGGCGCGTTCTGGTCCGCGTCCGCCGGGCGTTCCTCCGCCGCGAAGGCCGCGGCCGCGGCTTCGTCCTCGGCTTCGACCCGTGCGTTCTCCACTGCGCCCGCGTCTTCCGACGGCACCACGGGACCCTCGGCGATCCGGCCGGCTGCCTGCGGGATCCCGGATGCGACCGCACCCGTGACCGCAGCCTCGGCCGTGGCGCTCGCCTCGTCACCGTCCGCGGCGACGCGTCCTTCCGCTTCGAGCTGCTCGATCACTTCCCGGGCCTGCGCTTCGTCGAGGGCTTCGCCCTCTTCGAGACCTTCCTCGACCGCGGCTCGCGCGGCGGCCGATTCGTCGCCGGTTCCCTCGAGCTGCTCGGCCGTCCAGCGCTCCGTGTCGGCCTGGACCCGCACGCGCTCGGCGACGTCGGTCGAAGTCCCGCCGACGGCACCGGACTCGGCGGCGGCTTCTGCCTTCGAACCGTCCTCGTCGCCGGAAGCGGTCTCGGCCTCGTCGCGCTGCTTCGCGTCCACACCGGCGGTCGACGCTTCGGCCGCCTCGGGGCTCGGGGACTCGCCGCGCTCCCCATCCTCGTTGCCGGCGGAGCCGTTCGACGAGGCCGCTTCCAGAGTCGACTCGAAGACTTCGGGGAATTCGCCTTCCCCAGCCTGCGGGTCGGACCGAGGCGTCTCCGCGCCTCGGGCGTCCAGGGCCTTCATCAGATCGACGTTCATGGAGTCACCTCCTTCGAGAGGATCGCGCTCGGCGCGAGTTCGGATCCGGGCTAGCGCCCCCGCGCCGCGGGCGCGTCGGTCGACGGATCCAGGGGTTTCAACATCCGGCGGCTCACCAGGAGCGCGCGATCGGCGCGCATGGCGGCGAGCACGGCCGCGGAAGCCTTCTTCTTCATGTTGCGGACGACGGAAACCGCAAGATCGAGCTCGAGCTTGTCGAGGAGTCGGCCCGCCTTCTCGGGTGGCATCGCGGCGTAGACGTCCGCGAGCTGGGTCACGCGATCGCGCCCCTGACTGCTCCACTCCGCGATGCGGTCCTCGATCTCCTGCCGCACGCGGTCAAGGTCCGTCGAGCGCTTCCCGATCATGCCTTCGAGCTCGACGACCGCGCGCTCCCGCTCGGCGACCCGCTGCTCGCGCAGCGCGATCTCGACCTCGCGCTTGCGGATCTCTTCGATGATCGCGTCCACGCCGCGCGACAGGCCCGGCGCATTCAGGAGATCGACCGACGCCGCGCCCTCCTTCAAGGCATCGGGATCGATCGGCTTCCGCGCCGTCTCTTCGTCGGAGCTCGGCGTCTCGCTCGTCTGGCCGTTCGCCGGGAACGGAGCCACGACGAGCACCAACAGGAGCGTGCCCAACCACTTCATCCAGCTCGACCTCATCGTCCCGCCTCCTCGTGGAGGCGCTCGCGCCGCTCCGCCGTCACGCGCTCGAGCGCGATCCGCGACAGGGCGAGCTCCTCGAGCTCGGCCTGCTCCGCGGCCAGACCCTCGCGTTGGTGCTCCTCGGCGGCGCGCTCCTTGAGGCGCTCCAGGCTGCGCACCCGGGCACGGGCGTGCTGCAGCCGTTTGCGCACCTCCGCAATCGGCTCGAGCATCTCCTCCACCGCGCGCTCGGCGCTGGCGAGCCGGAAGCGCCCGGCTGTGACCGCGTCGTGGCGCAAGGCGATGCGCTCGCCGTCCGCCCCCTGCTGGACTTCGGCCTCGAGGAGCACACGCCCGTTGGACAGGCGCTCGGCCTCGGCACGGACGACCTGCACACGGCGCGTGCGCTCTTCCTCGAGGCGGGCGAGCTGGCTCCGTGTGCGGTCGAACTCGAACTGACGAACGCGCAGCACACTCTCGAGCCGGAAGGCGAATCGCTTCATGATGCCCCTCCTGCCATCGGCGGACCCGCGACGGGTGCCGCCATCACGGGAGCCGCGGCCGGCGCCTGCTCCGGCGGAAGCAGCTGCTCGAGGGCCGCGAGCCCTTCGGCGAGCGAGCTGACTTCGCCCCGAGGCTGGGTCAGGTAGGCCTGGAGGGCGGGCCAGACTTCCCGGGCACGGTCGATCTCCGGATCGGTCCCCTGCTGGTAGGCACCGACCGAGATCAGATCCTCCGCGTCGCGATAGGTCGCCATCAGCTGGCGCGCTCGTCGGGCCAGGGCCTGGTGGTGCTCGTCGGTCACGTCGGGCATGACGCGGGAAACGCTCGACAGGACGTCGACCGCGGGAAAGCGTCCGCGCTGAGCGATCTTGCGAGAGAGCTCGATGTGGCCGTCGAGCAGCGAGCGCGCCGCGTCCGCCACCGGCTCGTTCATGTCGTCGCCCTCGACGAGGACCGTGTAGAGACCGGTGATGCTTCCGACGCCACGCGTCGTGCCCGCCCGCTCGACCAGCTTCGGGAGCTGACTCCAGACCGACGGCGTGAAGCCCCGCGTCGTCGGCGGCTCGCCGGTCGCGAGTCCGATCTCGCGCTGCGCCGTACAGAAGCGGGTGAGCGAATCCATCATCAGCAGGACGCGCGCGCCGCGGTCGCGGAAGCCCTCGGCAATCGCCGTCGCCGTGCGCGCGGCGCGGGTTCGCATGGGTGCCGGCTCGTCGCTCGTCGAGACCACGACGACCGAGCGGCCGAGGGCCTCGCCGAGATCCCGCTCGACGAACTCACGGACCTCCCGCCGGCGCTCACCGATCAGGGCGATCACCGACACGTCGACGTCCGCCTGGCTCGCCAGCTGTCCGAGCAGCGTCGACTTGCCGACACCGGAGCCGGCGAAGATGCCGAGGCGCATCCCCTGTCCGACCGTCGAGAATGTGTTGAGGGCGCGCAGGCCGAGGTCGAGGGGCGCGTCGATCCGGGCGCGATCGACCGTCGAGACCGGCTCCGCCTCGAGAGGCGTGGTCCATTCGCGGGAGAGCGGCGGACCGCCGTCGATGGGCCGCGCGAGACCATCCACCACGCGTCCGAGGACAGACGGACCGCAGGGCACCGCGTCGCCGACGACGCGCGCACGAACCGGCGCGCCGACGCGCAGGCCGCGCAGCGGACCGAGCGGCATCAAGAGGGTCACGTCATCCCGGAAGCCGACGACTTCCGCGGGGAGAGAGGCGCCCGCATGCTCTTCGGACGCGATGTCACAGAAGGCACCGATCGGCGGGCGAAGTCCCTCGACCTCGACCAGCAGGCCGACGACGCTCCGTACGCGCCCGGTCCGCTCGAACGGAACGAAGGTCTGCGCGAGTCCCCGCACCGCGCGGTCGAATCCGGGATCGAAGGCCGCGCTCATCCGGCGCCCTCCCCTTCCTCGGTTTCGTCCGAGCCATCACCGGGCGGGGGCGCCGAAATCGCCGGGGCGAGGGTCTCACGCAGGCGGTCCGCCAGGGTCGCGAGGTCGCCCTCGATGCCTGCCGTCGCCGTGTCGATCCGGAAGCTCGCCTCGCCGAGTTCGTCGTCGGTCGTGAGGGTCACCCCCGCGTCCTGCCAGCGCGCGAGCGCCTCGGGCGCGCCCGCTTCGAGACGGGCCCGGTCGGTCGGCGTGAGATGGAGCCGGATCGCGTCGTCGTCCGCGACCCCGTCGAGCGCCCGGTCGAGATACGCCGCATAGAGTTCCGGGTCCGTGACCAGCTCGGCCTGGACCCATTGGGCCACCAACGCCCGAGTCAGATCGAGGACGCCCCGACGATGGGTCGTCACCAGACTCGAGACGGCCGCGCGCCACTCCGCGATCGCCCGATCCATCTTCCGACAGGTCGCAGCCAGTGCGTCCTGCTCCGCGCGGGCGCTCTCGACCCCGCGATCGAACGCCGCCTGTTCGAGGACAGCGATCTCCTCGGGCGTCGGAACCAGAGCCACGACCTCCCGGGCGGCGTCCTCGACCGGATCGTCGGCCGGTCGCTCCTGCTCGACCGGCAGGATCACCCTCTCGCTCGTCCGCGTGAGGGGCGTCGGAATGAACTCGAACGCGGAGGCCTCCGAGTCCGGCCTAAACGAGAACATCGTCGCCGCCTCCGCCCGCATCGATCGACACGACGCCCTCTTCCTCGAGACGACGTGCCACGTCGACGACCTGACGCTGGATCTGCTCGATCTCGGAGAGGCGCATCGGCGGGAGCAGATCCGACTCTTCCTTGATCTGGTCGGCCGCACGGGACGACACGTTCGAGAAGACCTTCTCCTTCATCTCGTCGCTCGCGGTCTTGAGCGCGATCACGAGGTCCTCGGTCGGGATCTCGCGAAGCAGCGCCTGGAAGCCGCGCTTGTCGATCGACTCGAGGTCGTTGAAGGTCAGCATCTGCTTGCGGATGTCCGCCGCGATCTCCGGATCGCGGGTGTCCATCTTGTCCAGGATCAACTGGCCGTCCGCCTTGGGGACGCCGTTCAGCAGCTTCGCCGCGACCTCCGTTCCGCCGAGCGGCGTCGGCGCGCCGACGCTTCGGCTGAACATGGTCGCGATCTCGTCCTCGAGCTCGTGGATGACGTTGCTCGACACCGTCTCGAGGTTCGCGACCCGGAGCATGACCTCCGGCCGCACGTCGTCGGTCAGGTGCGCGACGATCGTGGCGCCGCGCTCGGCGGGGAGCTGCGCGAGGATCAGCGCGATCGTCTGCGGATGCTCCGACGAGAGCTGGTCGGCGATGAACTCCGGCGTGTAGTCACGCAGGGTCCAGTCGATCCGCTTCTCGTCCCGGCCGAGCTTCTCCATCAAGCGGCTGGCGCGACTGTCGTCGATCGAACCGGAGATCAGGGCCATCGCCTGCTCACGGCCGCCCTGGATCGAGATCTCGTGCTTGCCGATCGCTTCCTGGAACTCGAGGAGCACCTTCTCGAGGGTCGACGAGGGCACGGTGTCGAAACGCGCGACGGAGGCGAGGATGCGCTCCACCTCGGCGTCCTCGAGGCGCTGCATGAGGTCGCGAACGCGGCCGGGGGCGAGCGCCATCATAAGGATGGCGGCTTTCTCGACCCCGGTCAGGAGCTCGTACTGGAGATGCTTGCCGGCCATCGTCGATCAGCCTCCCGTCGCCATCCAGCCGCGGATCGTGCGGACCGAGTCGTCCGCGCGAAGCTGGGCGAGCCGATCCACCTGCTGCTGCAGCGTCATCTCGTCGCTCTGTTCGACGAGACCGGGAATCTCCATGTCGTCGATGGTCATGCCGTCGGGAATCGCGATGGGCTCTCCGTCCGGCCCGACCAGCGGCTGGGCTCGCTCGACCTGGACCGCGGCGATCCGTTCGGCGACTTCCTCGCGCAGGCTCTCGATCGCAGCGGTGTCTCCCCCGCCGACTGCCGCTGCGAGGGGACGAACGAAGAGTCGCGAGAAGAGGAAGAGACCCAGCAGCAGCGCCGTCGCTTGGAGCAGCGAGTTCACGAGAATCATCACGTCCGGCGTGAGGAAGCCGACGGGCTCGCCTTCGGTTTCGATCTGGATGAAGGGGGAGTTGATGACGCTGATCTCGTCCCCGCGCTGGACGTCGAAGCCGACCGCACGCTTAGCGAGCTCCTCGAACTCGACGAGCTCCTCCGCGCTCCAGGGCGTGAAGGCCTCCGTCTCCTCGCCCTCGCCGGCACCCTCCGCGGGCGCCGCGGTCACGGGCTTGCCATCGACCAGCACGGCGATCGAGAGTCGCTCCACGCGACCACTCGGCAGCACCGAACGGCTCACCGTCTTCGAGATCTCGTAGTTCACCGTCTCGGAGGTCCGCGTCGACGCACTTCCGGTCGCCAGGGGACCTTCGGCGGGCTCGACGTCCGGCGTGTTGGCGGCGATCCCGGCGACTCCGCCCTCCCGGACCGAATCACTGTTGCTCTCGCTGTCGACCTGGGTGCTGCGCGCGACCTGCCCGTCCGGGTCGTAGAGCTCCTGCGTCTGCTCGGTCTGCGTCCAGTCGAGCTCGGCGGAAACCTTGGCGACGACACGGCCGAGGCCGACGGTGCGTCCGAGAATGGACTCGATCTGCTCCTCGAGCTGGGTCTCGAGCCGGCGCTCCGCGCCGAGGGCCGGACCGCCGCCTCGACCCGCGAAGTCCATGTCCGCCTGCGGGGCGAGCAGTCGGCCGTGGTTGTCGACGAGGGTGACCTGCGAGACGTCGAGGCCCTCCACGCTGGAAGCCACGAGATGGACGATGCCGCGAACCTGGGACGCGTCGAGGTCCCAGCCCGCACGCAGACGCGTCACGATCGACGCCGTCGTCCGGCGGTCGTCCTTGCGCAGGAGCGTGCGTCGTTCCGGGATCGCGAGCTGGACGCGCGCCTTCTCGACGCCTTCGACCTGCTCGATCGTCCGGGCGAGCTCGCCCTGGAGCGCGCGGTGGTAGTTGACCTTCTGGACGAAGTCGGTCACGCCGAACTTGCCCTGGTCGAAGATCTCGAAGCCCGGCGACGAGCCCGAAGGCAGCCCGCGGCTGGCGATGCGCATGCGCGCCTCGTGGACTCGTGTGGAAGGCACGAGAATCGCCGTGCCGCCCTCGCCCAGGCGGTGCTCGATCCGCTCGGCCGTGAGGCCGTCGATGACCTGGGCGATCTCGGCGTCTTCGAGCCCACGATAGAGAACGCGGTAGTCGGCCTGCTGGGCGCCGTTCGCGAGCCAGCCGAAGAAGGCGAGCGATCCGACCGCAGTGACCACGAGGGTCGCCTGCCGCGCCGGCGAGAGCGCGCCGAATTGGTTGAAGAAGTTCTGAAGCCACTCGGGCACGGCTTACCTCAGATGGTCCGCAGGATGCGCTGGTAGGCATCGAGCGCGCGGTCTCGCAGCTGCATCATCATGCGCAGCGAGAGGTCGGCTTCGTTGAGGGAGACGACGGTCTCCATGATTCCGGTCTCGCCCTTGGCGAGTCCTTCGGCGTTCGCGGCCGCCTCGTTCTGCTTCGCGTTGACTTCCTCGACGAGACCGCCGACGAGGTCGGCGAAGCGGCTGCCGGCCGCCTCGGACTTGCCGGCCCGCGTCCCGTGCGGGTCCTCGAGGGAAGGCGCCGCCTCGCGGATGCGATCGATGAGCACCTGGTCCATGCGCTACTGACCGATCCGCATGAGCGCTTCGGCCATGCTGCGCACCTTCGACATCACGAGCAGATTCGCCTGGAAGCTCCGGCTGGAGCTCACGAGGTTCGCCTGCTCCTCGATCAGGTTCACGTTGGGGAACTCGACGTACCCGTCTTCGTTCGCATCCGGGTGATGCGGCAGATACCGGGTCACCGGATCGCGCGGATCCTCGGCGATCTTCGTCACCTCGACGGAGCGCAGCTTCTGCTCGAGGCGCGAGGCGAAGTGCTTGGCCACGCGCTCCGCGGAGAAGACCGGGTCGCGACGGCGGTAGGGGCCGCCCTGGTCGGTCCGCGTGGTCTGAGCGTTCGCGATGTTGCTCGCGGTCACGGTCATCCGCGCGCGCTGCGCGCGAAGGCCGGCCGTCGCGATGTCGGTGATGTCCTTGAAGTCCATGCTTCCCTTCCTGCCTGGCGCCTTGGGAGCCGCGCTCAGGACTGGCCGATGGCCGTGCGGACGAGGGTGGAGAGACGGGCGAGCACGTTCGCCTGGTCGATGAAGGCGCCCGCGTTGCGGTGGGCGGTCACGAGCTCCTGGTCGAGGTCGACGCCGTTCTTGTCGGGGCGCGTGCCGCGGGGGCCGAGCTCGACCGTCGGGTTCGAGGACGTCCCGCCCGGAGCCATGTGGCCCGGGTGGGTGCGTTCCATGCGCGACCGGGTCGAGGAGAGGACGCCGTCGAAGGAGATGTCGCGCCGGCGGTAGCCCGGCGTGTCGGCGTTCGCGATGTTGCCCGCGATCAGGCTCTCCCGCTTGATGCGGAAGCGCATGGCGGTCTGCAGCGCGTTCATCGCTTCCGGCCCGAAACTCGGCATCTTCTTCCCTCTCGTCCCACGTGGCGGCCTTCGGATCGAAAGCCCGTGCATCCACACACCGAGAGAGCAAGCGCCGTGCCACCTTCGAAAACGAGCCAGGCGCGCCTCACGGGCGTTTCGCAGGGCGAAGCTCGGGCGGCGGATTGCAGGCGAGAAGGCGGAACCGGGGGGACCGTGCAGGTTGAAAAACCACACCGTCCGGAGGGCGGCAGAATCTGCCGGGCCGCGTCGGCGACGGTCCCTCGCGCGACTAGCGCAGGCCGTATTCGCGGATCTTGTTCCGCAGCGTCCGCACGCTGATCCCGAGCGACTCGGATGCACGGGTCCGATTGCCCTGCCAATGGGCGAGGGCCCGGACGATCGTGTCGCGTTCGAGTCGCTTGAGATCGAGCGACTCGGTCTCGTCGACGTGACGCCGGACCGCCAACGCAGGCCCCGGCACCGCCGCGGCGACCTCTTCCTGGAGCATCGCCGCGCGCACGCGACTCTCGATCCCGAGCAGGTTCCCGGGGAAGCCCTCCTCCGCCCAGGCCGTGATCGTCGCGTCGTCGAGGATCGGCGTCTCGCACCCCAGCCGCCGCGCGACCCGTCGGGCGATCGCCTCGCAGAGCGCTCGATGATCCGCAGGACGGGCTCGCAGCGCGGGCAACCGGACGCGCGAGACGTCCAGCCGATCCGCCAGCTCCCGTGCGAGACGACCTCGATCGACGGCGGCGTCCAGCGGCTGCGAGACGATCGTGACGACGCGCGCGCCCTTCCCGCGCCGAAGCATGCTGGCGAGTGCGCGTTGCGCGGGCGTGGTCCACTCGGACGGCTCGATCGCGAGGAGCGTCCCCTCGCCCACTTCCGACCAGGCCTGCTCGATCAGGTCGACCGCCTCACCGGCTTCGGCGGCCGCGAGCTCGACGCGGTCGAGGGGAACGAAGGGGCCGCCCGCTCGCGGGCTCCAATCGTGGGTCGCTCGCGCGAGCGCCCGCCGGCCCACACCGAGCTCCCCTTCGACGACGAGATCGAGATCGCGCTCGGCGAGTCGGCGAGCGCGCAGGAGCGTCGCCTCGACACCGGGATCGCGAGAGACCAGCACGGGGTCGAGGACGCCGACGGCGGCGCGCGCCGGAACGAGCACCCGTTCGAGGCTCCGCTCGAGATCGGCGACCGAGAAGGGCATCGGAAGCAGCTCCCACGCCTCCGCGGACGACGCGCTCGGCGTCCCGTCGTCCACCGGGGCCCACACCGCGAGGCGGTCCTTCACGGACCGGTCGATCCCCAGGACTCGCGGTGCGGCCTCGGCATCGCTCACGAGAACGTCGATTCCCGTTCGGCACCGGAGGGCCTCCGCGTGCCCGAGCTCGACGACCCGGCAGCCGGCCGAGACGAACGCCCGTTCGAGATCCCGTCTCCACCCCGGATGAGCCACCACGAGTCCCACCCGCGGCGAGCGGCCCGCGAGGACGTCTCCATCGAAGTCCAGACCGAGCCTCATATCGAACCGCGCTCCGACGCGCCGCCGTCGATGGTATCGATTGCATCGCCGCCGCTGGCCGGCAGCGCGAACCCCACCTCGACCCGACGGACGTCGTCCCCGACCAGGAAGGCCCCCGACCACTCCGCCAACACGACCTCGAGCTCGAGCCGCGCCGTCCGATCGAATCGCGGAGAGGCTTCTTTTCTCTCACACCGCGCGACGAGACAGACGTCGTCGCCCCTTCGCGTCGCGGCGAGAACGACGGTGCCGGGAGCGGTCCCGAGATCGTCCGCCCCGCCCTGGGGCGCCACGGCCCCCACGACGAGACGTACGAGACCGACACTGAGGAGCTCGACGGTGGGCCGCGGTACCGCGACCTCGAGCCCCTCCGCGTGTTCTTCCGGCCCACCCCAGACGACCTCGACCCCGCGTGCCCGCAGGCCCGGTCGGAGTCGTTCGACGACGGCACTCGCGACGCGCGCGAAGTCGATCTTCGCGACGGCCGGCACGCGCTCGGGGTCGGAAAGGAGATCGATCTTGCCGAGCAGGCCATCGAGCTCGGCGACGGCCGCACGAATCGTCGAGACCCGCGCGGCGAGCGCAGGCGCGAGCCCGCTTCGTTCGAGCTCGCTCGCGGCGAGCTCGACGCGCGCGAGGGCACCGCGGCTCTCACTCGCGAGGGCCTGCGTGAGCGTAGTCCGCGCCGACGGCGCGCAGTCTTCGTTCGCGTGTCTCGTCGTCGGCCTCACGAGGGCGCCTTTCCCGGTGCGATCACTGGACGCTCCGGCCGTAGGCCTTCCACAGAGGGCCGACGCGCTCTTCGAAGGTGGCGTAGCGCGCCCAGGGTGGTCCGAGCGCGACGTTCGGGTCCTCGCCCCAGGCCGGTGCGCCCTCGCCGTCGACTGCACCGTCGAGCCCGAGCCAGAATCGCGCGGACGAGCGCAGGGCCCCGGCTTCCGCGTGGGTGTCGACGACGCGGTAGAGAGGCTGCGCCTCCTTCGACCGTCCGGCCTTGCGATGGGCGTGGGCGGCCAGGATCGCCGCCTCGATCAGCGCAGCCCGGGCGCCGGGCGCGACATCGCCCTCGGCCAGCCAACCCGGAACCCGTTCTCCGACGAAACGCGCGTCGCTCCGACTTCCGCTGGCCTCGAGGGTCAGCGCGAGGAGACGGACGAGCCGTCCGCGGTCCCGACGGAGGTCCGGCTGGTCGAGAATCTTCCGGATGCCCTCGGCGGACTCCGCGAAGCGCCCCTCGATGAAGTCCGCCTCCGCGAGGATCGCAAGCCATTCGTGCGCCGAGTCGTCCGGCTCCTCGAGAGCCGCACTGGCGACGCGCCGCGCGAGCGTGATCTCGCCGACGGAGAGGGACGCGCGCGCCAGGGGGAGCGCGATCCGTTCCGCCCCCGCGGTTCCGAAGCGACGCGTGATCGTTCGGTAGAGCGTCGCCGCGAGCCAGGGCAGCTCCATCTCTTCGAAGCACTCCCCGACCCGGGCGAAGGCCTCGGGCTGGGAGGCGCGCTCGATCAGGATCCCGTAGCGACCGCCGAGGGCGCGAACGAGCTCGCTGCAGTCCCCGCCGCCGACCCGTCGACGGACGAGCTCCGCCAGGATGGCGTCGAGGCCCTCGGCGTAGTCCGGCGTGACGACGGGGTCGATGCCTTCGTAGGCGAGCCGCGTTGCCACGGCCAGGGCGCCGTCGAGGTCACCGCGATGCCGGAGCTCTCGCATGAGCACCCCGAGCGCATAGCGCCGAACGCCATCTCGCTGGTCGCGGAGCGTGCGAAGGAGCGCGTCGAGACGCTGATCCGGCGAGCCGGGCGCGACGCCGAGATCGATGGCCCGAACGGACGCCAGCGCACCCAGCGGATCCGACCGCTGCCGGTTGGAGACACCGGAAAGGCGTTTTCTCGCAAGCAACGGATCGTCGTACACGACGTCGAGATCGGCGAGGCGCACCTCGACGACATCCCGCGCGTTGCGGTCCGGCCCGCTCTCGAGGAATCGCTCGAGCCAGCGCAGGGCCCTTCCGTGCTCACCGGCATCCAGGGCCGCTTCCGCCGCCCGTCGGGCCCAGCCCGCGACCGAGGCACCATAGGCCGAGGCGCGTGGCAGCAGCGCTTCGTACTCGTCGCTCACCTTCTCGATCTTCCCCGAGTCGAAGGAGAGATCCGTGAGGCGAAGACGGGACGCCAGCGCGAGCCGCGCATCCTTCGATCGACTCAGCTTCCGGTAGGCGAGATGCGCATCGAAGGCGCTTCCGCGTCGATAGAGGATCTCCGCCCGCCAGAAGGCGATCTCCTCGGTATGACGGCTGGCGCTCGTCTGCTCGTCGAGTCGTCGGCTCGCGCGGGTCAGCTGCGCCGCCGCCTCGGAATCACGATCCATCGTGAGCAGGATCCGCGCGAGCTCGAGCCGCATGCAGAGCTCCACGCGGTCGGTGTCCGAGCGTCGCAGGATCGCGCGCAGGTGGTCTTCCACCTCGAGCCGGTCCGCTCGATCCTCGGCCTGCCGGCTCGCGAGCACCGCGTCGAGCGCGACCAGCTCGAGCCCCGGCGCGTCGAGCCCCACCACCCAGTCGGCCAGGACCTCCCGCGCTTCGCGCCACTCCCCGGCCGCAGCCTGATCGAGGACGGGCTCCACCGCCGGATCGAGGCCGGGCGGGACGCAGTAGGGCACGGCGTCGAGAAGCGGTGTATCGAGTCCCCGGTCGCGCAGGATGTCATAGGGACTCGGCAGCAGGCCGTCGGCGGCGGCGACGGGACTCGCGAAAGCGACCGACAGGAGCAGCCCGAGCATCGTCCGCCATCGGCGCTTCATGCGAAGGGCCCTCCCGGGATTTCCGCAGGTCCGTGCGGACCGCGAACGACCGTGAGGCGCTTCGTCTCTCCCGCACGTCGTCCGGCACCTTCGGTCCGCGCGCGAAGCGCGAAGCGCTGGAGGTCGTAGCTGTACGCGACGAGGGCATCGCGATCTTCGTCGTCCATGTGCGTCAACGCGAGCGGAAGCGGCTGCCGTGTGTCGGGTCCGACCTCCGGCCGTCCGTCGCGCGCCGCGTAGCCGACCGCGCGTAGGGTCCGCGCATAGGGGGGCGGCAGCAGGATCTCGACGCGGTAGGCGTCGCCCGACGCGTAGGTCCCGTCGATCTCCACGGCGAGACCGCTCCCCGAGAAGACGAGGGGTCGACGATCCCGTCCGCTCAGCTGTCGGGGCACGTCGATCGGGGCGACCCCGAGCAGCAGATCGAGCTTCTCCTCGATGCGCCGGAGCCGGGCCATGAGCGGCGTGTCCTCCTCGCCCTCCCCGACCGGGGCGCACAGCGGATCCGGCATCGAGAGATCGAAGAGGGCGGCGTCGACCTCCTCGGGCGCGAGGGGCGTCAGGCGGATGGGCAGGATGCCTTCGACGCGGTAGTAGGCGCGGCGCCCCGACGCGAAGTCGCCACTCGGCTTCGCCGCGCGCTCTCCGGCCCCGTCGCCGAGATCGCCCCGTTCGCTGGTGCGCCCCCACATTCCGATGCATCCCCCCGATTCGGACGTCGGATCGACGTCCAGGCGGGTCGCGGCCGATGCCTGGCGCACCGGTCCACGTCCACGCCCCGGAGAGATCGCAAGGGTCGTGCCAGCTGGCGGCGCCCTCTCCGCTGCGAGAGCGGGGGCGCGCGTTTCAGAACGAATCGGGGGCTCGCGAATCGAAACCGCCTCGCGGCAGATTCTGCCGACCTCTGGATCGACGGCGTCGCGCGTGTCAGGCGGCCTGCTCGAGGGCTTCGAGCCGCGCGCCCACCTCTTCCGGATCGTACGGAAGTGAGCAGATCGCATCGGCGCCGAGCATCATCGCCCACCGGGCCTTGGTCCGCGTCGGCTCGTCGAGCGCGACGAGGATCTTCTTGTCCGCGAGGCGAGGGTTCGACCGCACTTCCTCGATCAGATCGGCGCCGGCGCGGATACCGAGGTTCCAGCAGATGATGTAGACGGACGCCTCGAGGACGTCCTCGGAGGCCTCGGTGTCGAAGTCCATCGAGTCCATCGCGATCACCTGGCGATCGAATTCGTCCTCGAGGTCTTCGGCATCGTTGCGCGAAGCGCTATCGGGATCCACCACGACGATCGTCCCGTTGGGCTCGGCTTCTTCGGACATGAGGTCATCCCGCGCGGTCGCGACGGCGGGCGCGAGACGCCCACGCGATCCGGTTCGCGGAGACACCCCTCAGCGTCTCCATCGAGAGCGCACCCGGAGATGCGCAGGACACCGGCAGCGGAGCCACCGTGGGTCCATGGCCTCACATCGTCGCGAAAAAGATCCGACTTGAGTGGAATCCCGGGGTCCGTCGGATCCCACGACGCCGCCGTCCCGAGGACGGGCCGACGTGTCAGACCTTGACGGTCACCACCCGCGGCTGTTCGCGTTCACGGGCCGCGTGAGCCTGGATCGCGGAGCGGCGCCTACGCAACGACTGCCGCTCGTCTCGGATCGCGGTCGCCTCCGCGAAGCCGACCTCGAGGATGGCCTCGTCGAGGACGCGCACGCGCTGGATCGCGGCGCGCGCCGCGGGGCCGAGCTTCGGCGGCTCCTCGTCCTCGATCCGAGCATGGAGCGACTCGAAAGCGCGCTCGCGCCGATCATAGGCGTCGCCGATTCCGTCGATCTCCCCATCACCGAGGAGCGCCGCATGGATCGCTTCGGTCGCCGCCAGCAGCTCGAGGGCCGCCGCGTCCGCGCTCGTCGCGTCCGGTTCGTTCGATTCGCGCGTCATGCCGGGATGCTCGACAGGAAGCCCTGTTGATTCTGCAGCCCGGCGACGATCCGCTCGAGCTCACTGAAGCGGAGCACCAGGCTCTCCTCGCGCTGTGAGAGACGCGCCTCGAAGCGCTCGATGGAGTCGTCGAAGGTCCTGATTCTCCGTTCGAAGGCCTCTTCGCGCTCCGCGAGTGTTCCGTCGCCGGAGCGAACGAGCCCTTCGAGCTCCTGCGCGAAGAGCTGAGCGAAGCCCTCGTCGTAGAGATCGGGGGTGATCGTGGGATCCAGATCGATCTGATCCTGGTTCGCCGGCGTCGAACGAACGTTCCCGCGGAAGAACTGGGCGACCGACAACGCATCGCGCGCGAGCGCTTCCTCCAGCTTCTCCTGATCGAGGGACAGCCGTCCGCCGCTCTCGAGGGTGATCCCGATTCCCGTAATGGAGCCACCGAGCGCGCCTTCTCCGCTCGGCGCGAAGGGGTTGTTCGGATTGGCCTCGAAGGCGTATCCCCGACTCACCATGTCGCGGAGGCGGGACTGGACGCCCCGGAGCGTCGAATCGCCCGCGAGCGGTCCCGACGTCTTCGTCGTCTCGTTGTACGAGAACTGCTGATCGATGAACGAAACGACGTCGTTGTAGGCGGTGATGAACGACTCGATTCCGGTCGCGATCTCTTCGACGTCGACCCCGATCGTCAACGTCTCGGACTGGGGTACGTCGTCATCGTCGAGTTCGGCCGGGCCGACGAGCTCGAGCGTGACGCCCGTGAGCACGTCGTCGATGAAGTTCGTCTCGCGCTCGATCGTCTGACCGAAGATCTGGACCGTCGCGTTCGTCGCATCGCTCGAGAGGGCTGGATCGATCGCGAGGGCACCGGACACGAACAGATTGTTCGAGTCTCCCGTTCCCGTGGACGTCAGCACGAGGCGGAACTCGCTGTCCGAGACCTGCAGGACGTCCGCACGGACCGTGCTGCCGTTGTCCGCGGAGGTGTTGATCTGGTCGCGGAGGTTCTGGAGGCTCGTGCCGCCCTCGCCGCCCGTCACCGTGATCACCGTGGGCTCCACCTCGGGGATCGCGTCCGGATCACCATTCGGGAGCGCGATCGTGATCGCGGTGCCTTCGGCCAGAGCGATCGCATCCGGGTCCGTGTAGGCCGTCGAGAACCGCCGAGATCCCGTCGCGAGCTCCTGGACCAGGACATCGATGTCTCCGGGCGAGGCGCCGGATCCGGCGCTGACCGTGACGACGTTCTCGTTGGACGAGCTTCCGCTGTAGCGGAGGAACTCTTCGCTGGCCGAGTTCGCGGAGCCCGTGTCGTTGCGGTTGTCGAGCGCCTTCGCAGCGTCGCTCAGGGTGACGAGCTTGCTGTTGAGCTCGCGCATGAGATTGCGCTGCGTCTGGATCTCCGACCGACGCGACTGCAGTCGGTTCAGGGGAATCCGCTCGATCTCGAGCAGCCCCGAGAGGAGCGCGTTCGTATCGAGACCGCTGGCGAGGCCACCGAAGGTCGGGCGACCGATCAAGCCTGTTGCCATGACATGAACCCCATCAGGGCGAAGCGCGACGAATCATCGGCGCGCGCCCGGAAGCAAGCATCCCAGCGTCCGCTATCGGTGCTCCGCCGCGACCGGATGAGGCCTGGGCACCGCGCGTTTCAACTCGAAAGCGGGGCATCCCCCTCGGTCGGGTCGACGCTTGCAGCCGCTGCGCGCATGACGACGCTCCAGTTGCCGATGCGGGGGGTGATCTCGTACTCGAGGAGGTCGGCGATCCGGAGCGGATCCGCATCCGTCTGCGCCTCCACCAGCGCTTCGAGCCAGGGGTAGATCTCGCGCTGGACGTCGGCGAGGGACTGGGCCGCCTCGTCGAGGATGGAGGCGACCGAGTTGGCGATACTCGTGAGGACCGTGAGCGAATCCGTCACGTCCGCGAAGAGCTCGTTGCCGAGGTCGCTTCGGCCGCTTCGGAAGTGGACCACGCACTGGCCGATCGCCGACTGGACCTGTCCGCAATAGTCCGCGCCCTGCTCGAGGACGGAACGTGCCACGGCCCGGGTCGGTCGGCGCAGGATCTCGACCCGGCCGACGCCGTCGAGGGAATGCTGTTCGAGGCCCGAGAGCGCCTCGGGCGAGAGCGCCTCCCCGTCGACCTCCACCGCGACGACGACCGACGCCTCGCCGCTCGTCGACACGGTCTCGGCCATCGTGACGAGCTCCGCGAGGTTCGCGCACTCGGACGTGTCGAGTCGCTGCGGTTCGCCATTGAGAATCAGGTCCATCGCTTCGGTGCCTCCCGACCCGCCGGCGTGCAGCCGCGGGTCCTAGCACTCGAAACAGCAATCCCGATGCCAAGCGCACCGGCTCGGACGATCGCAGCTCCTGCGCGCGCGAGATCGTTCCTGATCCCGGTACACGCCTTGCACTACGCAGGGGAGTCTTCTCCGCGCGCGTCCAGAACGCGCTCGAAGCCGAAACCCGATTGCGAGATGAAATCCATGCATTCAGATCGAAACACCCGGACGGACGATTCTGCCGACCCGAGCCCGCTCTCCACCGCGCCCCGGTTCGTCGCCGAGGTGTCGAGCAACCATCAGTGCGACCTCGAGCGTGCCCTGCGCTTCGTCGACCGTGCGGCCGAGATCGGCTGCGACGGGGTGAAGTTCCAGCTCTTCCGGATCGACGAGCTCTTTGCGCCGGAGATCCTCCGCCAGAGCGCGACCCATCGCGCCCGCCGGCGTTGGGAGCTCCCGGAACGTTTCCTGGCGCCGATCGCCCACCGATGTCGGGAACGGGGCGTCGCCTTCGGATGCACGCCCTTCTATCTCGACGCGGTCACCGCGCTGTCCCCCTTCGTCGACTTCCTCAAGATCGCGTCCTACGAGCTTCTCTGGGACGATCTGCTCGAAGCCTGCGCACGCACGGGCCTGCCCCTCGTGCTCTCCACCGGGATGGCGACCCTCGACGAGGTCGCCCACGCCGCCCGTGTGATCGAACGTGCGGGCGGGCGCGACCTCACCCTCCTCCACTGCGTGTCGGGCTACCCGGCCCCGGCGGCGGAGGCGAACCTCGCCGCGATCGACAGCCTCGCTGCCCTCGACGCCGTCTTCGACGGCGTCTCGATCCGGGCGGGCTGGTCGGATCACACGGTCGACCCGGGCGTGATGTTCCGCGCGGCCCACGCGCATCCGACCACGATGATCGAATTCCACCTCGACCTCGAGGGCGAGGGCGACGAGTTCGAGAGCGGTCATTGCTGGCTCCCCTACGACATCCAGGAAACGATCGAGCGGGTCCAGACCGGCTTCCGGGCCGAGGGACAGGCACGAAAGGAGCCGGCGAACGTCGAGAGCGAGGAGCGGTCCTGGCGGGCCGACCCCTCGGACGGGCTCCGCCCTCTGCGTCCGCTCCGCCATACCTGGTCGCCGCTGACCCGATGAGCGCGCTGCCGATCGACTTCGTCGCGAGTGGCGGGCGGGAGCTCGGACTCGGACACGTCGTCCGATCGGCGCGACTCGCGCGCGAGGCCGCCCGGCGCGGCTGGTCCGTCCGCGGACTCGTCGACGGCGACGCCGTCGCGCACCGGGTCTGGCTCGAGACGAGCGGGTTCGAAGCCCGGCCCTTCGACCCGGCTTCCGATCGCTTCGCGCCGCTCGTCTCGCTCGACGCGCCGTACGACAAGGGCACCCTGCTCGAACACCTCGCCGGCCTCGGCGTGCGCCCGATCCTGATCGACGACGAACGCCCCTACGCGATCACGTCCGCGAGCCCGCGCGGCTGGCGCGTGCTGCCCGGCCTCCACCACGGTCGCTGCGAGACCTCCGGCGCGACGGACGCGCAGGGCTTCGCGCTCCTCTCCGGGCCGCGCTACGCAATCCTCTCGGACGCCCACCGCGCGCACGCGACCTCCCCGTCCGACGAGAGGCATTCCCTTCTCGTCACCCTGGGCGGATCGGATCCGCACCGGGCCGGCCCGGTGGTCGGTCTCGCCGCCCGCGACGCCGTCCGGGCACTCGCTCGAGCCGGGTCGGGGCTCCGCGCGCTCCAGGTCGACGTCGTCTTCGGCCCCTCCTTCGAGGATCCGGCGGACCGCGACGCGTCCATTCTCGAGGCCGCGGGCTGCCGGGTCCATCGGGGTCTCGACGCGTTCGGAATGGCGGATCGCATGCGGTCGGCGCTCCTCGCGATCGTCGGCTTCGGAACTTCGGTGACCGAGCTCGCCTGGCACGCGACCCCGTTCCTGACGATCCCCCACCACGACCACGATCGGGGCGCGGCACGGGACCTCGCCTCGCGCGGCTTCGGCCGCGCGCTGGCGGCCGCGCGTCGCTTGAACCCGACGGCGATCTCGGTTCACATCGTCGACGCCTTGCGCGACGAGACGTGGCGGACCACGAGCGCTGCGCGGGCGCGGGACGCCCTCGGCGACGGAGAGGGTGTCACGAGAATCTTCGCGCGCATCGAGACCGAGCTCGCCCTCCGCGCTCCCTGGCCCCGCCTGCGCCACCACGAGGCGACGACCCCGCCGGGTTGAATCGACGCGCCCGACGCGCAGAATTCCCGCGCCATTTCCGAAGCGCTCGCTCCGCGCCGAGCGAGGACGTCAGGCCGGCGGCGAAGCGGCCGGGCCTCCCGCGATCGGCGTGGGCGCCTTCGTCGAAGGCGCTCGTCCCGCGCCCGCGGACGGCGTCTCGACCTCGAACGACGCCTCGAAGAGCTCGAACCAATCCCGCGCACGGGCGATGCCCTTGCGCGCTGCCTCGAAGAGGTAGATGGACTCCCTGACGAGTTCCTCGTCGGTCGGATCCTGGCGCTCCGTTCGTCGAACCGCCGTGATCGCGTTGTAGATCTCGGGCTGAACGAACATGTCGAGCCAGGGCGCGCGATCGAGCCGGGTCCGCACCCGCTTCTCGTGCCGTGCCAGACGTCGCAGGACCTCCACCCGTTGCTGGTCGTTCCGCGCAGCGACGAGACGATCCTCGGCACGCTTCGCGAACCGGGCCCCCTTCTTCGCTTCCTCGTCCAGCTTGTCGAGCAGCTTACGGGCGTCGGAGAGCGCGTCCGCGTAGTCGGCGAGGCCCCAACGCGGCACCGAATCATGGATCTCGAGAATACGCTGGCGCGCGCCCAGGGGCTCCGTCGCGAACTCGTCTACGAATGAACGAAAGGTTCGATGTTCGATCTCGGGGATTCGGGCGCCGCCCTCCGTGCAGTTGATCAAGGAGATCCCTCGTGCTCGGAAGCCGAGGCCGATCTCTCGGTACTGTTCGAGGAAAGAAGCGTAGGCGTTTCTCGTCGGGACCTTCTCGCCTTCCTGCCAGCCGTCGACCCAGACGAGTCGCTGATCCGCCAGACCCCCGTTCTCGGGATGGGGCACGCGTTCATTCAGGATTGCGGCCTTCTCGTTCATGCCGTCGAATCGGAACTTCCCATTCCCCTTCTCCGTAATCTCGATGAAGTCGTAGGCCGTCCCCTTGGCGTAGGCACGCCCGTTCGAAAAAGCGAGATCCTGCCCGATCAGCGAGATCGGATTGCAGCCGAGCATCATCGCCATACCGACCGCGCCCTGGGCGACGGTGCCACCGCCGATGGAGAAGTGCTGCTCTCCGGTCGCCTCGGCGATCCAGACGCCGAGCGCCCCGCCGGCGGAGGTCACGGTGAACTTCGCGCGGCTCGGCACGTCGAAGATCGCGGGATCCGCGTCGGCAGAGGGAGCGACGATCAGGTCGCTCGTGTCTCCGGCGTCGGTCAGCTGATGACTCACGTCGCGGCTCTCGAGCACGTGGACGAAGTCCGGCACGATCCCCGCCTGACGCAACGCGCGGGTCGTCTGGCCGATGCCGATCACGACCACGCGGTCGCGGGCCTCCCTCAGGAGATCGAGCTGCTTGTCGAGGGACGGGCCCGCCGCCACGATCACCGCGGGCTTGCCCGCAAAGGCATCGTGGAGCACGCCGAACTGCGGGGTCTCCGCGATCCGCCGGCCGTTTCGGGCGGTCACGTTCGCCCAGGGGAGAAGCATCTCGATCGACGTGAGGCGCTGGACGTCGACGACCTCCTTCGCGTCGCGCGTCGCCTTCACCGCTTCCGCGACGGCGGCGGAATCGAGCCTTAGCACCGCCGGATGCGGGAAGACCCGCATCCGCAGCCCCGGCGAGTAGCGTGCCGTGAGGAAGCGCGTGAGCGATACGCGGTCGTGCGCGAAGTAGAGGTCCCGGTGGTTCGTGACCAGGTCGGCGATGGAGATGCGGTGGAGCGCCGCCTTCAGACGAGGGAGCGACGGTTCGTAGATGATCAGCGTCGCGGGATTCCGCTCGAGATAGGGCGCGAACTGTTCGCCCATTCCGAAGCCGACGGCGACCATGACGTCCGCAGGCTCGTCCGCCATCTGCTCGGCGATCTGAGCGCCCTCCTGGACCGGGTCGTAGGCCGAGCCGAGCCGCACGCCCTCCTGGACGAAGACCCGCGCCCCCCGCGGTCCGGTCTCCTCGACGATCGCGTCCGTCGACGCCTCTGCGAGGGCCTCCGCGAGGTCGATGCTGCGCTTTCGGAGCGCCGCCAGGTTTCGATCAAAGACCGCTCGTGATTCCAACGTCGTGCTCCGTTCGATAGATGAGTCCCTGCTGCCGCGTTCGGGCCTGCTCGATCACCGCGCCGTCGCTCGGATCGAAGGCCTCGATGGCGAAGCCGAACGAGAGTCGACCGCGCAGGAAGCTCGCGCGGGTCTCGTCACACTCCGCCGCGGTGTGACCGAGCCGAAGGAAGAACTCGCCGTCGACCTCCTCGAAGTCGAGCTGCGGCACGACGGCGGCGCGACCCCGGTCCGTGCTGACGAGCAGCCCGCGGGCCTGGTCCGCGATGGCCACCCAGCCCTCGGTCGCGCCGAGGCACGAGGTCGCGGTCACGGAAGCGGAGACCGCCTCCGACTGCCTGATCCGAGCGCCTTCGGGCAGGCTCCGCCACTCGATGCCCGCCCCCCCGTTGACGGTCCCGTATCGCAGGCTCGACCGATCCCAGGCGCTCGGCCGAAGGGTGATCGTCCCGAGGCGAAGGCTCGCGAGACGCGCGTCGTGGAAGGAGAGATCGTGGATGATGTCGACCCGCGAGCAGCCTCGATAGATCCGATAGCGCTTGCGCCAGGGACCGAAGGTCGACTCGAAGCAGGCTTCGAGCTCGACGCGGACCGGTCCCGAGCTCTGCCGTCGGTAGGTGAGACTCACAGGCGAGAGATCCGTCTTCTTCTCCGCGTGCTCGGTCAGCGCGACGATGTGTCCACTGTAGAAGTCCGGCGTGTACTCGATCGCGTCGAAGTAGCCGTGCGGAATCGTCCCGAGCAGCGGTTCGTCGCCGAGCTCCGGAAAGACCAGGCCCTCGATCGCCCCACCGCGGTGGGCGACGAAGCTCGCTCGAACCGATTCGGTCGCGATCTCGTAGACGTCGGGTTCGACCTCGTCCGGCGAAGGACCTTCGTCGTTCGAGACCACGGCCAACCCCCACCGCTCACCGGACTCGAGCCTGGGCGAGACGACGAGGGTCGCCTCACGAAGACTCCCGTCGCGATGGCGGGAGAGCACGTCGATCTGGTGATCGGCGCCCGCGAGGGGCGGTCCGTCCCGGACCACGACGCTCGCGTTGAAATGTCGGCCCGGCGGGAAGCGCAGCGGAATCTCGACGGGCGACCCCTGCCAGGCACGCGTGCCCGGATGCATCACGACGATGTCTTCGCCCTCTGCCAACGGCGGCACGAGCTTCCCGAGTCGCTCGTCACTCCTGGCCTGCGCGAGTCCGATACCGGACTCGAAGCTTCGGATCTTCTCTTCCGTCGCGCGGGTGCGGAAGTCGCTGCGCCAGAGGTCGACGAGATCTCGCCCCGACACGCTACCGCGCCGATCGGCGGAGAGCCGTCGAACGACGCGCTCGCTCCGCAGGAGCGCTTCGCAACGCGTGTTCATCCCGAGCCCATCGCGACCGGAGACGGCCCACCGGGTCGGGTTGTACCGAGGCTGCTTCTTGCAGGGCAGCGGGTCCTCCGCGGACCCGAGCGCGACGGGATCGAGCTCGCTCCCCGGCTCCGGGACGTCTCCGGGCAGCACGAACTCGTAGCCCTCTTGCCCGGCGAAATGCTCGAAGAGCGCGAGCAGTCGTTCCATCTCCAGCCCCGAATCGCCTCCAGGCAGGCGACGCGAGGGCCGGTAGTCGAAGATCTCGACGTCGCCCCCGTACAGACAGAGCGCAACCGCCCCGCCGCCCGATCGCAGGCGCTCGACGTAGTCACGGAGGTCCTGCTCCGGAATCTCGCCATGGGCGACGCGCTGCACCTTCTGGAAGACGATCGAGTCGTTCCAGAGCAGGACCGGCCCTCGCTCTTCGGCGACGCGGAGGCGGGCCGGCCGGCAGCGCAGCGGCCGGAGTTCCCTCCGGCGCGCGGCCGGGTTGTTCCACTCCATGACGAGACGCTCGGCGCCGGCCTCGTGGTAGAGCGGCGCGAGTCCGTCGGACCAGGTCTGCTCGTTCACCAGCCAGGTCCGCGGGGTCTTCCCGAGGATCTGCTCGTAGCGCTCCGCTCCGAGCTTGAGGTTGAGTCGATTGATCTCCGTCGGCGCGAGGGGACCCACGATCTGCGCGCGCCCGGAAGCGATCGGCTCGATCAACCCGCTCTCCGAGAGCCGCAGGAATCGCTTGACCCAGTCCGGATCCTCGCTCTCGAGGATCTCCAGGGTGCGCGCGCTCAGCTCGAATCCGATCGGGATCCCGAGCTCTTCCGGGAGCCGGAGAAGCGGCCAGTAGCATCGCGCCAGGACGAACGGTCGATCCGCCTCGGGCAGCGCCGAGAAATCGAGGTTTCCGTGGAAGGCCGTGAAGAGACGGAGCGGCTTCATCCCGACGTGCTCTCCAGCGCGCGAAGGAGCGCCTCGATCGATCGGTCCTGGTCGCTTCGCGACAAGGTCGGGAACATCGGCATCGACAGCAGGTTCAGGTACGCCGCCTCGGTCGCCGGCAGGTCGCCCCACCGCGTTCCGAATCGTTCCCGGTACCAGGGCTGGAGGTGGATCGGGATGTAGTGGACCTGGACCCCGACCCCGTCTTCGTGCATTCGCGCATGGATCGACGCGCGCTCCCCTTCGCGAAGACGGATCGGATAGAGATGCCACGCCGATCGCGTCTGGGGCCGCTCCGACAGGAGACGAATCCGCGCGTCCGCTTCCAGGGCTCCCCGGTAGCGATCCGCGATCTCACGCCGCCGGGCCAGGTTGTCGTCGAGCCTCGAGAGCTGGCTCGTTCCGAGCGCCGCGCCCAGGTCCGGTAGACGGTGGTTCGCCGAGAGCGCGTGCATCTCGTAGACCCAGGTTCCGGTCTCCTCCGCGCGAAGCGCTTCGGGGAGGCCGAGGCCGCGGTGGGCCTGCGGTCTCCGTTCGACCCCGTGCTCGCGCAAGCGAACGCAGGCGGCGGCCAGATCGTCGCGACGCGTGAGGATCGCCCCGCCCTCCCCGGTCGTGATGTGCTTGGCGGGATGGAACGAGAAGCAGGCGAGCTCGGATCGGGTGCCGATCGGCTCTCCGTGATCCTCCGCGCCGAGCGCGTGGCAAGCGTCCTCGATCACGAAGCGTCCCGGCCCGAGCGCGGCACGCAACGCACCCACGTCTCCCGCATGCCCCGCGTAGTGGACAAGAATCGCGCCGCGCGTCCGTGGTCCGGCACGACGCGCGACGTCCTCCGGGTCGAGCATCAACGTCTCTGGATCGATGTCCGCGAAGACGGGCGTCGCTCCATTCAGCAGCACCGCGTTCGCGGTCGCCAGAAAGGTCAGCGAGGGAACGATCACCTCGTCACCTGCGCCGACGCCGAGGGCTGCGAGCGCCACCTGGAGTGCGGACGTGCCACTCGATACGGCGACCGCATGCGCGGCCCCGATCCGATCGCAGAGCGATCGCTCGAAGCCTGCGACCGCGGGCCCCTGGGTCAACCTCGAAGAACCCAGCACCTTCGAGACGGCCTCTTCATCGGCGTCCCGGATCTCGTGCTGGCAGTACGGAATCACGGCGTCTCCTGGACCGCCGCGGCGCCGTTCGGGCGCGCCGGTCCCGGCGCACCAGCGGTCGACTGGTCGGCGACGAAGGCACGCAGATCCGACACGCTCATCCAGTCGTCGTTCGCATCGCTCGAGTAGGCGAAGCCATCCAGGAGGGCGCGCCCCGCTACGGTCGGCTCGGGTACGGAGCCCGAGTCCGGGCGCACCACGTAGTGACGCCCGCAGTCCGTCGTGTTGCGCGACTCCTCGGCGGTGAGGAGCACTTCGTGGAGCTTCTCGCCGGGGCGACGCCCCACCTCCTCGATGCACGCCGTGGGCGCGATCGCGCGGGCGAGGTCGACGATTCGCATGCTCGGAATCTTCGGCACGAAGATCTCGCCGCCCTGCATCTCGCCGACCGCGTGGAGGACGAGATCGACGGCGGAGTCGAGGGAGAGCCAGAAGCGCGTCATCCGACGGTCGGTCAGGGTCAGGACACCCGTCGGCGCCTGCTTCTGGAAGAGCGGGATGACGCTGCCGCGGCTCCCCATCACGTTCCCGTAGCGGACGCAGGCGAACTGGATGTCCCGCGAGCCGGCGTACACGTTGCCGTGCACGAAGAGCTTCTCTGCGCAGAGCTTCGTCGCCCCATAGAGATTCACGGGATTGACGGCCTTGTCCGTCGAGAGCGCGACGGTCCGGCGCACCCCCGCATCGATCGCGGCGTCGACCACGTTCTGGGAACCCAGGATGTTGGTCTTGACCGCCTCGGCGGGATTGAACTCGCAGATCGGGACGTGCTTGAGCGCCGCCGCGTGCACCACGAGATCGATGCCGTGCATCGCACGTTCCAGCCGATCACGATCCCGGACGTCACCGAGAAAGAAGCGAACCCGGGGATCGTGGCCCAGGCTCGCCGCCATGTCGTACTGTTTGAGTTCGTCCCGGCTGTAGACGCGAATCGTGCAATCCGGCGTCGAAGCGAGGATCCGGCGTACGAAGGCCTGTCCGAAGGAGCCAGTGCCCCCGGTCACCAGGATCTTCGGCGCCGAGCCGAGAATCTGCTTGTCGTTGCCCTCGAGCGCGGGCCGCGCTTTCGTCCATGCCACGCCGGAGACAAGAGCAAGGACGATGCCAACGAAACGCAGCTCTCGCGCAAGCTGTGGACGTTAGGCGGCAGATTCTGCCGGGCAGCCTTTCAGGCTGCAATCGGGGGTTTCAACGCGGGATCGAAACGAACGTCCGATCCGCCCCCGAGCGTGCGAACCGCTAAGCGGACGCCTCGGCACTTCCGCTGGCGGCGGGAGCAGGCCGCTTCGAGATCTCGACCCACGCTTCGTTCAGCGTAGAGAGAACACCCGAGGCTTCATCCAGGGGTTGTGCCGTGCCGCGCACGTTGGCTTCGAGAAGCCGATCCGTCACGTAGAAGTAGAGAGAATCGAGGTTTCGAGCGATCTCACCGCCCTCCTCGAGGTTCAGGCTTTGCTGGAGCTCGCCCACGATGGCCAGGGCCTTCGCGATCGCCGTGGCTCGTCCGGAGACGTTGCCTTCCGCCTGGCAAGTCTTCGCCTGCCCGAGGAATCGGATCGCTCCCTCATAGAGCTTGACGATGACCATCTCGGGAGTCGCCGTTTTGATCTCCATCTCACGATATCGAGCGCCCAAACGATTCCCTTCTCTCTACGACGTCCAAGTGGAGCGGTCGCGCTCCCTGTGCACCGTGTCGGTGGACTCCCGCTCTGTCTGTAGCGGAACTCTTCGAAGAACCGGCACGATCCACGCGCCGCCGCCTTCTCGAATCGGGAAGACGGCGGCGCGTCGATCGAACGGCGGACTAGCCGAGGAGCGAGAGCGCGCTCTGGGTGGAGACGTTGGCCTGCGCCAGGACCGAGATGCCCGCCTGCTGGAGCACCTGGTTCCGGGTCAGCTCCGCCGTCTCGCTCGCGAAGTCCACGTCGCGGATCCGCGATTCCGCGGCCGACGTGTTCTCCTGCGCGACCGCCAGCGACCGGATCGACGACTCGAGCCGATTCTGCACCGTACCGAAGCTCGCCCGAAGCGAAGCGACGTTCGAGATCGCCGCGTCGATCAGGCCGAGCGTGTTCTGAGCACTCTCCACCGTGGTGATGCCACCGTAGTTTCCCGTGCTCCGAAGCAGACCGATCGACGAAGCTCGACCGTCCACCGCGCTGACCGTGATCCGGTCGTCGGCCGTCGCATCGACGCCGATCTGGAACGTCGTCGACGCGCCGGACTCCAGGATGCTGGTCCCGTTGAACGAGGTCACCGCCGCGATCCGATCGATCTCCGAGACCAGGTCCTGGAACTCGTTGTCCAGGGTCGTCCGCTCGCTGCTGCCGAGCGTGCCGTTGGCCGCCTGGATTGCCAGCTCGCGCTGACGGATCAGGATCGAGCTCACCTCGTTCAGCGCGCCTTCACCGACCTGCAGCAGCGAGATGCCGTCGTTGGCGTTCCGCTGGGCCTGACCGATCGAGCGGATGTCGGCTCGGAACCCTTCCGAGATCGCGAGGCCTGCTGCGTCGTCCGCCGCCCGCGTGATGCGGAGACCGGACGACAAGCGCTGAAGGCTCTTCTGGAGATTCCCGG